>NZ_CP016778.1:331355-662710 GCF_002288265.1 Candidatus Planktophila versatilis | reverse complement strand
AGTTGTAGTAGTTGTCGAAATATCTCTACGTGTTCATGTGGTGGTCGGCTAGAGAAGAAGAGTGCCACGACGGCTATCTCTTGTTCCTTGTGTGCAAATGTCTATTCCGAGTGGGTCTGTCAGTATTGTGCCGGGCTTAAGCCGTTTCTTCTCAATCGTGGGAGTGAGCGATTTGCACAAGAAATCGGAGTAGCCCTACCAGGTATTCCAATCACACTGTGTGAGGCCGAGAAGATGGTCGATGATTTTCAACTGAATTTTGGAATTGTCATTGCCACTCCGGGATCAGCTCCCATGTCGGCCGATGGGTATGCCGCTGTTGTAATTCTCGACGGTGAAAAATTGCTTAATCAATCAGATCTCAGAGCGCAGGAGCGAGCTCGAGAAATATTCTTTACCCACGCTGCGCTATTGAACTCTTCGGGATCTGCATTGCTAGTTATCAATCACTCAAATCCCATAGTGGGCGCCCTTGCTTCCTGGAAACCATCTCTAATTTCCCGGCGAGAGTTGCAAGAGCGCATCGAAGCCTCATTGCCTCCGTTCGTCAGGTCTATCTCACTTGATATTGATAGTACTGAGTCGGCAACCTTGGTCAGAGCCTTAAATAAGTCGCGCGATGAAGGTCGCCTTCCAGCGTCGACGAGAATTCTTGGACCATCAACTCTGAACACCTCTACACATCGGATTCTCTTACTTGCTCCACTTGAGGACGGTGAGGCGCTAGTTCTACTGATGCATGAGTTCCAACGAAGACGAAGTGCAACAAGGAAGAAGTTGGCAACGCTGCGGATTGATCCATATTCGCTCTCGCGATAGGTAAGATTGAGCCATGTCTATCAAGCAAATTCGTCACTTCGGAGATCCGGTTCTTGTCACACCGGCTTCGGAAGTTATCGACTTTGATAAAGAGCTGCGAACGCTTGTGAAGGACCTCACCGAAACAATGCTCGATGCACCTGGTGCAGGGCTAGCCGCGCCACAGATTGGTGTGCCACTGCGAGTCTTTGTCTGGGATGTCGATGAAGCTATTGGGCATCTCATCAATCCAACTCTTGATTTGAGTGAGGAGATACAGGAGGGTGATGAGGGATGCTTGAGTTTCCCGGAACTTATCTTTCCAACCCCTCGTGCATTTAGAGCGGTTGCAAGAGGATTTACGATGCATGGCGATCCTGTCACTATCGAAGGCACAGAACTTCTAGCTCGAGCACTCCAGCATGAAACAGATCATTTAAATGGAATTCTCTTCATTGACAGACTCTCAGATGAAGATCGCAAGATAGCGATGAAGGAGATTAGAGAATCCGATTGGTTTGGACTTGCTGGGCAATCTGGAGCATCGCCGACAATCAAGATATCTCCGCATAGTCTCTTCGGGTCAGATAACCGTGGACTGGGTCTTTAGTTGCGGATCGCGGTAGCAGCAACGCCTGAAGTAGCGATTCCGTCTCTGGATGCACTTCTTGCCTCTGATCATGAATTGCTCTGTGTCATCACGCCACCAGATCGACCATCCGGTCGAGGTCAAAGCCTCAGCGAATCAGCTGTCTCAGGATGGGGAACTGAGAATGGGATTGAAGTTTACAAACCAGAGCGAGATGCCAGCTTTGATTCCTATTTAGCGAATACCGATGTCCTGATCACAATTGGATACGGTGTCATATTGCCACAACGAGTATTCGAGCTACCTCGTTACGGTTCGCTCAATCTGCATTTCTCACTATTACCAAGATGGCGTGGGGCAGCACCTGTGCAACGAGCGATTGAAGCCGGAGATAAAGTCTCGGGGGTCACTGTCTTTAAATTAGATGATGGCATGGATACCGGACCGATCTATACCCAGAATCGATTCGCACTAGATGCCGATATCACCAGTGATGAACTCTTCGTTGAATTGGCAGAGTTAGGAGCGGAGGCACTTCTTCACGCGCTAGAACTCATGAAGTCTGGAGTGAAGCCCACGCCACAAGAGAATCACAGCGCTACCAGAGCTCTTAAATTGAGCAAGGAAGAAGGACGCATAGATTGGACTCAACCGGCAACTACCATAGCCAATAAAATCCGTGCCTTTACTTCCCAACCTGGCGCTTGGACTAATTTCCGAGATACGACCTTGAAAATCGATACTCCCATTGCGAGTGAGATTACATTGGAACCCGGTGTTCTCCTTCTTGAAAACAAGAAGTTATATGTGGGAACAGCGTCATCTGCTTTAGAAATTGGTCACATCACACCGTCTGGTAAATCCAGAATGCCTTCCTCGCAATGGGCAAATGGGGCACGTTTAATCCCCGGTGATCTCTTTGGTTAAGCCACGCAGAGATACCTTTAAATCACCTAAACCCGATGCTCCCAGAGTTTTGGTCTTTGATTTACTAACAGAAGTTAATCGCAATGGGGGATACTCGAATCTGCTCTTGCCACAAGCCCTGTCGGCCTCGAATTTCGAGATGCGAGACAAGGGTTTCGTCACCGAACTTCTCTACGGGACTCTGCGAATTCAAGGACGACATGACTACATCTTGCAGCAGGTATCGGATCGTCCATTATCAGAGGTGGACACTGGCATCGTAGATATCTGCCGGATGGGAGTTCATCAGTTATTTGAGATGCGCGTAGCAACCCATGCCGCCGTATCGGCAACTGTTGAACTCGCCCGAAAAGTTATTGGTGAATCGAAGGCTTCCTTTGTCAATGCAATACTGCGCAAGGTCAGCTCACAAACCTTGGAACAATGGCTTGAACCCACTTCATTTATCACGGACCCGATTGCGCATCTTGCTATCCGGTATTCGCATCCGGAATGGATTGTTTCGGCCTACTTCGATCTACTCAAAGATTTAGATCGGGTGGAAGAAGAACTTGCAGTAAATAATGTTCCAGCGATGCCAACACTGGTCGCCTGGCCGGGGGATTCGACTCAATCAGAGCTAGTTGATTTAGGCGGGGTTGCAACAGAGTATTCACCTTACGGTGCCCGATTCGATGGCGCCCCTGGGACGCTAGAGGTTATTAGACATCGCAAGGCAGGAGTGCAAGATGAAGGATCGCAGTTAGTCGCACACATCTTCTCACTTGCAACTAAGGATTCTTCCTCGCTCCTAGATCTATGTGCCGGCCCAGGTGGAAAGGCGGCCCTACTTGCTCATCTAGCAAATGTGAATGGCCAGGAATTTACCGCCAACGAAATTTCTGAGGCGCGTGCCAAGTTGGTTAAAAACGTGATTGGCAAGTTTCCAGTTCAGGTTGGCGATGGTAGAGAGATTGCATCACACGGATATACATACGATGCGATTCTGGCGGATGTTCCTTGCACGGGCCTTGGCGCCCTACGACGCAGACCAGAGGTTCGTTGGCGAAGAACTGCGCAAGACCTGCGAGGTTTGCTCGTCCTACAAAGAGAGTTGTCTGATGCGGCAATCTCAGTTCTTAACCCTGGGGGAGTATTTGGATATGCAACATGTAGTCCACATTTTTCCGAGACCTCAGGTGAGGTCCTTCGGATACTTAAAGATCATCCGGAGTTAGAGCAAATGGATATCGCGCCTTTTATTCCTTCTAACCTTGAGGGTGCAACGCGCGATAAGTCACTTTCGCTGTGGACTAGCAAGCACGGCACGGATGCGATGTTCTTAGCGCTCTTTCGCAAGAGGAGATAAACTTCTTCCATGTCGAATGAAGTTCGAATCACCCCAAGTATTCTCAATGCTGATTTTGCACATCTTGACTCAGAGATTGCCAAGATTGCGCAGGCAAGTGATTTGATTCACCTGGATATCATGGACAACGTTTTTGTTCCCAATTTGACCTTTGATTTTCAGGCCGCAACAGAGATCATTAAGAACTGCCCAATTCCAGTTGATTCGCATTTAATGGTTGCAGATGTGGATTCGATAGCAATTCAGTATGCCGAAGCTGGTTCTGCCAGCGTTACTATTCATGTCGAGGCCACTTCTGACATTCGCAGTACTTTGAAGGAGATTAAGAGCCACGGTGCTCGGGCTTCGATCGCTCTGAAACCAAATACCGCTATCAACGATTATTCAGAGTACTTCGATCTGATCGATATGGTTCTTATCATGACTGTCGAACCTGGCTTCGGTGGACAGAAGTTCATGGAAAATATGATGAGTAAGGTCAAAGAAGCGAGAAAATTGATAGGCAGCAGACCTATCTGGCTGCAAGTTGATGGCGGAATTTCACTTGCCACCATCGAGATTGCTCGAGAAGCGGGAGCTGACACATTTGTAGCCGGCAGCGCAGTCTTTAGCGCGCAAGATCCGGCGATGATGGTTGAGCAATTGCGCACACAAGCCGCACTTCACTAATACGGCCTCTTGTGCGTAATCTCTCTAGTAAACTAGCGCTATGAAATCATTTGACTCACTCTGGCTTGAGTTAGCGCAAAAGCTGGCTGAACGCGCCGAGGGTTCGGCGACTGTCGCTGCCGTAGATGCCGGAGTTCACACGATCGGAAAAAAGATCCTGGAAGAGGCTGGTGAAGTCTGGTTAGCAGCTGAACATGAGTCAGATGAGGCTCTAGCCGAGGAAATTAGCCAATTGATTTACCATCTACAAACAATGATGCTCGCCCGGGGTCTCACACCTACTGATATTTATAAGTACCTCTAAGGGAAAACAAGGAGTCTCATGTTACGAATAGCTGTCCCAAACAAGGGTTCACTTGCTGATGCCTCGATTGAGATCCTAAAAGAGGCTGGATATCGCCAACGTACCGACTCTCGCGATCTGGTTCTGATAGACCCTGCTAACGGCGTTGAGTTCTATTATCTTCGCCCACGCGATATTGCGATCTATGTTGGCTCTGGTGAGTTAGAAGCAGGAATCACGGGGCGAGATCTGCTTATTGACTCTGGTGCAGATGCGCAAGAAATTCTCCCCCTTGATTTTGGGGGATCAACATTTAGATTCGCCGGACCTGCACAGGAGAAGCTATCTCTTTCATCTATCAGCGGTAAGCGCGTAGCAACGGCCTATCCAGGATTGGTGCAGAAACATCTTTCAGATTTGAAGATTAAGGCAGATGTCGTTCGCCTGGATGGTGCGGTAGAAAGCAGCATCAGATTAGGAGTTGCCGATCTGATAGCCGATGTTGTCAGTACTGGAAATACTCTTCGCCAGGCTGGGTTAGCTATCTTCGGTGATCCAATCTTGGTTTCCGAAGCCATCTTGATTAAAGGCAAAGCGCCAGCCGCCGCTGCCGAATTAGAGATTCTTATTCGTCGTTTGCAAGGCGTTGTGACCGCAAGACAATACGTGCTTCTTGATTATGACATCCCTAAGAAGAGCGTGGATCAGGCTTGTGCCATCACTCCTGGTCTGGAGTCACCAACGATTTCTCCTCTTCAAAAGCCAGATTGGGTTGCGGTGCGCGCCATGGTGCTACGTAAAGATACCAATCGCTTAATGGATGAACTTTGGGCACTGGGTGCACGCGGAATTCTGGTTACTGATATTCATGCCTGCAGACTGTAATTACTTCCGGCTCGCGCCCGCCTCTTCGATATCTTCCCGCGAGATTCCTAGAAGATAGAGAACAGAATCTAGGTATGGTGCGCTGACAGAGCTATCTGCAGCCGCTTTGACCGCTGGCTTTGCATTAAATGCTATTCCCATTCCTGCGATTGCAATCATATCCAGATCATTGGCGCCATCACCGATTGCAATCGTCTGCTCTAGTTCAACCCCAACAATCTTGGCAAAATCACGAAGGGCAACGGCTTTTGCGGCGCGATCGATGACATCTCCGATGACTTTACCTGTGAGCTTTCCATCGATGACTTCTAGCGTATTGGCTCGGTAATGGGCGATACCCAAATCTTTAAGTATTGGTTCAATGACCGCAGTAAAGCCACCTGAGACAACAGCTACGTTATGTCCAAGCTTATGTAAGGTTTCAATCAGAGTGCGCGCCCCAGGAGTAAGAACTATCTGCTCGCGCACATCAGAAATTACCTTCTCCGGAAGTCCTGCAAGTAGCGCAACTCTTGCTTCCAGGCTCTGCTTGAAATCTAGTTCTCCGCGCATGGCGCGTTCGGTTATCTCTCGCACTTGTGGCTCGACGCCAGCATGGGCTGCGAGTAGTTCAATCACTTCCTGCTGAATAAGAGTTGAGTCCACATCTAAAACAACCAATTTCTTAGCCCAGCGCATCAGGCCACCGGGAGAGACGGCTATATCAATTGAAAATTCATTCGATACCGCAGCTAGTGATTGCCGAAGTTTGGCTGTGTTGGCACCGGATACCGTTAATTCGATTGCAGTGATCGGATAACTAGCGGTGCGATGAATACGCTCGATATTCCCACTTTGTGCAGTTATTGCTTCGGCTACCGCGGCAATAGAACGAGGATGTAGTTCAGTTGTGAGAAGCACAACGTGAACGAGCCCTGTCTTAGCAGCAATTGTCGCGCCCTCTTGGGCGCCGAAAGAGGTTGCTATGTCAACGGATAACACTTGCGCACATTCACTGAGGTCTGCCTCAATCACTTGCGCATGATCGGGATTAAGTGAGATCAGAGCGGTGAGAATAAGTCGCTCACGGATTACTACCTGTTCGATATCTAAAATGGTGACGGCAAAGGGCGCCAGGGTCTCAAAAAGAGCTCGAGTGATTCCGGGGGAGTCGACGCCGGATACGAGAATAAGACCTGTGTAGTGACTCTTCTCGGCGCTCATATGGGTGAGGTTATCGCGAATCACGTTCACTTCGTTCGCAATTTGCGAGTGATTCATTGATTGACGATATATCTTTTGTCACCTATGAGTAATAATCGCGTTCTAGAGCTACGTGATGTCTCTGTCCGAAGAGGCCAGAAGAACATTCTGGGCCCGCTGAATTTTGCGATAGCCCCGGGCGAGCGATGGGTGGTCCTTGGACCAAACGGCGCCGGAAAATCCACGCTCCTGCAAATATTGGCAACAAGGATGTTTCCTACATCAGGAACTGTCTTCTTACTTGATAAGCAGCTCGGCAAGGTCGATGTCTGGGAACTTCGTACCCGAATCGGCATATGTGGAGCACTTATCTCAGAAGATATTCCGCCCGATGAGAAAGTACGCGATGTAGTACTCACTGCAGCGTACGCAATTCTTGGTCGTTGGAATGAGGCCTATGACCTATGGGATGAATCCAGAGCCGTAGCTCTTCTCACAACATTTGGGGTGCGGGAATTAGCAGATAGAGAATATGGAACTTTGAGTGAGGGTGAACGCAAGCGCGTTCAAATCTCCCGAGCACTCATGGCTGACCCAGAGTTACTTCTTCTAGATGAGCCAGCCTCTGGATTAGATCTAGGTGGGCGCGAGGATCTCTTAAAGAGATTCACTGTCTTCGCATCCGATCCATTAGCTCCAGCTTCGATTCTTGTCACTCATCACATAGAAGAGATTCCAGCCGGCACCACACATGCTCTCATTCTCAAAGATGGATTAGCGGCCGTCTCAGGTCCAATTCACGAAGTGATTACATCTGAACATATGTCTCATGTCTTTGATTTGCCGATGGAAGTAAGTCACGATGGGTCGCGTTTTTTTGCCCGTGCACTCTAGTTGGAATGGCCTTCTCGACCCATTAGCTCCTCAGATTGAGAAGATTCTTCAGACAATCTCCAGCGATGACATCGCACCACGAAACGATCGAATATTTGCTGCTTTAGAAATGGATTTGAGTTCGGTCAAATGCGTGATTGTCGGACAAGACCCTTATCCCACCAGGGGTAATGCCCATGGGTTGGCTTTCTCGGTAAACCCTGATGTGCAGCCGCTGCCAGCATCGCTCAGAAACATCTTCACCGAATTAGTCAGCGATCTGGGGATCGAGCGTCCGAAAAATGGAGATCTCACTCCATGGCGTGACCAAGGTGTTCTACTTCTTAATCGGGTTCTCACAACGAAGGTAGGCGAAAGTAATGCACACGCGGATATTGGTTGGCAGCAAATAACAGGTGCGATTGCTCAAGCTGCAGCGGTACAAGGTGCCTTTGGAGTTCTCTGGGGAAAGAGCGCACAGGAGCTTTCACATCTTTTCACTCACAGCATCAAAAGTGTCCATCCAAGTCCGCTTAGTGCATATCGCGGGTTCTTTGGTACCAAGCCTTTTTCACAAGTCAATCAAGAACTACAACACCGGGGAGTTTCTCCCATCAATTGGTCCCTGTAAAGAAATAGGGCCCGCATCCTTAGATGCGAGCCCTATTAAGGAAATCTACTTATTAAATCCAGGCATTAATTGGAGATGATAAGAAGTAGATCATGAAGAGACCAGAGACAAGAAGTAGCAAAGGATGAACTTCCTTACGACGTCCCTGAACTATGCGAATAACAACGTGGGTAACGAAACCAGCTCCGATACCGACCGAGATGTTATAGCTAAATGGCATCAAGATGATGGTCAGGAAGGCTGGAATGCCAATTCCCAAGTCATCCCACTCGATGTTCTTTACTTGTCCCATCATGAGGAATCCAACAATGATTAGCGCAGGTGTTGCAGCCTCGTAAGGAATAATTGCCACGAGCGGCGCTAGGAATGTTGTCAACAAGAACGCAATTCCAGTCACGATTGAGGAAAGGCCAGTTCTAGCACCTTCACCCACACCAGATGCAGATTCAATGTAACTGGTGTTCGATGAAATACCAGCAGCTCCACCAGCGGCGGCAGCTATTGAGTCAACAACGAGGATGCGATTAGCACCTTGAACATTGCCGCTCTTATCAACCAATCCTGCTTGGTTTCCAATCGCAGTCATAGTTCCCATTGTGTCGAAGAAGTCTGCCAGCAATAGCGTGAAGACAAGAAGGCATGCTGCCAAAGCACCAGTCTTTGGATTGGTGAACGCTCCAAAGATGTCATCGAATCCCAAACCTAGTGAATCAAAACGTGGAGCATCTGTCAGATTAAGAGAGCCGGATGCGTCCTTCGGTAGCGTAGGAGTATTTAAACCCCATCCTCGTGAGTTTGACTCAGTAGGACTGACGAAGCTATTTCCAACTTTAAATTGGGATTCTACGATGATTGCTAGGACCGTTGAAGAGATGATTCCAATGAGAATGGAACCCTTGATCTTTTTGATCATCAAGATGATGGTCAGGAAGAGACCAAAAGCGAAGACGACAATCGGCCAACCCACAAGTGTTCCGCCATCACCAAGTTCTAGTGGAACTGCAGAAGGCTTGGAATTCGTGCTTCCCCACACCACATTTGGAGTACGTCGCACGAATCCGGCATCGACTAGGCCAATGAGGGCGATAAACAATCCGATACCCACCGAGATAGCAACCTTAAGTGCCGTTGGAATCGCCTTGAAGACCGCAATTCTAAATCCGGTCAGAACCAGAATGAGAATGAGAATACCTTCAATGAGAACTAAGCCCATGGCCTGCGCCCAGGTAGCGTTCTTGGCGATTGAAACAGCGACAAAGGTGTTTAAGCCTAGGCCGGTAGCAAGTGCCAATGGAAAATTCGCGACAGCTCCCATGAGGATGGTCAAAATTCCGGCGATAAGTGCAGTTCCAGCGGCAACGATAATGATTGCGTTGGTTCGATCTCCGCCACCGATGAATTCTCCAGCGCCATCAGTTGTGGCAAGGATCAGCGGGTTGAGCGCAACGATATATGCCATTGTAAAGAAGGTAACTAGCCCACCTCTAACCTCTTGGGCTATCGATGACCCTCGCTCTTTAATCTTGAAATAGGAATCCAACATAAATGGACCTTTCTAATTTTTTTATCGAGGGTGTTTGCGACCTCGTGTGAAATGACGGCTCACAGACCGAGGGGGATGCCTAAACGCTAGTAGGTACTTAGACGTACTTGTGGGTTAAACGCGCAACAAGACCAAGAAAAATGGCGACAGATTGCCCAATAAAGAGGGCAAATAGGGCGGTTCCGAGCCCAACAGTGCCTCCGAGGAACCAGCCGATAATCAAGACTGTGACCTCAATGCCCATTCGTACGCGTCCCACACGAACCCCTGTTTTGTAGTGGATCCCGGTCATGGCGCCATCTCGAGGACCACGTCCTAGGCCACAGGTGATGTAGAGGGCAGAGCCTAATCCGACCAGTGCGATTCCAATGAGATCAAAGATAACTCCGATGGCGAAATTGTCTTGCTTCGGGAAGATGATTGTTCCGATTTGAATAAACGCTGCAATGATGACGATATTCGAGATTGTTCCAAAACCAACTCGTTCATTAAGTGGAATCCAGAGCAGCATCACGGACACGCTAATAATGAAAGTTGCCCATCCGATACTCAACCCAGTTTTTAGCGTCAGACCTTCGGCAAATACAGTCCACGGAGCATTTCCAATTCCAGCCTGGATAAGTAATGAATCACCGAGACCGAAAATAGCTAAACCAAAGAAAAGAATCGCAGTTCGCAGGGGAGTGAGGTCCCAAAGTCCTTGCGCGGTCCATGGCGTTATGGGGACAGTTTTATGGGGGCGCAGACTTTTGATGATGGATGCGAG
The DNA here is from genome assembly GCF_002288265.1 of Candidatus Planktophila versatilis. NCBI lineage: Bacteria > Bacillati > Actinomycetota > Actinomycetes > Candidatus Nanopelagicales > Candidatus Nanopelagicaceae > Candidatus Planktophila > Candidatus Planktophila versatilis. The sequence continues at coordinate 652,216 of NZ_CP016778.1, read as the reverse complement.
ATTCACTTGCGCAGTCTATAGTGGATGAATGTTTGTAGGCCTCGGAACAGTAATCAATTTACTCACCATCATCGTAGGTGCGGCTATCGGAATCGCCTTAGGTGGTCGACTGCCTAAGAAATCGCAAAAGATGATTACTGATGTTCTGGGGCTCATCACCCTATTGGGTGCGACTTCGGCACTTTTGCCGCTATGGTCAAATGAATTCAAGGATTCACTTCCGGATGGATCACCGCTTCTCTTGGTTTTGGCATCCATGCTCATCGGAGGTCTACTCGGAACCGCTCTCAAGATTGAGAAACGAGTTGAGAACTTTGGCGAGAATCTAAGAAAGAACTTTAAGGCATCTAGTGATAGTCCTTTTGTCGAAGGCTTCGTCAGTGCCTCACTGTTATTTGTGATCGGCCCACTTGCAATCCTTGGCAGCGTCAGCGATGGCATGTCTCAAGGTTTAGATCAACTCATTCTCAAATCTTCACTCGACTTCTTTGCCGCAATGGCATTCGCATCCACCCTGGGAATCGGCGTGATGGCATCGATTATTCCAGTTGGTATCTACCAGGGCTTCTGGACGATTATCGGTTTCTTTGCCGGGTCTGTTCTCGAGCAGTATCAAATTGATGCGATGACTATCTGCGGAGGGCTGATGCTGGTTGGCATCGGATTACGTCTGCTCAATATCAAGAAGATATCAGTTGCAAATCTGTTGCCAGCTCTGGTTATTGCGCCAGTACTGGCAACAGTCCTACATTCGATCTAAAGCGCGGATGTTGCAATCACATATGTAGTCATCTTGTCTCTATTTTCTCCGATTTAGATTTCAGTAAATGGCAATGGGTCAGAACTTATATGACCGGCTCGTGATGCGCGAGCTGTGACTTGGCGCATGTGGTGTCTACGGCATAGGACTTCATAGGCAATCTCATCACTTTTACCAACATCTCCGACCACCACTTGTTCACCTTCGGTAACCATGACGCCATTTATCGTTCGAGCGTTATGTGTAGCACGTGATCCGCACCAGCAAAGCGCCTCCACTTGCAGCGTGTTTACACGATCGGCTAGTTCAACGAGACGGGCAGATCCTGGGAAGAGCTTGGTTCTAAAATCAGCAAGAATTCCAAATGCATAGACATCAATACCTAGCCCATCGACAATCTTTGCCAAACCATCTATCTGATCGGGCTGATAGAACTGAGCTTCGTCACAGATGATGTAATCGATGCGGTCACCAGCAGATAAATGATCAACCACAAATTTATGAATATCCAGTGAGGTTTCAACTTCAATTGCTTCAGATTGCAACCCTAAACGAGAACTAATAAGACCTGCCCCAGCACGATCTTTACTCGTAAAGATGAGTCCGGTGCGTCCACGTGACTTATGGTTATGCGCGGTTTGCAGCGCAAGGGTTGACTTACCCGAATCCATAGTTCCGCAGTAGTAAATCAGTTCAGCCACGTGGGAATCCTGCCATGAATCGCCTCAATATTCTCTATCCCAAATCCAGACCAAGTGCGCGTAGCGCTCTCGCCATCTGTGCCGATAGCGCGGTGCTCATTTCCACACTGATATGAGATGCGTCTCGGTAGGTGACGATTCCATCCAGAACTGCGGGACAAGTTCTTGCACATAACCACGGCGTTGGATCTACAAGTAGGTATCCATCAACTGTTATTAAGGGTGTCTTTTCCGTGTTGTCGCAATCCCTGGCCTTCTTGGAAGAGAGACAACTCGGAATGTCTTGCTTCGGGTGTGGAGTATCCGCGATATAGATAACTTTCGGCGTTAATCCCCGAAGTGCCAGAAGAGTCTTTCGCTGTCCCTCTTGCCACCACTGGGCGCGAGATTGATAACCCTCAGGTCTTTGAAAGTACTGCATTCCTGATACCAGTACTGCTTCTGGTTTCAACTCTGCGATTCTCTTGTATACGTTATCTCTCCATTTAGAACAATCAGAGTTCTTGTAGCCACCTTTGTTGACCTTACGTATTGCAGGTCCTGGACACGCGGATTTAGTAAATGAAGTAAGGGCAAAACCATTTTCTTTCGCCATTTTCTCCAGCGCGGGAAACCATTGTGCCGCATGAGAATCTCCAAATAGGACAATCTTCCGCTCTGCATTCCTTTTTCCATATGTGCATTCCGGTGGAATGATTTGGCCGTTTTCAAGATGACATCCATCCTGATAGATCTTCGGCAGGGCAAGTACTGATTCGAGTGAAAATTGCTCTCCAGATTTAAGGGTGACCTGATTATTATGTGAATTGATGATAATTATGGAGAGTATTAGAGTGAGAATTGTTATCAGTGTGGCGCCGGCCAAGATTCTTGTTTGAGAAAACTCCCGCACACGAAGTGGCTGCTCCACGAAGCGATGAGTAAGGTCAGCAAGAATCAGAGTCAGAACTATCGCTATCAGGCGCTCGATGATGGAAAGCTCACGCCCGAGGTAGAGGTTAGGAATTACCAATACTGGCCAGTGCCACAAATAGAGGGGATAGGAGATATTTCCTAGCCATTGGATGACAGGTAACCGTGAAGAAGTATCGATTACTTTTGGCCAGTTTTTCACTGAAGCAAGTGTGAATGCAGTTGCTAGTACGGGAAAAAGCGCTGCAGTTCCAGGAAATGCCGATGCATCGGTAAAGCGAGCGGCGGAATAACCGATGGCAATGACTGCAAGCCACGCATAACCTTGGAAATCTCCCCACTTTGCCGGAAAGAAAAGGACGAGCGCTCCAATACCTAACTCCCAAGCTCTCGTGGGTAAGGAATAGAAAGCCCACAAGGGAGATGCAGATGTCAGAAACAGACTTAACAGAAATGAGATCAGGGTGATTACTGCGATACCAATTCCTACAGTTCGCCGCTTACCGAACTTATAGAGCAAGTAGATAATCAGTGGCCACAGAAGATAGAACTGCTCTTCCACGGCTAATGACCAATAATGAATTACTACTGGGGGAATAGCGTCTAAATTCTGATAATCCATTTGCCAGAGGGCAAAGAAATAGTTAGAGATATAGAGCGAAGCCGCTGCAATATCTCGGCCTAAGTCAGCTCGCAGTATTGATGGATATACCCACCATGAAACTAGCGCTGTGATAATCAGAACTAGAGAGCTGGCCGGCAGTAATCGCTTTATTCGGCGGAGATAGAACCTAGCAAAGGAAATACCATCGGTTTTCTCACATTCCCGAAGAAGAAGAGATGTGATGAGATAACCAGAGATGACGTAGAAGATATCGACGCCGATATATCCACCTGGTAAAAACTTGGCGTGATAAAGCAGAACCAGGACTACCGCAAGCGCCCTGAGTCCTTGAATCTGAGGTAGACGCATTTATGCCTGTGCTAGTGAGAACACGGGGGGAGCAGAATCTAAGCTCGCGATCTTGGTGCGTCCTGCCAATTCTTGAATCTCCAAAAGAACTGCAGCGCTCACAACAACAGCCCCCAGATCTTGAATGAGCAAGATTGCTGCCTTAAGAGTTCCACCAGTTGCTAGAACATCATCAATCAGGAGTACTCGCGAACCAGGCTCCATCGCATCAGTATGAATCTCTAATTCGTCCTGGCCATACTCCAAGCTGTAACTGCGCGAGAAAGTTGTGTAGGGCAATTTTCCAGATTTGCGTATTGGGATGAATCCGACTTTCTTTTCCAGGGCGATCGCGCTACCCAAGATGAACCCACGCGCATCCAGTGCGGCCACATAGTCAATTTCATCTGCAACAGCGGCGAGGGCCGATATGATGGTGGAAAATGCTTCCGGATTGGCCAATAAGGGGGAGATATCCTGAAAGAGAATCCCCGGCTTAGGAAAATCCGGGATAGGTCTAATCAATGCAAGTGCTTGACTGATATCCATAGCTGCACCACCGTAACTGTGTCCGAACGGGGACTTGAACCCCGAATCCCTTGCGAGAACTAGCACCTCAAGCTAGCGCGTCTGCCAATTCCGCCACCCGGACGAGTACCCGCTCGCTAGAAGATAAATCTTATGCGCTCGAGTCGAAATAACTGGGTAACGATATCAACCTGGCGCCATGGGCGCAAAAGAGAGCTATGAAAGGGCAGAATACGACCATGAGTAGCGCAGAGAAGTCGAACACCATTGAGAATGAAGTTGTCTCTATCTGCCAAGATCTTATTCGAATCCCGTCAGTAAATTATGGAGAAGGCAAGGGAGATGAAAAGGCATGTGCAGAGTATGTCGTTGCCTCACTCGCTGAAGTTGGAATCAAAGCAGATATATACGAGTCTGCTCCCAATCGCTGCAATGTGATTGCGCGTATACCTGGAAAAGATAGTTCACTGGGTGGCTTAGTTGTCCACGGTCATCTCGATGTTGTTCCAGCCAACGCAAATGAATGGTCGGTAGATCCCTTCGCTGCCGAAATTCGCGACGGCATGATCTGGGGTCGCGGGGCAGTGGATATGAAGAATATGGACGCGATGATTTTGACAGTCGTTCGCGAATGGTCGCGGACCGGATTTCAACCACAACGAGATATTGTCTTAGCTTTTTTTGCCGACGAAGAGGCGGGGAGTTCTTACGGTTCCAGGTTTATGACTTCGAAGCACCCGGAAGTTTTTGCTGGGTGCACCGAGGCCATTTCTGAGGTGGGCGGTTTCTCAGTCACCGTTACTGGCGGAAAACGTTTGTACTTTATCGAGGCTGCGCAAAAGGGCATTCACTGGATGAAGCTCACCGCACATGGTCGCGCTGGTCACGGTTCAATGTTAAATGATGAGAATGCAATCACTTTGATTACCGAAGCGGTAGCCAAGATTGGTCGGTATCAATGGCCCCAGAGATATACGAAGACAGTCAAGATTCTCTTTGAAAAAATTGCGCAAGCAACGGGCAAGCCTTTCGATCCCGCAGATCTCACGCCTTTATTGGAAGAGATTGGTCCGACGGCTCGAATGGTGGGAGCAACGTTGCAGAACACAGCTAACCCAACGATGTTGGAAGCTGGATATAAGGAGAACGTAATTCCGGCATCTGCTTCGGCTGTCATTGACGGAAGATTCTTACCTGGATACGAAGATGAACTTAATTCAACAATTAAATCAATCATTGGTCCAGATATTGAATTAGGAACCATTACTCGCGATATTGCACTCGAGGTTGATTTTGAAGGAGACCTGGTGGAGGCGATGTGTGCTGCAATCTTGGTCCATGATCCTGAAGGTATTCCCGTTCCATATGTCATGAGCGGTGGAACTGATAACAAAGCGCTATCAGAACTTGGGATCATCGGTTATGGATTTAGCCCACTGCGCCTTCCGCAAGATTTGGATTTCATGTCTTTATTCCACGGGGTAGATGAGCGCGTGCCAATCTCTGGCCTTCACTTTGGGGTTCAGGTACTGAAGGAATTTCTAGAGCAGGCTTAAGCAGAGATTTCATCGAGCACGCTGCGAACGATATCTGGCAAAGATATTTCTTCGGATTTCAAAATTCCACGAAGTTGGCCACCAGTTCTAGCTCCCACTATCGCACTTGTTATTCCAGGGGTGTCTCGCACCCATGCGAGAGCAACTTCCAACGGGGAGTAGCCAAGACCGCTAGCTGCTACAGATACTGCTTCAACTATTCGGGTCGACTTCTCATTCAAATAAGGCTCAACATGTTTCACAAAGTGCGGGGCTGCAGCGCGCGAATCACTGGGAATCCCAGTTCGATACTTTCCTGTTAAGACTCCACGACCCAAGGGCGCCCAGGCTAAAGCCCCAATCCCAGTTGCTCGAGCACAGGGAAGTATTTCCTCTTCCGCGCTTCGATTGAGCAGCGAGTATTCAATTTGATTCGAGACTATCGGTGCTTTTGCGGAATTACTCTCTTGAATGGTTATTGCTCGCGCACTTTGCCAGCCAGAGAAATTAGAAACTCCAACATGGCGAGCTTTCCCCGATGTGTATGCGTAATCGAGAGCCGAGAGAGTGTCTTCTAGCGGGGTATGTTCATCCCACATCTGAATCTGCCAGATATCTACATAATCGGTTTCTAGTCGCGATAGTGATTTATCTAATTCTGCAATGAGTGTGGTGCGAGAGTTATTTACGGTGCGAACACCGCCTGGATGTGAAACACCCGCCTTCGTAGCAATCACTACATCGGCGCGATCAAAGAGCGTTCCAATCAGTCCACCAATAACTCGCTCGCTATCTCCGTCGCCAAAGGTAGGAGAGGTATCAAGGAAGTTGCCACCAGCTTCGATATAGGCACGGCATTGATCTGCCGCCTCGTGCGTATCGGTATCTCGACCCCATGTCATGGTGCCCAGACCCAGCCGAGAGAGTGTGAGGCCACTATTTCCAGCCCGTCTCATCTCCATGACGCAGACCTTAGCAAGGGGATAGCGGAAAAGTGGTGATTAGAAATTTAGCGATAACCTTCGTGTTGTGGCGCGAATAATCCTTCTAAGACATGCACATTCAATCGCCAATGAATCTGGAATTTTGGCTGGGCAATTGCCTGGTATCTCTCTGAGTAAAAAGGGGAGCCAACAGGCGATTGACTTGGTAGATCGCATTGGAAAAGTCTCATTTGATTCGATCCGCATGAGTCCGATGCAACGTTGTCAGGAGACGCTGGCACCTTGGCTGGAATCTGCACACTCCAATGGACTTAAGAGATTCATTCTCGATGAGAAGCTGATTGAAATGAATTATGGCAGTTGGAGTGGCAAGAAACTCAACTCACTAGCTAAGCAACCCCTCTGGAAGATTATTCAGAAAACTCCGAGCAAGGTTGAATTTCCGCAAGGTGAACGGATGACTGCCATGCAAAAGCGCGCTGTGGCCTCAGTTGAAGAGGCAGTGCTAGAAAAATCTAAAGGGACTCACTTGTTTGTGAGTCACGGTGATGTCATCAAGGCAATGGTTGCGAGTCTATTGAAGATGAAACTTGATAATTTCCAGTCTTTAGTAATCGATCCCGCCTCGATTACCATGCTTGAATATGATGGTGACAGTGCACGATTAATACTTTTCAATGACAATATCACACACCTAGAAGGCTCGCTCTCGGGTGCGCGTCCCAAGAAAATGCTCTTGGGTGGTGGAGCCGGAGCTGTCAGGCGAAAGAAGAAATGAGTTCGCAAGTAATTCTCTTTGAACAACCGGAGAGATTTACAGTTGGCACGGTAGGTCAACCAGGGGAACGAACTTTCTTTATTCAAGCTCAAAGTGGTTCACGTTTAATCTCAGTTTCGCTCGAAAAGACGCAGGTTCAAGCTCTGGCAGATCGCTTGCTCTACACAATCCGAGATATCAAGCAGAACAACCCGAGCCTTAGCTTTTCTCGTCTTGTGAAAGATGATGCACCGCTGAGTACTCCCATTGAAGAAGAGTTTCGCGTCGGCGTTATCGGCTTAGCTTTCGATGCAGAGCAAGGTTTGATTCAAGTTGATTTCCAGGCTATTAATGAAGGGAGCGATCAGGATCCAGAGTTCATAGATGTCGATGATCTAACAGGTGACCAGGATATTTTGCGGGTTCTCATTACTCCGAGTGAAGCTGATCGATTCTCCAAGCGAGCCTTCATCGTGGTGGGCGCAGGACGCCAGCCGTGTCCATTTTGTGGTGGACCGATAGATCTCAAAGGTCATCTATGTCCGCGATCGAATGGCTATCGCAGATGAGTAAGGTCATTGAACATCTGCTTGCCGGAACTCTTGAGGTAACCGGTCGATTAGTTGATGCATCTAATGCCACTCTCTATGGCGAATGCACATTTAACGATGAGAAGATGGCTGTCATATATAAACCCATCGCAGGAGAGCGACCGCTCTGGGATTTTCCGGACGGAAATCTAGCTCACCGCGAATATGCCTCCTACTTAATTAGTGAATATTCCGGTTGGAAAGTTGTTCCACCAACCGTATTACGAGAGGGACCATTCGGTTTAGGAATGGTGCAGCAGTGGATTGATATCGATGAGTCAATTGATTTGGCCTTGTACTACCGGGAGGATAACGAGAACCTTCGTCGGATGGCTCTATTTGATGCCGTCATTAACAACACCGATCGAAAAATAGGTCACTTGTTGCCTGTCGTTGATGGCAGTCTTCTTGGTTGTGATCATGGCGTCACATTTCACGAAGAGAACAAACTGCGAACCGTTATTTGGCAGTTTGCTGAGCGCGAACTCACTCCCGACGAGAAACACACCCTCGGTGAGTTAGTCACTCGGTTGCACATTGAGTCCGAGGTTTTACACGGATTAATCACTGAGATTGAATTTAGCGCCCTGATTTCAAGAATCGAAGGCCTGATGGAGTCTGGGAAATTTCCATCTCCAAGTGAAGATTGGCCTGCTGTGCCATGGCCCCCTTTTTAAAGTAAAGTTGCGATATGCGTGCCTGGCCAGAGATTTACATTCCCAAGCTCTCCAGTAGATTTTCGCTCCAGCCACTTTCACTACTGAACACCGCTACTCAACAGGTTGAAACTATTCCGCAGAAGCCTGTCTACCGGATGTATGTATGCGGCATTACTCCATACGATGCAACGCATCTAGGACACGCAGCCACCTATCTCACTTTCGATTTGATTCATCGCTATCTCAAAGCAACCGGTGCTGAGGTTCGTTTTGTTCAGAACATTACTGATATCGATGATCCGCTGTTAGAGCGTGCCGCGCGCGACGGTATCGATTGGCAGGATCTGGCTAACTCTCAAATAGATCTCTTTCGTGGTGATATGGCCGACCTTCACGTTCTGCCTCCACAACACTATGTCGGAGTTGTCGAGGCAATGCCATTGGTAGTGGACTCAATAATGAAATTGCAGGAGTCAGGGACGACCTATAGCGTCGAAAATGACCTCTACTTTAGAATTCATTCAGATGAGGAATTCGGCACCCGTTCTCATTACACAGATGAGCAAATGCTCTCCATCTTCGCCGAACGCGGGGGAGACCCACAACGTGCTGGCAAAGAGAATCCTTTTGATGCACTTCTCTGGTTAGCCCAACGTGAAGGTGAACCTGGTTGGCAAAGTCCGTTTGGTATGGGTCGACCTGGCTGGCATATCGAATGTTGTGCCATCGCACTTCATTATCTGCAGCCTGATACGCATGATGACTTTGCAATGGATATTCAAGGTGGGGGAAGTGATCTAATTTTTCCGCATCATGAGATGTCCGCGGCTCAAAGTCGAATCATTGGGCGCCAACGATTTGCTCGCACTTATGTACATGCAGGAATGATTGGTCTTGATGGCGAGAAGATGAGTAAGTCAAAGGGAAATTTGCTCTTTGTCTCGCAACTTATTGCAGAAGGTGTCGAACCGATGGCGATTAGATGGGCGCTGATGGGTCATCAATTCTCACAGGACCTGATGTGGAATAAGGAGATTTTGGTTAAAGCTTCGACTGAAATTGATGAACTTCGACTGCAATTGAGTCGAGTAGATGTTGCGCTAACGGATGAGGTTATTGCAGCGGTAATTTCAGCGTTGGGCGATAATCTCGATACCGTGAAAGTTCAAACGATTATTCGCAGTTGGATGAGAGAAACAAATGATGGAAAGAGCGGCGGGCATGCAGGGGAACTTTCGCGTGCACTAGATACCTTGCTTGGACTAGCGCTCTAATTTCCGCTTTGCCGACGTAGAAATCTTTCTAATTCGCGCGCAATTGATTCACCGGTGACATCAGGGAGTTCCGAGGCATCCTTGCTCTCTTCCAAAGCTTTCACATACTCAGCAACATCGGAGTCCTCTTTCGCCATCTCTGTTACCTCAACCTCCCAGGCAGTTGATTCTTCGGGAAGTGCGCCTTGCGGAATTGAGATTCGCAGGAAATCTTCAAGTGCATTCACAAGTGCCAATGATGCTTTTGGCGATGGCGAATTTGAGGCGTAATGAGGAACGGCAGCCCATAAGGAGACTGCGTCAATGTCGCGTTGTACACACGCGACCTGAATGACACCTAGGATTCCAGTTGGGCCTTCATATTTACTTATCTCAACACCTAGACGCTGTGCGATATCTGGATGTGCGCCACTTCCACTGACAGTAATTGGACGTGTGTGAGGAGTATCAGCCAGCATCGAACCAAGAGTGATGACTAAATCAATCTCAAGATCTTCTGCCAGATCTAGCAGATCAGAGGTAAAGGTCTTCCATTTCATAGATGGTTCCACGCCGCGCACGACGATAAAATCATGATCAAGTGTGGGAGTGCGAAGTGCATAGATCTGCGTGCCTGGCCAGGTCAGATTACGAACACTTGATTCATCAACGTAAATCATCGGTCTATTTACTTGAAAGTCATAGAACTCTTCTGGGTCAACATCTGCGATTAACTCAGGAACCACATCAAATGATGGATCAGTCCATGAACCCAATAGGTGAGATAGAGCGCCGGTTGCAGCTTCGGCAGCATCATTCCAACCAGAAAAGGCGATAACCATCACTGGTGAACGCAAAGAAGGAATTTGATGAATCTCCACAGCGACACCTTAAGGTAATCTCTGCCATGTGACGAGCGAGAAAAGCCCTCAAAAACTGATGGATGGCCTCATGCGGCGCGCCCTCGCTCACGGCACCGTCATCGCCGACGGCGCGATGGGAACAATGCTCCAAGCTGCAGATCCCTCAATAGAAGATTTCCAGGGCCATGAAGGTTGCAATGAAATTCTGAACGTGACGCGCGCAGATCTCGTGCGCTCTGTGCACGATGCCTATCTAGAGGTCGGCGTTGATGCCATTGAGACCAATACCTTTGGCGCAAACTGGGCGAACTTGGCCGAGTATGGAATTGAAGACCGGATCTATGAACTGGCCTACGCCGGCGGTGTCATTGCTCGACAAGCCGCTGATGCTTACTCAACTTCTGATAAACCTCGCTTTGTTCTTGGTTCACTCGGTCCTGGTACCAAACTACCTAGCCTCGGTCATACAACATATGAAAAATTGAAAGAGGCTTATTACACCGCCTCTAAAGGTTTAGTTGATTCCGGTTCTGATGCGTTGCTGATTGAAACCACACAGGATTTATTGCAGGCCAAAGCAGCGGTCAATGGCGCCAGACAAGCGATCACAGAAGCTAAGCGTGATGTCATTCTCATCGCGCAGGTCACGGTTGAGACAACAGGGACGATGCTCTTGGGTTCTGAAATCGGAGCAGCGTTAAACGCACTTGAGCCACTCGATATTGATCTCATCGGATTAAATTGTGCAACCGGACCAACCGAGATGTCAGAGCACTTGCGGTATCTCTCGAAGAATTCGCAGGTGGCAATCTCAGTGATGCCAAATGCCGGTCTTCCGATTCTGGGCAAGAAAGGTGCTGAGTATCCGCTAGGGCCAGAAGAGCTAGCAGTTGCGCTTGAAACCTTCGTCAATGACTATGGAATCACCTTGATTGGTGGTTGCTGTGGCACAACTCCGACCCACATGCAGGCCGTTGTGAAGAAATTGGCTGCCAAGAAAGTTGATGCCCGAAAAATCACTATTGAACCAGGTGCTTCTTCTATCTATCAGTACGTTCCTTTTAGACAAGAGAAAACATATCTAGCGATCGGCGAGCGTACCAACGCCAACGGTTCACGAGCTTTCAGAGATGCGTTGGTTACTGAAGATTGGGCAACCTGTGTTGAGATAGCACGAGATCAGATTCGAGATGGCGCCCATATGCTTGATCTCTCCGTTGATTATGTTGGTCGCGATGGCGCTAGAGATATGAAAGAGATTGCTTCTCGATTTGCAACATCTTCCACTCTTCCGATTGTTCTTGATTCAACAGAGCCGGCAGTACTCAAAGCTGGTCTGGAATCACTCGGCGGACGTAGCGTCATTAACTCGGTTAACTATGAAGATGGCGATGGTCCCACTTCACGCTTTGCAAGAATTATGCCACTTGTCAAAGAACATGGTGCATCGGTAGTAGCACTTACTATTGATGAGGAAGGCCAGGCGCGTACAGCTGAGTGGAAGATGCGTGTTTCACGTCGCTTGATAGCTGACTTAACCGAAAACTGGTCGATGAATGTCGGCGATATTTTGATTGACACACTCACCTTTCCTATCGCCACAGGTCAAGAAGAGACCAGACGTGATGGACTTGAAACAATTAGCGCGATTCGCACCTTAAAGAGTGAATATCCCGATGTGCAAACAACTTTAGGTGTGAGCAATGTTTCCTTCGGCCTTAATCCCGCCGCTCGAGTTGTACTCAACTCCGTCTTTCTCTCTGAGTGCGTGGAAGCGGGCCTTGATTCGGCCATTGTCCACCCTTCCAAGATCATGCCGATGGCCAGAATCGAACCGCGCCAGAAGGAAGTGGCACTCGATCTGATTTATGACCGGAGAGTATTTGATGGCGAGAATTGCACCTATGACCCACTACAAGAGTTCCTCCAACTCTTTGAAGGCGTGGAGTTAGCTGCCTCTCGTAACATCAGAGCTTCAGAATTAGCCGCACTTCCACTTCGCCAACGTTTAGAGCGTCGCATTATTGATGGTGAAAAAGTTGGGCTCACTGACGATCTAGATGCCGCGATGAGTGAGGGGGTTGCCCCGCTTGCGATCATTAATGATCATCTTCTAGAAGGCATGAAGGTAGTTGGGGAGCTCTTTGGTAAGGGTGAGATGCAGCTTCCATTCGTACTGCAAAGTGCGGAAGTGATGAAGTCTGCCGTGGCATACCTAGAACCTCATATGGAGAAGACCAGTGACGGTGGGCGTGGGCGGATGTTGCTGGCAACCGTTAAGGGTGATGTGCACGATATTGGAAAGAACCTGGTAGATATCATTCTTTCGAATAACGGATATCAAGTTGTCAACATTGGAATTAAGCAGACTGCCAATCAGATCATTGACGCGGCTATTGAACATGATGTCGACGCTGTAGGTATGTCTGGTCTCTTGGTGAAATCCACTGTCATCATGCGTGAGAATCTGGAAGAGATTACTAGTCGCGGACTCGATCAGAAATGGCCGATTGTTCTTGGGGGTGCTGCTCTCACGCGCGCCTATGTCGAACAAGACCTGGCGGCAATTTTCCCAGGAGAGGTCAGATATGCACGAGATGCTTTCGAAGGTTTGCGCCTGATGGATGCAATCATGGCTGTTAAGCGCGGCGATGAAGGAGCGGCGCTGCCGGCACTTCGCGAGCGAAAAGTTAAGGCCGTAGCTAAGTCGAGTGAACCGAAAGTTATTGACACGCAACGAAGTGATGTTGCGATAGATATTGATATACCAAAGGCGCCATTCTTCGGTTCACGTATCGTTAAAGGTATTGCACTCGCTGACTATTTTGGCATGCTCGATGAACGTGCACTCTTCGTTGGTCAATGGGGTCTTAAGGGCGCGCGCGGAGAATTCGATGTAATGGCTGAATCTGAAGGTCGGCCGCGTCTTCGTCAATTACTGAACGAAGTCCAGTCAAATGGTTGGCTAGAAGCTGCAGTTGTATACGGATATTTCCCATGCGTCTCTGAAGGTAATGACCTGATTATTTTGCATCATGAAGGTCCTCTGGCCGGTCAGGAGAGAACGAGATTCTCATTCCCGCGTCAATCACGTGATCGCAGACTTTGTTTAGCGGACTTCTTTGCAAGTAAAGACTCAGGAAAAACCGATGTTGTTGCCTTCCACGTTGTTACCATGGGAAACACAGTGAGTAAGGCCGCAAATGAGTTATTTGCAGCCGATAAGTATCGTGAATACCTTGAGTTACACGGTCTCTCGGTCCAACTCACTGAAGCACTTGCCGAACATTGGCACGCTCGTATTCGAGAAGAGATGTCCGTGCGAAATCTTGATTCACCAGATCTACAGGGCATTTTGGATCAAGGTTATCGAGGATCGCGATACTCATTTGGTTATCCAGCTTGCCCTGATATTGAACAGCAGACTCAACTTTGTGAATTACTTGAACCGGGTCGCATTGGAGTTGAACTCTCGGAGGAATTCCAGCTCCATCCCGAACAGAGCACTTCGGCAATTATTGTTCATCACCCAGAAGCGAAGTACTTCAACGCCAACTAATTCTTGACTACTTTACGTGTGCTGGGCAGATTGCTTTAAAGAAACACCAGTCACATAATCTAGACTTCCGTGTGGGAAAGTGCCCAGTTTCAATAGCGGTGAGAATCTCAGAGCCGATATTGTTCAATTTCTTTTCAGTAGAAGTCAGCTGTGCTTCGGTCGGCTGACTTTCAATAGTTTTCACATCACCTAAGTAAATCAATTTAAGCATGCGGGGGAGAACTCCGTGGTTCTGCCAGTAGAGAAGAGCGTATACACGTAACTGAAACAGCGCTTTCTCCTCCCATCCCGGCTTGGGAGATTTGCCTGTTTTGTAATCAACAATCCGCACCTCACCAGTGGGTGCGATATCAAGTCGATCAACATAACCGTGGAGGTAAACCTCATCCGAAATGTTTCGCTCTAAATGCAGTTCCCGATAGGTTGATTCAAATGTTGTTGGGTTTTCGAGGGAGAAGTAGTTAGTCAATAGCGCCTGCGCACGGTCCATCCACTCTTTCTCATCAAGAACTAGCGCACCAAGTTCGGGGGTTTTCTCCAATTGCGCACTCCACGATGCGGGCAGTAAATCAACCGCGCTCTCAAAAGTTCGATCCGAAGCAGGAAGTTCAAAGATGTCTTCTAACACTGAGTGAATTAACTTCCCGCGTTCTGCATCAATACTGGGCGGTTCAGGCAAGAGGTCTATCGCTCGGTATTTATAGAGTTGTGGGCAGTTGGTGAAATCATTCATTCTGCTGGGGGAAAGACGTAACTGCTCCATGGGCGCCGACGATACCGCCCGCGCCAGCGCGGGGAGTCATTCCTCGCCTAAGATGCCTCTGTGTCTGAACATGGGTTCTTTAAAGCCGGCGATCGTATTCAACTTACCGATCCCAAGGGAAAGCTATATACCTTCACGATAACCCCTGGTAAAGAGTGGCACACCCATAAGGGCTGGATTACTCACGATGATCTCATCGGATTACCCGAAGGCTCAGTTGTCAGCACTACCGCTGGACTTAAATTCACAGCATTCATTCCATTGCTGGCCGATTATGTTTTATCTATGCCGCGCGGGGCCACAATTGTGTATCCAAAAGATGCAGCAATGATTGTCGGAGTTGCAGATATCTACCCTGGAGCGCGAGTTCTTGAGGCAGGTGTGGGTAGCGGGGCGCTTACGCTCTCACTTCTACGCGCCGTAGGTGAGAATGGTTCTGTTCATTCAGTTGAGCGCCGTCAAGATTTTGCCGATAACGCGCAAGCAAATATTGAAAATTACTTTGGGGCACCACCTAAAAATTGGAAGTTAGATGTGGGTTCGGTCCAGGAGCAAATCTTTACCGAGAAATATGATCGCGTGATCCTTGACATGCTTGCTCCTTGGGAATGCGTTTCGATGGCTGCCGAGGTATTACGTCCAGGGGGAGTATTTCTAGCCTACGTGGCAACTACCACCCAGCTTTCGGCAACAGCGGAAGCACTCAAAGCAGACGGACACTTCACTGAACCAGAGAGTTCAGAAACAATTGTTCGAGGTTGGCATCATGAAGGCCTTGCCGTTCGCCCGCAACAAAGAATGATCGGTCACACCGGTTTCCTTATCCAAAGCAGGCGAATGGCACCAGGTGTTGAAGTGTTGGCTCGCCGCAGACGTCCGGCAAAAGGTGCTTACGGTGTCACGGAAGAGTGAACGACTCATTAATCTCACGATTGCGCTCTTAGCAACGAAGAGATTCATTACTAAATCTGAAATCTTTAGGACTATTGAGGGCTATGAAGGAAGTCTTGAGTCTAAAGAGAGAATGTTCGAGCGAGATAAAGATGATCTACGCTCTCTTGGCATAGAGATAGAAGTTGGTTCCTTCGACCCACTCTTTAATGATGAGGCCGGTTATCGCATCAAGCAGGAGAGATACCAACTAGATCTTGGTGATATTACTGCCCTTGAAATTTCTCTTTTGTCCTTAGCCGCTCAGGCATGGCAAGGAGCTTCACTAGATGATGCTGCGCAGCGCGCACTGGTTAAGTTGAATTCACTTGGAATACCAGTTGATGAAGCAAATTTGCCGGACTCTATACCCTTCTTCTCTGATGATGGATTAGATCTTCCGAAGATCACGCGCGCTATTGCAGAGCACCAGATTCTTGAATTTACTTACCAAAACTATGACTTGACGGTGGAAAATAGACGTATTGTTCCGATAGCTCTATCAACCCGCTCAGGCCACTGGTATTTAGCTGGAGTAGATCAGAGTATCGAGGAGGTTCGGACCTTCCGTTTTGATCGAGTAATCGGAACTTTTACCGTGAAGAAAGGACCTAAGAAGTTCGAAACTCCCGAAAACTTTGATTCTCAGAGTCTATTCGAAACAGTGAAGAACATCGACGCAGTAATTGATGTCCGTCGCGGCAAAGGCACCTCACTGCGCGCTCTCGCATCATCGACGAAGTCGAAAGGTGAGTGGGATCAGATTCAGATTCCGATCCTAGATATGAAAACTCTGGCTGCCTTGATCCTCTGGCACGGAGATGATGTCTATGTTCATTCGCCAGTGGAGCTGCGCGAGATCATCATTTCAAGTCTCAAAGATATATTGGAGACACATGGCTAAGAACGCGCCAAAGAATGCTGTGAGCCCATTAGAGCGCACTTCTCGATTGCTAGATCTCGTTCCGTATATCAATACACATCAGGGTATTTCTCTTGTTGATTTGGCCGAAGTGTTCGAGGTCTCCACTAACCAAATGATCAGCGATTTGACGACACTTTGGATGTGCGGCCTTCCCGGCTACACGCCGCTAGAACTAATGGATTTAGATTTTGAATCTGGTTACGTGACGATTAGAAATGCACCAACCCTTGCAAAGCCTCGATCCATCACACACGAAGAGGGTGTAGCGCTCGTTCTTGGTTTAGATGTCCTGCGATCTGCAATTTCGACCAAAAGAACAGATCTTATAGAAGCAATTAGTTCACTTTCACAACGTATCGCCCGCCTTGTTAATCTTCCATTAGCGCTCTCCGCATCAAGTGATATCAGCCATGAAGTAACAACTTCAGTAAAGGAAGCGATAGCTCATCGCAGTGGACTGCAGATCTCATATCACTCGCTCTATAAGGATGAAGTCTCCTCGAGGGTCGTACTTCCGCTAGAGATACTTGAGAGTCAGGGGTATTTGTACCTGCACGCGTACTGCTTCACAGCCCTTGATTTCAGACATTTCCGGATAGATAGAATTCAAGCAGCAATTTCAGCGCAGGTGAAAAAGCCTTCGACAGCGCCACCTGTTAATCCCGAGAAAATTGATTTTTCGGTAAAGGTGCTGAGGCCAACTAGAGATGTTGCCGAACGCTTTCAAGAATCTAACCTGGAAGCTGGAACCGTCTTCGAAAGTTCGTCGTTTTCACAACATTGGATTGCAAGGTCTGTGTTGGCATCTGGCGGCGCTATCGAACTTCTCGCCCCAGCAGAGATCCGGAGTGAACTCGCCAAAAGAGCCAAAGTGATACTCAACCGTTATGAGGGGTGATTTCCTCGCCTACCCATTCAAAGATACCTGGTGTAATCTATGTTCAAATCTCACGCTAAGGAGTTCACAATATGAATCTAGGTCCAAAAGAAATCATCATCCTGCTTATTGTTGTTCTGGTCCTCTTCGGTGCAAAGCGTCTTCCTGATTCTGCTCGTTCTCTCGGCCGTTCGATGCGAATCTTCAAGAGTGAGATGAAAGAGATGAAGGCTGACGATTCTGTTATTGAAGAAGACGGCAAAAAAGAGAAGTAATCTGATGGCATCTAAACGACAAGGGCAGATGCCGCTCATCGATCACCTACGAGAACTCAGGAAACGAGTTCTGAGTTCAGCAATCGCAATTGTCGTGGCATTTGGTGGGGGATGGTATTTTTACAATTCAATTCTCGTTGCCCTAGCTAAACCTGTATGCGATTTGCGAACAGCCCAAGCTTCAGGAGCTGCAAGTTGTGGGCCTTTATATATCAGTGGTGTCTTGGGTCCGCTAGATTTGCAGATCAAGGTGGCTCTCATGACTGCAGTTATAGTCTCCGCTCCATTCTGGCTTTACCAACTTTGGGCGTTCATTGCCCCTGCACTTCATAGAAAAGAGAAGCGCAATAGTTTTCTTTTTATCACAGCCGCCACCCCTTTCTTCATTATGGGAGCAACTCTTGGTTACTTGATTCTACCCATAGCTATACAAGCGCTTTTTGGCTTCACTCCGGATGCGGTGAGCAACTTGGTGCGCTTTGATGATTACTTAGATTTCGTTCTCCGAATAATTCTGTTCGTAGGTCTCGCCTTTGAGCTACCAGTATTCTTACTCACCTTTAACCTGATTGGATTCT
The DNA here is from genome assembly GCF_002288265.1 of Candidatus Planktophila versatilis. NCBI lineage: Bacteria > Bacillati > Actinomycetota > Actinomycetes > Candidatus Nanopelagicales > Candidatus Nanopelagicaceae > Candidatus Planktophila > Candidatus Planktophila versatilis. The sequence continues at coordinate 633,855 of NZ_CP016778.1, read as the reverse complement.
TAAGAGGACGCACCATCCTCAAACCCTGGCGCGCATGGATATTTTCTATCTGTCTTGCGGTTGCAGCCCTATCACCAACAGGGGACCCATTGAGTATGGCTCTACTGTCTGCTCCTTTAATTCTCTTCTACTTTATGGCAGCTGGGATTGCTCTGCTTGTAGATAAGAAGCGAGATAGTAAAGTTCAAGATGTAGAAACTGGCAGTACCAAGATCGCTGCACCAACCCCAATTACAGAATAGCCGATAGGCTCGTCCTATGTGGGCGTTAGCCATCAATCCAACATCTGGACATGGCAAGGGCGCGCTGGCTGGTGAGAAAGTTACGGCTTACTTCGCCCAGCGGAAGTTGAAGTATCAAGTCTTCTCATCGCGCTCAGCAAAGGGGCTCAAGGCAGAGCTCGAGCACTTTTTAGATACCCACCCATGCGATGGTGTCATCTCTATCGGCGGTGATGGACTTGCGCATCTTGTTTTGCAGTTAGTAGTTCCTCGATCTATTGCCTTTGCAGTGATTCCTGCCGGCACTGGCAATGACATCGTTCGTTCTTTGGGTTGGTCACTAGAAGATTCCACAAATTACCTTGATCATGTCATCAGTAGTCCGGCAACGCCGATTGACTTAGGTAATGTTGATTCTGAATGGTTTGCTGCAATTCTTTCGACTGGTTTTGATTCTGTAGTTAATGAGAAAGCAAATTCAATGGCCTGGCCTCGTGGACCGCAGCGATATAACGTTGCGATAGCCCTTGAACTCCCAAGATTTGCGCCGATCGAATATGAGATTACTACCGACAATCGCACCTTCACTACCAAAGCGATGTTGATTGCGATTGGCAATGGGAGATCCTATGGGGGAGGGATGCTTGTCTGCCCGCATGCAAAACTCGATGATGGCCTCTTTGATGTGATGATTCTGAAACCTGTGAGTAAGTTGGAGTTCATAAAGGTATTCCCGAAAGTGTTTTCCGGCTCTCACATCACACATCCAGCCGTTGAGATATTTCGCACCAAGAAGATCGAACTCAACGCTGATGCAATTGCATACGCCGACGGCGAGCGAATAGGTCCAGTTCCAGTTTCGGCGCAATGTATCGCAGGTGCTGGACTAACATGGCCCCTATGACCACGCCGGCGGAGCAATACGCAGCCGCCAAGAAGCGAGGGACTCACCCCCTCACAACCCAATTCATTGAGCAGTTTGATTTCGGTTTTGATGAATTTCAGATTACCGCTTGTCAAGCCGTTGAAGATGGCAAGGGTGTACTCGTGGCAGCGCCAACCGGAGCCGGCAAGACGGTAGTAGGAGAGTTTGCAGCTTTTAGTTCACTGGCTCGCGGAAGGAAATGTTTTTATACAACACCCATAAAAGCTCTTTCAAACCAGAAGTTTGCTGAGTTTCAAGAACGTTTTGGTGAACACCGTGTGGGTCTTCTGACCGGTGATACAAACATCAACTCGGAAGCTGACATCTTGGTGATGACCACTGAAGTCCTTCGAAACATGCTTTATGCGAACTCATCTACGCTCACCAATCTTGGATCAGTAGTGATGGATGAGGTGCATTATTTAGCCGATAAGTTTCGCGGAGCGGTGTGGGAAGAAGTTCTTATTCACCTCATGGAGAGCGTGCAGGTGGTCTCACTTTCTGCGACTGTCTCCAATGCTGAAGAATTTGGCGAATGGCTCGGTGAGATACGTGGCGCCACCGAGGTGATAGTCAGTGAAATCAGACCCATCCCGCTCTATCAACATGTACTTATTGGCGATCGGATGATTGATCTCTTTAACGAACCAGGAAGAATCAATCCTGAGATTTTAGGTCTTGAGCGAGAAGCGCTACGACGGACCAAAGCACCCAGAGGACGGCGCGATAGATTTAACGATAGTGAAAGTCGATTATCACGTGCTGAAATTATCGAGAAGCTTCAGCGAGAGAACTTATTGCCTGCAATTACCTTCATCTTCTCCCGTGTCGGCTGTGATGCTGCGGTTAAGCAGTGCCTGAATGAGGGAGTGAAGTTAACAACTACTGAAGAGCGGATAGAAATTGTTGCAACCGCCCAGCGTTACACGCAGAACCTAGCCGAAGAGGATTTAGAAGTTTTAGGTTATCGCGATTGGCTCACCGCACTCGAACGTGGAATCGCTGCCCACCATGCAGGTATGTTGCCTAGCTTTAAGGGCGCGGTAGAAGATCTTTTTAAGCGTGGTCTGGTCAAGGCGGTCTTTGCTACTGAAACCTTGGCACTTGGAATTAATATGCCAGCGCGCACCGTTGTCTTAGAAAAGCTCACGAAGTGGAATGGTGAGGCACACGTTTCGATTACACCCGGGGAGTACACCCAGCTCACTGGTCGAGCAGGTCGTCGCGGAATTGATATTGAAGGTAACGCCGTTGTGCAGTGGTCTCCAACTGTAGATTCTGCTACCGCAGCGGGGCTAGCTTCAACTCGAACATATCCACTTCGTTCTTCCTTTACTCCCACCTACAACATGTCGATTAATCTCATCGCCCGTTTTGGAAGAGAACGTGCGCGAGGAAGTCTGGAGTCATCCTTTGCCCAGTTCCAAGCAGACCGAGCAGTTATTGGATTAGTCAGACAGATACGAAAGAATGATTCTGCTGCAGCAGAGCAAGATGAGTCTGCACAATGCCATCTCGGGAACTTTTCAGAGTATGCCCGCACTCGAATCGATATTAAGGAACTAGAGCGATTGCTGAGCAAACGAGATGGTCGGCGCACCTTTGATCAACGTCAGAGAGTAAAGATGGAGAACGAACTTGATTCCATGCGGCGTGCACTTCGTGCCCATCCCTGCCACTCCTGTAACGATCGCGAAACACACGCCCGATTTGCCGAACGCGCCGATAGATTGAACAGGGAATCTGAAGGTTTACGTTCTCGTGTGGAAAATCGCACTCACGTGATTGCAAAGACATTCGACCGAATCTGTAATGTGCTGACCCATCTTGGCTATATCGAGGGTGAAAAGCCACTAGCGCAAGGCAAGATTCTGGCAAAGATTTATGCTGAATCAGATTTGCTTCTCACCGAATCAATTCGTAGGGGAGTCTTTGAAAATCTAACTCCGGTCGAACTCTTATCGGTTGCCTCCGCGATGATCTATGAGAGTCGAAGTGTTGAAAACTATGCCCCCAAGATGCCACACCAAAATGTCGCCAACGCCCTTGCCGTTGTTGCCAAGATTTGGGTGGAACTTGAGGATATTGAAAATGAGTTTGATGTGAAGACCCAACGTGAGCCCGATTTTGGTTTCTGTTATGCCGCATATCGCTGGGCCAATGGCCACTCACTGAGCAGTGTTATCAAAGGCACCGATATGACGGTTGGTGATTTCGTCCGATGCATCAAGCAATTGATTGATTTACTTACTCAGATTGGTGGCGCCGCAGAGAATCTTCGTCCGATATGTAAAGAGGGTGTCAAACGTTTAGATCGCGGTGTTGTTTCCTATATGTTGGGTGAGCTATGACGCTCATGCTTCTAGATAGCGCCTCACTTTGGTATCGCGCCTACTATGGAATGCCGGACACGCTTTTGTCTCCGAGCGGAATGCCGGTCAACGCCATTCGCGGATATCTTGATATGACCGCCCGCTTAATTGGTATGTATTCACCCAACCGAATAGTTGCTTGCATAGAGGGAGACTGGCGCCCATCCTGGAGAGTCGATTTATTTCCTGCATATAAAGCTAATCGACTTGAGGATGATAGTGAAGTGGAAGAAGAGCCAGAGACTCTCACTCCGCAGATTCCAGTATTACTGGACCTACTAGATGCGTTTGGCATTCCGATGGTCGGCGTTGATGACTATGAGGCCGATGATGTTATGGCCACCTTTGCCGTGAGAGAAAAGGGCCCTATTCGTATTGTGACGGGAGATAGGGATCTCTTTCAGCTGGTTGATGACAAACGAGATGTAAAAGTTGTTTACCTGGCAAAAGGAATCTCGCAACATGACTTAGTTGATAGCTCTTGGGTTGCCAACAAGTATGGAATACCAGGGGATAGGTATGCCCTCTTTGCCATGTTTAGAGGAGATCCTTCCGATGGCTTGCCTGGAGTAAAGGGGATAGGTGAGAAAGGTGCAGCCCTGATTGCCAACAATTTCGCTTCGGTAGAAGATGCACTGGCTGGTGCTAAGGCTGGACATGAAGTACTGAGTGCGTCACTTGCCAAGAAAATTATTGAAGGAGCGGACTATTTGAAGATTGTACCGACACTGGTCAACTGCGCGCGCGATGTGGCCATTCCTTCCATGAAAATAGATACTCCCGCTAAGCCAGATGACTTATCTGCAATCTATGCCATCAAAGAGGAGTACGGGTTAGGGGCTAGCGTCGATAGATTGATATCGGCTCTGCGATGGTAAAGATAGCCTTCGCCGCATTTCTTGTTAGTGCCGCTTTCGAGCCAATCGGGATCTGGTATCTAGCAGTTATTGGCCTAACGCTATATCTACAAAAGTTGCGAAGTAGTTCCAGACCAATGCTTCATAGTCTTGCTTTCGGTTTCATTCTCAATGCAATAGTTCTTTACTGGAGTGGAAAGTACGTGGGTCCAATCCCATGGTTACTGCTCTCAGCTTTGCAGGCGCTTTTTTATCTCCCTGTTGGTTGGGTCTATCGGCGCACTCATCGCCTGCTGTGGAGCGCCCTTGCCTTACTCGCAATGGAAGAGATTCGTTCCCGCTTTCCCTTCGGTGGCTTTGGTTGGACTCGGATCGCATTTAGTCAGGTTGAGTCACCGGCGCTACCCATAGTCGCCATCGGGGGAGTCATTGCTCTTTCCGCATTCACACTTGCAATAGCTCTTCTTCTGGTGCGCATACGCGGTAAAAATCTCGCGGCAATTCTCGCCTTATTCATCATTGCGTTCTTGCTTCCTGCAAATCCACAGGGGAGTGGTGAAGTAAACCTCATCGCTATCCAAGGAAACACACCTGAAGTAGGCCTTGGATTTAACTCCAGAGCAAAGGCGGTCTTTGATCTACATCGAGATGTAACAAGACGAGTAACTGCAGACCAATATGATGCAATCATTTGGCCAGAAAATGCTATTGACATAGATCCGCGGCTATTTCCGGAAGTTCAAGCTGATATAGCTGCCCTCACGGGTGATTTAAGTACGCCCATTATTGCTGGAGTTGTTCAACAATCTACTAATGGACCGCAGAACGCCTCAATTCTCTTCGGCGAGGATGGAATGAGAGAAAGTGTTTATATCAAGCGAGGACTGACGCCTTTTGGAGAATATATACCGCTGCGAGGATTAGCTGAACTAGTCAGTCCGCTGGCCAAAAAAGTCAATGACTTTATACCGGGAAGTAAGCGAGTAATTCATACGGTAGCGGGCGTTGAACTTGGTCCAATCATTTGTTATGAAATCATCCTCGATGATCTGGTACGGGATATGGCTAAAAATTCCAAGGCGTTGATTGTGCAGACTAATAGCGCCACCTTTGCTGGTACTGCAGAAAGTGCGCAACAATTAGCCATCACTCGCATACGAGCAGTTGAACATTCCAGAGCTATTTTAAGTGTTTCCACGGTCGGAATGTCCGCCTTTATAGATAATAATGGGCGAGTGTTAAGCCAAACAGGAGAGAATACGCAGGAGTCTTTGGTAGGTTCTTTGGTGCTCAATAATTCTCGAACTCTGATTAATCGGATTCTTTCATGAGTCGTTTCGTAATCTTGATTCCCACCTACAATGAATCCATTTCAATAGTCGAATTACTCAATTCTCTTGCCACTATTCAAAATCGTTATCAATTTGACGTGGTTGTCTTAGATGATAATTCCCCGGATAGAACTGCAGATATTGCCCAGAATCTTGGATATTCATGGGTGAGTGTTATCCGAAGGCCCGGCAAAGCCGGTCTTGGGGCTGCTTATCATGCGGGATTTCAGGCGGTACTAAAGGACGAGAAATACACCCATGTAGTTACTATGGATGCAGATGGTTCACATCGAGTTCAAGATCTAGCTCCAATGTTTACGGCTGCAGAATCAGTTGCAAATGGGATTAAATCTATTGTCCTTGGAACGCGTTGGATGCCCGGCGGTTCGGTTGTGAACTGGCCTCGGAGTCGACAATTACTCTCTCGCGCAGGTACTGCCTACGCCCAGGCAATACTTCGTATCCCGCTGCGCGATCTCACCGGCGGTTTCCGTATTTACAGTACTTCGCTACTTCGTTCATTAAATCTCACCGATATGACAGCAACTGGATATTGTTTTCAGATCGAGATGGCGATGGCCAGTGATTTAGCTGGAGCAATCAAGATTGAAGTTCCGATCACCTTCGTGGAGCGAATTAACGGGGTTTCTAAGATGAGTAAGGCGATTGTTGTGGAAGCACTCTGGCAGACCACGCTCTGGGGTCTATCTCGCAGGCTGAGACCTAACGCCGATAAGTTACATTATGTAAAGTAAGGAAGATTCAACTACGCGAAGGACTCAATCGGTGGGCAGGAACAGACCAGGTTCCTATCCCCGTATGCCCCATCTATGCGCCCTGTGGTGGGCCAGTACTTGCCCTTCATGCCGATAAGTTCACCAGGAATAAGTCCGGTAAATGTTGCTGGAAAAGCTCCGCGTTCGCGGCTATAACTGCGATCCCACTCATTTGATGCCACTGCCCCCACTGTGTGAGGTGCATGGCGCAGAGCAGAATCTTCTACCGCAACTTTACCTTCAATAATCTCATCAATTTCATACTTAATTGCAATCATCGCATCAATGAAGCGATTCATCTCAAGAATATCTTCTGATTCCGTTGGTTCAATCATCAGTGTTCCTGGAACCGGAAATGACATTGTCGGTGCGTGGAAACCAAAGTCCATCAGGCGCTTTGCGATGTCATCGACGGTGACGCCACTTATCTTGGTTATCTCCCTTACATCGAGAATACATTCATGGGCGATCAAACCTTTATCACCGGTATACAAAATCGGATAGGAGCCCTTTAAACGCGCTGCCATGTAGTTAGCGCTAAGAATTGCTACCTCTGTTGCATGAGTAAGTCCTGCTCCCCCCATAAGGCGGATATAGGCCCATGAAATCGGCAAGATGCTGGCCGAACCAAAGGGTGCACCAGAGATAGGCCCTGGACCTGTTGTAGGGCCCGCAGTTGCATCAAGTGGATGGTTAGGCAGAAACGGTGCTAAATGTGCACGAGCAATTACTGGACCAACTCCCGGTCCCCCACCACCATGTGGAATACAGAAGGTCTTATGTAAATTTAAATGCGAAACGTCAGCACCAAATTTTCCCGGCTGAGCTAGACCAACAAGTGCATTGAGATTTGCGCCGTCGACGTATACCTGTCCGCCTGCCTCGTGAACTAATGCGCAGATTTCAGAGATGGCAGATTCGAAAACTCCATGAGTTGATGGATAGGTGACCATGAGCGCCGCCAACTTTCCTGCATGTTCGGCTATCTTCAACTTCAGATCATCAAGGCTCACATTGCCCGCTTCATCACAGGTGATGACTACGACCTTCATTCCAGCCATCACCGCACTGGCTGCATTCGTGCCATGAGCACTGGAAGGAATTAGACAGATATCGCGCTCTTGTTCAGAGCGAGAATCGTGATAATTACGAATGGCGAGCAGGCCAGCGAACTCCCCTTGGCTACCAGCATTAGGCTGCAGCGACACTGCGTCGTAACCAGTGATTTCAACCAGCCATCTCGAAAGTTGAGCAATCAGTTTGCGCGATCCCTTGCTCTGATCTGCTGGTGCGAAAGGATGCAGCGATGCGAACTCCGGCCAGGTGACGGCTTCCATCTCAGTGACGGAATTGAGCTTCATAGTGCAAGAACCCAACGGAATCATCGTTCTATCAAGTGCTAGATCGCGATCTGCAAGTGTGCGCAAGTAACGCATCATCGAAGTTTCTGAATGGTAGGTATTAAAAACTGGGTGTTGCAAGAAGGTGGAGGTTCTCTTAACGGCCGGTGAAATACCACTCCCCTGGGCTGAGACGACCTTTGCGCCAAAGATACTTACAATCTCGGCAAACTTACTTGAAGTGATAGTTTCATCTAGAGAAATACGAACATGCTTTGCATCAACTACTCCAAGATTGATTCGCAAGGAAGCTGCCATTTTATGAACCGCTGCTGCATCAGCCACCTTGATAGTTAAAGTGTCAAAGTAACTTTTGTTAACACTCTCCACGACGGTTGCCAGAGCTGCGGTGAATCCATGAACACGCTCGGCAATTTCAATCAAACCTTTTGGTCCGTGCCACATTGAATAGAACGCACTCATATTGGCAAGTAATACCTGAGCAGTGCAGATATTACTTGTCGCCTTATCTCGTCTGATGTGTTGCTCACGCGTTTGTAGCGCTAAACGAAATGCTGGATTGCCGTGCGCATCAACACTTTGACCAATCAGTCGACCAGGTAGAGCTCGCTCTAGTCCAGCACGCACCGCCATAAATCCTGCGTGTGGTCCGCCGAATCCCATCGGAACACCGAAACGCTGGGCTGAACCCACTGCGATATCTGCGCCCCACTCCCCTGGCGCTGTGATCAAGGTGAGTGCAAGCAGATCTGTAGCTGCGATTACTAGCGCATCTTTGGAATGTGCCTGCGTTGCCAATTCACTGAAATCATTGATCGCACCAGTTGTATCCGGGTACTGAACCAAAACTCCAAAGAAATTCAGAAAAGGATCTACAGCGAGAACATCCACCTCAAGCACCTTGATTCCAAGTGGCTTCGCTCGAGTAATTACTACCGCTTTGGTTTGAGGATGCACATTGTGATCAATCAGAAATACCGCGTCATCACTGGCTTTAGAGGTGCGTCTAGCCAAGGTCATTGCTTCAGCTGCCGCGGTTGATTCATCGAGCATAGAAGCGTTAGAGATCGCAAGACCAGTCATATCGGTAATCACGGTTTGAAATGCGAAGAGTGCCTCCAGGCGACCCTGCGAAATCTCTGGTTGATAAGGAGTGTAGGCGGTATACCAAGCCGGATTTTCTAAAACATTTCGTTTGATAACCGGTGGTGTGATGGTGCCGTAATAACCAGTGCCAATAAGTGAGGTAAAGATTTCGTTCTCTGAAGCTAGAGCGCGAAGTTCATCAATGACTTCAACTTCACTCTTCGCGCTATCCAGGACTTGCGCGAGTTTCTTTTCTATGACGATATTTTCTGGAACTACATCGACGATAAAATCTTTGAGATTTGAGTATCCAAGGACAGAGAGCATCTCCTCTTCTTGTGCACCAGAGGGGCCGATATGTCGATCTTGAAAACCTTTACTACCGCCCACGTGACCACCCATTCAACTCATCTATGGCCCTATCGCCTTAAATTAGATGAGCGAAATATATGAGTATTAGGCGCCTTTCGCCTTTCGACGCAGTGAGAGTTCATCACTATTTTGAGAAACGACAGTCTCACCGTTTACTTCACCCGCAAGGGTGGCAAGAGAACCCTCAACCTCAGACCAAACCTTGCCCACAGCGATTCCAAAAACTCCTTGACCGCCAGCTAGTAGATCGATAATTTCATCAGGGCTTGCACACTCATAAATAGATGCCCCATCACTCATCAGAGTGATTCGCTCTAAATCTGTCACACCGCGTTCGCGCAAGTGAGTTACTGCGGTGCGAATATTCTGTAGTGAAACACCAGCATCAAGTAAACGCTTAACAATTTTCAGTACCAAGATGTCGCGGAAACCATAGAGACGTGCACTACCTGAACCCGTAGCTGTGCGAATTGAAGGCTCAACAAGACCGGTGCGCGCCCAATAATCTAATTGGCGATATGAAATTCCAGCAGCAGAACACGCTGTCGCACCGCGATAACCAATTTCAAATTCTTGCTCAGTCACGAGAGGGGGCTCGCTTTCGTCTAGGGGGTTGCCTCAAGGGTACGCTTGAGAATCCTAGAAAGTCAGTACCGACACGAAACAAACCTCTACTTGAGGTTGAGACTTCTGATCTAGCCGGCGAAGTCTTCCGGATTGATCTGATCTAGGAATTCCCGGAATGCTTCAAGCTCCTGGTCCCCCGCTGCCGAAACCTCTGATGCCACCTGCTCTGGGATATCGATTCCCACCTGATCGAGCAAATCGTTATCAACCAAAATGTTTGACTTGGTACGTAGCGCAATTGCGATGGCATCAGATGGACGAGCAGAGAGCGCCGGCAGCGCGCCTTTGTCATTTCTTAGGTTTAACTCCGCGTAGAAGACCCCATCGACTATCGCCGTAATATGGACAGATGCCAGCGTGATGTCTACTCGCTCTAATACATCTCGAATCAAATCATGTGTCAGCGGACGAGGCGCTGCCAACCCTTGCTGGGCAAAGGCTATAGAAGTTGCTTCCACCGCCCCCACCCAGATGGGAAGAAATCTTGAGCCTTCAATCTCTTTAAGCAAAACGATGGGTTGATTCGAGGGCATCTCAATTCGCACTCCCACGACTTCAACCGGAATAAACATCAAAGAAAATTCTTATGCGATTAACGAGGACGATTTAAGCCGCCACGTACCAAGGCAGCATGGAGTCGAACAGATAGGGATGCAATCTCTTTCTGAACTTCCTCGGCGCGAGCTTTTGCCTCCGTGCTCTTTTGCCTAGTAAAGGGAGTGATCACTTGTTCAATCAATCCAATCTCGCGATCAGCTGCTGATTTAAAGGAGCGAAGGTGGCGCGGTTCAATTCCAAATCCAGCCATCTCAGCAACAGCGCGGGCAACAGAGAGGGCATCTCCGTCATAGTGACGACCGCGAATTTGAATAAGTCCATATGACTCGAGTTCGACCAACTGGGCATCATCTAACGCCGATGCCGCAAGCAGCTCCTCGCGAGATAAACGCATCTCGGATTGTTCGCCAAATGCTGCCGGTGCGAATTCACCATCGACTGTGGCAAGGCCAAGTGTTGGACGCGGAGCAGGGATTCCTCCGGCAGGTGCTGGCTGCAGACCACGATCTAGCGCGTCTAGATTTTCCTTAATAACTTTAAGTGGCAGGTACTGATCTCGTTGGGCTAGCAGGACGTAACGAAGTCGCTCTAGGTCAGTTGTCGTGAATTTACGGTATCCAGAGGGTGTTCGCTGGGGCTCAATCAGACCTTCCGACTCTAAAAAACGAATCTTTGAGATCGTGATGTCGGCGAAATCGCCGCGCAACTTAGTGAGTACTTCACCGATACTTAAGTAGGCCCGTGCTGGAACGCTCAACTGACTTCTCCCCTAGTAGATCTTGAATTGTCTTGTAAAACTCTTTACTTTGGAGCTGTGATAAATAAAAGATGGAACTTGCCGACCTGAATCTCATCCCCCACAGATAATTGCTTCTCGGTGGTTGGCTCATTATTGATATATGAGCCATTGAGACTTCCAGTATCTTTAAAGATGAACCCTGAATCTGATTTTTCAATTGCTGCGTGCTTTCTAGAGACTGTCACATCATCAAGAAATATTGCACTTTCCGCTGATCGACCAATAGTTGCTCCCTGGTCTGTCACCAGAAATCTGGCACCTCGTCCGGGACCGCGATGAATGAGAACCATTGCAGATTTACCATCGCCAGCCAAGGTGGATTCCAGAACAGCACGCTCTTCCGCAGACGATGTTGCTAGATAATCCTTTATGAGCTCTGACGAAGAGTCACCAACCACGGGACGAAGTCCCAGGTGGAGAGTGCTGGTTAGCTCAGGCTTTGAATCTGCCTCTGCCATGAACTCACCCCCTTCGATGTCAACTTAAGGGTGACACTAGAGAGTTGCGGCAGAGAAATCAAGCGGAGATTTATGCGGTAATTGCACCATATTGCGCCGCCGAAAGCAGTCCTGCTGGCTCTGCTCCTACTTCAATTTCAACCAACCATCCCAATCCGTAGGGATCGGAGTTGATCAGCTCTGGTGTGGCGCTAAGGGTTTCATTAATTGCAACAACGGTTCCAGTAAGGGGTGCGAAGATTTCGGAAACGCTCTTTGTTGATTCAACTTCGCCACACACCGCATCAGCGATGACCTTTTCACCAATTTTCGGCATTTGCACGTAGACAATGTCACCGAGGGCGCCCTGGGCGAAGTCAGTAATGCCCATTCGATAGCGAAGTGCAGTTTCGGTAGGTGCTACCCACTCATGTTCTTTTGTGTACTGCAATTCTGCTGGAATTACCGACATCGTGCGCCTCTACTATCCGCTAGATAACTTCTGGGCGCACTCTAATGCTATTTATCCCGGTCCGGAAATACCCGATGGCCGTGGCTACATAGAGAGCCACTCCCCAGCCGGTAAAGGCCCAGCCGAAAATGAAGGCAACGGTGCCATACCAATTCGGGTTAAGCGCTAGAAGTAGAAATGGGAAGGCATAGAGCAGATTAAATGTCGCTGCCTTACCCAGATATGTCACTTGCAACGTAGGAAGCCCTCGCATCTGAATCACCAGGGCCAGTATCGCCATCGCAACATCGCGGGCTACCAAGACAAGTATGACCCAGAGTGGAATCGCATCTCTGATGTATAAGACGATGATGGTGGCTGCAATATAGAGACGATCAATCGTGGGATCAGCGATCTCGCCAAAGCGCGATTCTTGATTAAGTGCGCGAGCTAATTTGCCATCAAAGTAATCAGTAGCGCCGCCAATCATCAGGACCAGGATGGCCCAACCATCTGCACGTTGATCTAAGGCGAGCCAGATGAAGAGCGGAATCCCTAGGAATCGCAGGAATGTGAGCGCGTTAGGAATCGTCAACATTGCTACGCCTCCTTATCTCGTTCCTTCACGCGGATAGCCACCTGAACCGGCGTTCCAGGGAATTTGAACTCTTCGCGTAAGCGGCGTTCGATAAATCTACGATAAGAAGCCTCGATCCAGCCAGATGAGAAGACCACGAACTTAGGTGGTGCAATGCCGGCCTGTGTTGCGTAGTACACCTTTGGCTGCTTACCACCGCGAACAGGTGGCGGCGTCGCACCAATGAGGGCGCCCAAGAAAGAGTTGAGTTTGGAAGTTGGAACGCGACGTTCCCAAGAATCAATTGCTGTGCGAAGTGCCGGCGCTAGTCGATCACGGTGCCATCCGGTCTTGGCTGCAACGTTCACAATCTGCGCCCATTCAACCTGGTCTAGATGTCGTTCAATTTCTTTATCAAGCTGAGTGCGTCGGTCATCATCTACCAAATCCCATTTATTCATGACGATTACCATCGCCTTGCCCGCCTCTTCGACCATCGTGATAACTCTCAGGTCCTGCTCGGAGATAGGAACTGATGCATCGAGGATGACTACTGCACATTCACAACGTTCCAAGGCAGTTTGTGTTCGCAAGGTCGCGTAATAATCTGTTCCGCTAGCTTGGTTGGCCCGCTTTTTAAGCCCAGCGGTATCTACAAATCTCCAGATACTTCCGCCGAATTCAATGAGCTCATCCACTGGATCGCGAGTTGTTCCCGCAACATCATCAACGATAGAACGATTCTCGCCAGCCAGAGCGTTAAGCAAACTGGATTTACCCACATTTGGACGACCAATGAGGGCTATCCGGCGATAGCCATCTTGTACTTGTGCCGCACCTACTTCAGGCAGGAGCTTGGTAATTGAATCCAGCAAATCTCCGCTACCGCGACCATGCAAGGCCGATACAAAGTGCGGTTCACCTAAACCAATATTCCACAGCGCATGCGCATCAGATTCATCGTTATCACCATCGACTTTGTTAGCAACCAGAATTGTTGGCTTCTTCGCTTTACGTAACTCTTGAACCAATACATCATCTTCATCGAGTGCGCCCACTTGGGCATCGACGACAAAACAGAGAACATCTGCCTCGCCCATTGCCAGTTCAGCACTTGCACTCACCTGAACTGAAATTCCATCTGGTTTAGACTCCCAGCCACCAGTATCCATAATGATGAAGCGACGACCGCCCCATTCGCATTCGTATTGCACGCGATCACGCGTGACACCCGGAGTGTCCTCAACGATTGCTTCCCGACGACCAATAAATCGATTGATCAAAGTTGATTTACCAACGTTCGGACGTCCAAGAATGGCAACAATCGGAAGTCCCAAGAGCGAACGTTGCGATAATAGTTCCCAAATTCGTTCCACAGTTTCATCGAGCGTAAGTTCAGTTGAATCTATATGCACCGCATCCGTTGCCATTGATAACGGTGAAATCGTGCGATTTGTATCAATCTCATCGCGGGTTGAGAGTGATTGCGCAACAGCGTCAACACCCCCTGCCGCACCGTCTTGTTCAGCATCTCGTCTTGCTGCTCGAGCTGAAATCTCGGCGGTGAGATAAATCTTCAGCGCCGCATCAGGACAGACAACTGTGCCGATGTCGCGACCTTCAACAACAATCCCACGGTCTGCTTTAGCAATGATGGATCTCTGCAAAGTGAGTAGCTCTGCGCGAACCTGTGGCAGAGCACTAATAATTGAAACTTTCTCTGTTACTTCTTGACTGCGAATCTCTTCACTGACATTCGTTGATCCAACAAAGACTTGTGGATCTCTGGGATTTGAATTGAAAGTGATAGGTGTATCAATGACGGCAGCGATAATGTCATTTGCGTTATCACTCTTTATCGATAAAGCAATGAATGTGATTGCGCGGTATAAAGCACCGGTATCTAAGTAACTCCATCCGGCTCGAATGGCAATGTTCTTCGATGTGCTGGATTTACCAGAGCCGCTAGGGCCATCTAGTGCAACAACAATCATCTTCACAGCCCATCTATAAGTGATTACATTCTAAGGCGCAGGTGCCCAATACAGTGAATTACGAACGTGGAGCGTGAACGTCCCAGCCTTCACTCTCTAAATGCGCTTTCAAAGTGAGAGCATCTGAATGCGAAACGGCCAAAGTAATCAAACCTGTCTCTTGACCTGGAGAGTGTTCGATGGAGAGATCTTCGATATTCACCGAAACCTTTGCGCACTCATCAAATATCGCAGCCAACTGACCTGGTTTATCTTCAATGACTATCGGCAGATGGGTGTATTCACGCGCTTTCCCACCATGTTTGCCAGGAATGAGCGCTCTACCCGCTTGCCCATCTTTGATCACACCTGCAATGAAGTTTTCACTTTCAATATTAGAGATCAGAGTGTTGAGATCTGAGGCCAAGGATTTAAGAAGAGGCGCGATAGCCGAACTATTGGCGGCGATAATCTCCTTCCACAAAGACGGATCAGAGGCCGCTATGCGGGTGGTATCGCGCAACCCTCCCCCAGATAGCTCTAGCCAGCTGACTGGTTTTTCAGCCAACTGCTTGGCCAGCAGTGAAGAGATGAGTTGCGGAAGATGCGAGACCAGCGCTACCGCTTGATCGTGATCGGCCGCCGGCATATCAATAACCTGAGCACCTAGTGACTCAATAAGAGCCTTACCCCAGGCAAGTGCCTGCTGCTCAACGCCTGTGGAATCAATCATCCAAGGTCGACCTTCGAAGAGATCTGCTCGAGCTGACTCAACTCCTGAGAACTCACGCCCTGCCATGGGATGTGTCGGCAGGAATTGCGAGCTACTTAAAGAAGATTTTGATACCTCAAGTAAAGGCTTAATCTTGATAGACGTAACGTCTATCAATACACCCTTGAAGGTTGCTCTTTCTAGAGTAGTAATGACCATAGGGAAAGCTGAAACAGGAACGGCCGCGATAACGAGTTCGGCGCCGGAGATCTCCTCGCCCTGATTTCCCATAAGTGCCTGGGCTATGCCCTGGGTGCGCGAATCTTGATCGAGCATGGTCACCGAGACGCCCTTTTTGGAGAGGGCTAGCCCAATAGAGGTGCCGATCAGGCCAGAGCCGATAATGCCCACGCTCGAAAAGGGAAGTTTCGCGCTCATGAGCTACTGGGCAATGTCTCGGCGCAGGGATTTAGCCCCATGCAGATAGATATGTGAGATTGAGTCAGCGCTCGCAGCGGTTTCTACGTGCGCCATCACGCGAATCGTGCGCTCAAGGGCCCCTGGAACGTCGATCTCTACGGCGCAGATCAACGGAACTGATGCAAAACCGACCTCCCGCGCACCAGCAGCCGGGAAAGCGGCATTGAGATCAGGGCTCGAGGTGAAGAGTACAGAAATCACATCTTGAGGAGAGAGCCCGTTGGCGCTGAGAATTTCAGAGAGCAGCTCAACCACGCCCGAGTAGATACTCTCAGCCGTATTGGCCTCTACTTGGGTTGCTCCCCTGATTGCACGCACTGACATTAGGCAAGTGTAGCCGTAACTCATTTTCTAAGAGATTGATTGCAAATGGTTTTGCACTTTAAACGTTTTATCGACTAAACGCTAACAAGTGGAGAGAAAATCAAGGTCAACACAAGCGAGCCGATCCATCGAATTACAAACTATCAATTTATCGATATTTTGTGGTCATGATTAAGCGTATTATTATCGATATATCTATACTTGAAAGTCTGAGGCCAAGAGTATCTATTTATCTACTTACCTATTAAACGATTCTATATAGACTTAAGGTTTTATATCTAAAGCTGTTTGTAGGCTTACCAATTCACCGCTATTGAGATCTCGCCATCGTCCCTCGAGGGTCTCCCCCAAAGAAATAGGCCCAAACTTGGTTCTAATCAATCGAAGGACCTCCACCCCTACTGCCTCCATCAGACGACGGATGATGTGGTATCGACCTTCGTGAATGACGACTTCGATCCATTGTGGCGATAGGTGGTTAAAACTCAGAACTCGGCCCATTCCATCTTCGAGCTCGACCCCCTTCAAAAGGGTCTTTTCGACTCCCACGGGAAGTTTTCCATCGAATTCAATGATGTAGGTCTTCTCAAGGCCAAAGGAGGGATGGGTCGCTCTAAAGGTCAAATCTCCATCGTTTGTGAGCAGAATTAGCCCTTCAGAGTCCTTGTCCAGGCGTCCCACGTGAAAAAGGCGCTCGGTTCGAAGGTTGATAAAGTCAGATAGTGAAGGGCGACCTTCCGGGTCAAACATGGTAGACAAAACACCTCTAGGCTTATGAAGTGCTAAATAAGTCTTAGACAAAGAACGGGTAATTGTCTCACCATCGACTGTTACTTTGACCTTTTCAGGGTCAAATTTAGCTCCGAGCTCTCTAATTTGGTGACCATCAACGGTGACTCGACCATCCATGATGAGTTCATCGGCACCGCGGCGGCTAGTAATTCCCGCATCGGCAATAATCTTATTAAGGCGCATTTCGGCCATGTGGCTATCCATTCTCGACAGTCAACTCCCCGCACAATCCTCGATCATCGAGGCCTTGGCTAAGGGGTGGGAGTCGGAAGTGTAGAGCGTTAGCTAGTCAGTAAGCGAATCGAGGATCTCATCCAGGCTATCGATATCTGGCAGATGAGGGGCAAGCGGCGGCAGGTCAGTTAGGGCATTTAGGCCTAGCCGCTCCAAGAAGTAGCTTGTGGTCTTATAGAGAATGGCTCCAGTTTCGTTCTCGACCCCGTACTCCTCCACCAGGCCACGAGTGATCAGGGTCTTCATCACCGCTTCGACGTTTACTCCCCGGATAGCAGAGACTCGAGCCCGTGAAACTGGTTGGCGGTAGGCAATAACGGCCAGGGTTTCTAGGGCGGCTTGGGTAAGGCGGTTCTGCTGGCCATCTAGAACGAATTTTTCGACCGCTGGACTAAAGTCTGGATGGCTATAGAAGCGCCACCCACCATTGATGGCCTTCAGGGCAAACCCGCGATCGGAGTAGCTCGGCACAAGGGCCTCTAACGCCGAGACGATCTGCTCGACCGGCACCTCAAGGACTGTGGCAAGGGTCAATTCAGTAACCGGCTGATCTACGACCATGAGAATCGCTTCGATGGAACGGGCAAGCTCAGGACTGTGAAGCTCGGGATTAGACATTTTCGCCCTCTTCTGTCTCGTTTTCAATCTCTGGCTGGATATCAAACTCATTAGTCGCTAGAACTTCTCCCTCATCGGAGCCAACCCAGGTGACCTGGAGTTCGCCCAGCGCCATTACCTGCTCGAATCGCAAGGCGCCCTGTCGGTAGAGGTCTAGCAGGGCAAGGAATCTGGCCACGACAACGAGGGTGGAGTCCGCGCCTTGAATGAGATTTCTAAAGGATAGCGTTCGTGACTTTCGAAGCGCCTCGACAACTGAGCGAGACTCCTCCGCCACGCTCACGAGGGCGCTGTGAAGGTGCTCCACAGCCACAACTGGTGGTGCCTTAGGCGTGAGCACACGCTCAGCTATCGCGGCAAAGCGTTGGGCTCCCACCCCGATCAGGACTTCAGGAAGTAGTGATGCTAGAGCGGGATCGAGGGCTACCACACGTGGGAAGGACTTGTCAGCGGCCAAAATCGCTTCCTGGAAGGAGGCGGCAATCTCTTTAAAGGCGCGGTATTGCAGCAATCGGGCGAAGAGAATGTCTCTGGCCTCAAGGATGGCAAGGTCTTCCTCATCCTCAATCTCACCGCTAGGCAGCAGACGAGCTGCTTTGAGATCTAGAAGGGTTGCGGCGATAACTAGAAATTCGGTCGCCTGGTCAAGGCGCCAGCCCTCGCCCGATTCCTCCAATTTGCGAATAAATGAGATGAATTCATCGGTGACAAGGCTTAAGGAGACCTCGGTGATATCTAGTTTGTGGCGAGAAATCAGTTGGAGCAGGAGATCAAAGGGGCCATCGAAGTTGGACAGGTGGACGTTAAAACCCGTTTCTGCCGGGATAGCCTCCGGTGTTGGGACCGGAATCAGGGTATTTTCCACGTGCGAACAGTACTTCGTTACTTGCATATCGCAGCGCATTACGCGTAGAGTCGTGACAAATGAAAAGAGGTTTCTCGCTTGAACGCTAAATCGACATTTGACGATGATGTGGCAACTACAGCCAGCCTACTTGGACGCGAACCGAAGAATTTTAAGATCCCCGCACCCTTAACAGAGCACGGGCATGCAAAAATCATTTCAATCTTCAATCAAAAAGGCGGTGTGGGTAAAACTACCTCCACAATCAACCTAGGTGCTGCTCTCGCAGAACTAGGTCGTCGAGTTCTGCTGGTCGACTTCGACCCACAAGGTGGTCTCTCCCTTGGTCTAGGTGTCAACGCTCATAGCCTCCCACTTGAAAACACTGTTTATTACGCGCTGATGACACCTGATGCCAATATCGATGAGATCGTACTTAAGTCATCAGTTGCAAATTTGGATTTCCTGCCTGCAAACCGTGATCTCGGTACTGCGGAAACAACACTTGGCGCTGAAATCGGTGGCCAGCAATATCTCAAGCGCGCGCTAGCACGTCTGAGTTCTGAATACGATGTCATTCTCATTGATTGCCAACCAACGATGGGTCAACTCACTATTAATGCACTGGTTGCTTCAGATGAAGTAATTGTTCCATTGCAATGTGAGTATTTCGCACTCCACGGATTCATCGAGCTTAAGGGCAATATCGATAAGGTGAGAAGTTTTCTTAATCCTGATCTCAGACTTATTGGAATTTTGGCAACAATGTATGACCGCAAGACCCTTCATAATCGCGAGGTTCTCACTGCAATCCTTGAGAAATATCCAGAGGATGTCTTTGAAACAATCATCGCAAAAACTATTCGATTCTCAGAGACAACCGTTGCGGGTGAACCCATCACCGCCTACGCATCATCTTCAGGTGGCGCACAGTCTTATCGCCGCCTAGCCCGAGAACTAATCGCCAGAGGAGGCGCCCGATGACACGCAGAGCAAGCTTGCCCGGAGCAGATGAATTATTCCGCGCTAATACCCCAGCACTGAGCGCCGTTCGACAAGTAGTTGAAGCCGCACCTGCTGCACCCACTTCCCCACAACCGGTTGGCACGTCACAAACAAAGACCAAGAAGGGTGTTCGCACAATTTCTCGCAGACGAGTTACCGCGGCCGAGAAATCTCCATCAGGTCGCGAACTTCATGAAGAGAAGATCACTGTGTACTTATCAACTGATGAGCTCTTTGATCTAGATCAAGCGCGTTTGATGTTACGCGGTGACTTAGGTTTAGCTGTTGATCGTGGTCGCATTGTCCGCGAATCAATCGCTGTCATCATTGCTGATTTAGAAGCTAAGGGTGATCAGAGCATCCTTGCTCGACGTCTTCGCGGGCTGTAATCACTTCGCTCTCGGGTGAGCTGAACTGTAGCTCTCACGCACTTTATCGATAGTAATCAGGGTGTAAATCTGGGTTGTAGTCACCGATGAATGCCCTAGTAGTTCTTGAACGACTCGAATATCTGCCCCACCATCGAGTAAATGCGTTGCATATGAGTGCCTAAATACGTGCGGTGACACCTTGCCCTCAAGGCCGGTCGCAACAGCGGAATCTAGAACTATCTGCCAAGCACTCTGACGCGAGAGTCGCTTCCCGCGAGAGTTAAGAAAGAGTGCACTCTCACTCTTTGCATTCTTAGCCGCAAGAAGTGGTCTGGTGCGAACCAAATAGTCATCGAGTGCGGTGAAGGCGAATTTACCCAGTGGGACTATTCGCTCCTTGGAGCCTTTGCCTCGCAATTTCACCACTGAAATTCGTTCGCCTTCTAAATCTTGTGTTGCCACGTCCGCAAAGTTAATGCCGATGACTTCACTTACCCGGGCGCCGGTGGAGTATAAAATTTCCAAGATTGCAATATCTCGGAGCGAGATTGGATCTCCCTCTCGCTTAGCTGATTCAATCAGCGAGGTGATTTCGCTGATTGATAATGCCTTAGGCAGACGTCGTGGGGTCTTGAGCGTCGTTGATTCAGTCATGGGATTTGAAATCTCATATTCAAGAGCACAGTATCGATAGAAACCTTTGAGTGCGGAAATACACCTGTTGATGCTCGATCCACTCATTTTGGTATCTTTCAGGAAAACTTCAAAAGCTTCAATGTGTGTTGGTGATAGATGTGAAAAATCCTCGTTGCCAGAGTTAAGAAAAAGTGCAAACTTACCTAAGTCTCGTTGATAAGACTCAATGGTGTTTGTGGCTAATGCTCGCTCGATACGTAAATGATTGAGGTAGTTGGTACTGGCGGTGTGAAAGTTCATCAATCCCCCGCGCTATACCTACTTCTTCTGCGCAAGTGCTGCAGCAATGAGACCGACAAATAATGGATGCGGTCTTGTTGGTCGTGATCGAAGCTCGGGATGAGCTTGCGTTCCAACATAGTATGGATGAACTTCGCGAGGTAGCTCAACAAACTCCACTAAATCACGCTCTTTAAACATCCCGGAGAAAACCAAGCCAGCGGCTGCAATTTGATCGCGATACTTATTATTGACTTCATATCTGTGGCGATGACGTTCAGAAATCTCAGTACTTCCATAAACCCCAGCAACGATGGAACCTGGTACTAGCGCTGCCTGATAGAGACCTAGTCTCATGGAGCCGCCCATATCGGCCTGGCCCGCAACAATATTCTTTTGGTCATCCATCGTTGCAATCACATGTGTGCCACTCTCTGGCGTGAACTCTGCTGAATTGGCATCTGCTATTCCAGCTAAGTTTCTAGCCGCCTCAATGACCATGCACTGCAGACCTAAACAAAGACCCAGTGTTGGAATCTTGTTTTCACGAGCAAATTTGAGTGCACCAAGCTTTCCTTCGATTCCACGGATACCGAAGCCACCGGGAACACAGATTGCATCCACTCCACCAAGTGCCTTCTTTGCACCCGCTTCGCTCTCGCAATCATCACTAGGAATCCAGACAAGTTCAACTTTTGCGCTATTTGCAAATCCACCGGCACGAAGTGCTTCCGAAACCGATAAATACGCATCTGGTAAATCAATATATTTTCCAACGAGGGCCACCTTTACGGTGTGCAAAGGATGATGAACTTTCTGTAAGAGCGCATCCCACTCTCCCCATTGAACTTCATGACCACCTAAAGAGAGTCTGCGGACGATGTAGGAATCAAGACCTTCACTGTTGAGAACCTTTGGGATGTCATAAATTGAGGGAGCATCTACGGCGGCAACAACGGCCTCAACATCAACGTCACACATTAGAGAAATCTTCTTCTTTATCCCAGCCGGTATCGGACGATCACAACGCAGGACCACGGCATCAGGTGCAATTCCGATACTACGAAGGGCCGCGATACTGTGCTGTGTTGGTTTGGTCTTGAGTTCACCTGCAGGCCCAATATATGGAACCAGTGAAATGTGAAGGTAAAAGACATTGTCGCGACCCACATCTTGGCGAAGCTGACGCGCAGCTTCGAGAAATGGCTGAGACTCAATATCTCCGACAGTTCCACCGATTTCAGTGATGACAACATCTACTTCATCTGAATCATTAGCCAACATACGTTCTTTAATCTCGTTGGTGATATGCGGAATCACTTGTACGGTCTCACCTAGATACTCACCACGTCGCTCGCGCGCAATTACTCGCGAATAAATCTGACCTGTGGTGACATTTGCCGAACCTTCGAGGTTGCGATCAAGGAAGCGCTCATAATGACCAATATCTAAATCTGTCTCAGCACCATCATCGGTGACAAATACCTCTCCGTGTTGGAAAGGGTTCATGGTGCCTGGATCAACGTTCAGGTATGGATCGAGCTTTTGCATTGTTACGCGGATGCCGCGGGCTACTAGCAGGCGACCTAAAGATGAAGCTGTGAGGCCTTTACCAAGACTTGAGACGACTCCGCCAGTTACGAAAATATGTTTAGTCACATGCGGCTGGCTCATGGAAGACCAACCTATCATCAAATTGCGCTCTACCCGCGCAGCGCCAAAAGTTCGCTCGCGTGTTCGCGCGCACTAGTCGATTCTTCAAGCCCAGCAAGCATTCTGGCTATCTCTTCCACGCGATCAGCATCCTGAACCTTGGCCACACCTGATGCGACTACAGAACCATCGCTGCTCTTCTTCACCACAAAATGGGTGTCTGCCCACGCAGCCACCTGCGGCAAATGTGTAACCACAATAACTTGGGCTTGCTTCGAAAGTTGATGCAGACGTTTTCCCACTTCAATAGCGGCTTTGCCGCCAACGCCGGCATCTACCTCATCAAAAATATATGTCCCCACCGGGTGCGTTTGGGCGATGACCACTTCCAGACCCAACATGATGCGAGACATTTCACCACCGCTTGCACCTTTACCCAGAGCTACCTTCGGACCATCGGTGTGAGCACGAATTAGCATTGAAATTTCATCACAACCAAGCTGAGTGAAATCAGACTCTTTCAAGTTCGCCGAATAATCAGGAGATGAAACCTCAACAAAGAACTGGGTGTGCGGCATGGCAAGTGCGTGTATTTCAGTCGTCACTAAATCAGAGAGCTTCTCCGCTTGCTTGCCTCGGGCTTCTGTCAACGACTTCGCATTCTTCAGCAGATCTTTCTTTGCCACTGTTAGTGAGCCTTCAAGCTCGGCGATTCGATCATCTCCGCCTTCTAAGTCGGCTATGACTTCCTTGCCGCTCTTAACTTTCGAAGCCAGTAATACGAGTTCTTCATCACCACTGCCGCTCGCACCCCACTTCTTAATGAATGCACTTAATTGCGATTTGCGTTCATTGAGAGCGTCGAGTCGACTTGGATCTGCCTCAAGTCCGGTGGCATAGGAAGCAAGATCAGTTGCAGCATCATCTAGAATAAAAACTGCTTCACTCACCCGCTCGGCGATAGATTCAAGCCGGGAATCCTTTGCTTTAACTGAATCGAGTGCTCGTCTTGCTGAATGCAAAAGTGTGAGAGCACCCGATTCTTCTGTCTCCAAAGCCTCTTTGGCACTTTGACTTGCTATCCGAAGGTCTTCCACACTGGATAATCGATTAATCTCATCCTCAGTTGCACTGCACTCATTACGAACAGCCTTCAGAGTTGCCCAGGCGGTGATGAACTCTCGAAGCTGTGCGATGTCAGAATCTCGCTTGCTGGAAGAACTTTTCAAATCTGCTAAGCGGGCCTTTATCTCTAAATAGTTCGCGTAACTGAGTTGGTAGGCACTTAGAACGGATGCAATTGCTGCGCCCCCAAAGCGATCTAGCAACTCTCGCTGGGTTGAAGTTTTAGTGATTTGGGCATTAGCTGACTGGCCATGAATCTCAATGAGGTTCTGGGAGATAGTGGCCAACGTTCCAGCCGGAACTGTGACTCCCCCACAGACTGCTTTGCTTTTCCCATCCGCATTTACAGTGCGCGAGATGATCAGTGAGTTGGCATCAAGCTGGGCGCCTAACTCCTCTAACCCTTGAACCTGCGATGAAGCAATGGAGAAAGTTGCTGAGGCACTGAGTCGATCCGCACCGTGTCTAACTAGTGCGCTGTCACTCTTTCCACCAAGAACTAAAGAGAGCGCTGTGAGAATCATTGTCTTGCCGGCGCCAGTTTCACCGGTGAGGACATTCAGCCCTGGACCTAACTCGAGTTCTGATTGTTCGATAACTCCGAGATTTCGAATAGATATCTCTTCTAGGAAGGAGCGTTCACTCACCGCGCCAACCTTCAACGGGAAGCTTGAACTTTGCAACCAGGCGGTCGGTGAAGAGCGTTGATGAGACGTGCGATAACTTAATGGTGCGTTCATCACGAGTGATGATCACTCGATCACCTAACTGCAATGGTGTCTTACGAAGAGCATCTGCCGATAACAAGGCAGCGGAAGATTCCACGGTGATGATGATCTCTGACTTCGGAGAAACCACCATTGGTCTAGAAAAGAGTGCGTGAGCAGAGATTGGTAGTAAGACCAAAGCTTCAATTTCAGGCCATAAAACTGGACCACCAGCACTAAATGCGTAGGCAGTTGAACCAGTTGGGGTTGAGCAAATGACTCCATCGCAGCCCCAGTGCGATAAGGGGCGCCGATCAATTTCAACGAAGAGTTCAACCATCGTGGTCGCATCACGTTCAACAGTTACTTCATTGAGCGCCCAACCAGTTGAGACAACTTTTCCGCCACGTTCAATCTCGAATTGCAGAACCATCCGGTTTTCACTCACGTAACTCTTATCAATAATGCTCTGTGCTATCGCTTTAATTGTTGGCCGATCTACTTCAGCCAGGAATCCAACATTTCCCAAGTTAATACCAAGCAGCGGAATCTTGCGGGTAAGGGTTACCTCAGCGGCTCGAAGAATTGTTCCATCGCCACCCAGTACTACTGCTAATTCAATCTCTGGTAGATCTGCCGCGGCTACCTTCTTGATTCCTTCGATTTCAATATCGGAAATTGTGTAGAGTGAAAATCCAGCTGAGAAAAGAAGCGGTGCTAACTCACCGGCCGCGCTAATCGCTTCTGGGCGAGATGGATTAACAAGAAATGCGACGCTACGAATACTCATTATTCCGGACCTGCCGCAATCGCTTCATCAAGTGCTGTTTCATTAATTTCAGGTGCACCACGTCGTAACCATAGGAAATATTCAACATTGCCAGCAGGTCCTGGAAGTGGACTTGCAGCGATTCCAAGTGTGCCGAGTCCAACATCGTAGGCAGACTCTGCAACATCTAGAACTGCAGCCCTGCGCAAAGCAGGATCTCGTACAACACCACCAGCACCCAACTTTTCACGACCCACCTCAAACTGAGGTTTCACCATTAATACAAAATCGGCATCGGGCTTTGAGACTGCAGCCAGCGCTGGCAAGACCAAAGAAAGTGAAATGAAGGAAAGGTCTGCAACCACGAGATCGATATCTTCAGCGATTTGATCACCAGTAAGGTGGCGAATATTTGTGCGATCAAGGATTTTCACTCGCGGATCTTGTCGTAGCCCCCATGCCAGCTGGCCATATCCCACATCAACGGCAACAACGAGTTTTGCCCCGCGTCGCAATAAGACATCTGTGAATCCACCAGTTGAAGCCCCCGCATCAAGACATGTGCGCCCATCGATCTCTACCCCGGTAAAGAAATCCAAGGCGCCGGCTAACTTGTGGCCACCGCGCGAGACAAAATCATCTCGATCACCTTGTAGAACTATGGAGGTCTCGGCATCAACTTGCGAAGCTGGTTTTGTTGCTGGAATTCCACCGACTAGAACAGAACGAGACTCAATCAGATCTGCCGCATGCTCACGCGAGCGTGCTAGTTCGCGTCGAACGAGTTCGGCATCTAAACGAGTTTTCATGGCAATTAGCTAGAGATTATCGATTGACTTAAGTGACTCTTGCAATTTTTCATGGAGTGCTTCAAAACGAGCAGAGTGCTCTGAGATATCACTGACTTCAATCTCTTCAAGTTCTTCCCGAACCTTTTGCACTAAATCTAACTCTTCTTCGCTCATTTTCTACTTTCCTTCTTCTTCGTCGCCGATTTCTTGCCATCAGATTTCTTTGATTGCGCCTTCTTCAAACGTTTTACCTCTTTAGCAAGTTCATCGAACTCTTCGCGCTTAACAAAGCCCATCTTCAAAACCGCGGCCTCAACCTCATCATGGATTCGCCCTTTGACTGAATCGGCGCTCTCCTTGGCCCAGTCATTGAGCGCTGCGGCGACTTCGGCGGGCGTGCGTTCTCCATCGGAAAGCTTCTGGGCGTAACTCTTTAAGGTGGAAAAGAATTCCGACGGTTGGGTCTTAGCCATAGCCTTAGCGTAGCGATTTTACCTGTCCAGCGCGCTTAAGCTAAAGGCGCAGGATTTCATCGGCCTCAATCTGCCAACGGCTAGCAACGCCGGTAGGGCTCTGCCAAAACCGTCTGTGAATCGAACCTGAGACTTCAATCCACTCATCGCCTTGCAGTGTCAGGGCAATCTTGCGACTCTTGGCACTCCATGCGGCAATATCAAGAGTGTCGACACCCTCTCGTTCGGATCGAGTAATGATGAGCCTAAATTCAACGACTTTATCGCCACTGGGCAATTCTTTACTTGTGGCTTGCGCCGATACGCGACCTCGAAGCAAGAGATCGTTGAGCGAGTAATCAATCTCAACATCATCTGAGACTACTTGTTTAACTGACTTCTTTTTGGTGGCAGCTTTAGCAACTGGTGACATCGTGAGCCCTTCATGCGAATTGTTAAGACGCGATGATGATTGATGGCTATGACACTTTCTTGCCGATTATTTGCTGATGTGGATAATTATTTCGCTGCCCGCTCTTGTGCATCAGTAGATTCCTCATGATCGATAGCTGCACACTTGCTAAACCACTCGGAAGCTTCCGCTAACCTTCCGGCAGCCTCCAGCGCATCGGCATAGGCATAACGCAAGCGCACCGCCCACTCATCACTTTCATTCTTCAATTCCTTACATTGCAAAGTGACAACCGCGGCATCTACTTCACCCAGATCACGACGAGCACCGGATGCCACAATGCGCATCTCAATCTCTTCCGACTTATCAAGTCGCTTCACCTCTGGTGAACCAGCCAAACTCAACGCTTTCAGTGGTTTACCAAGACCTCGTTCGCAATCGGCCATGACCGGCCACATCGAGACATCACCAGAAATTCGGTTGGCAGCGCGTAATTCTTTTAGCGCAATTTCATAATGCCCGGCGCGATAGGCGGCATAACCGGCTGTCTCGCGGACAACAGCTAAACGCCCAGCGTGATGGGCCGCGGCAACAGCGTGCTTATGTGCCAATTCCGGATCAACATCCATATAAAGATTGACACAGACCATATGGCGCGCAACAACCTTGGCATTTTCTGCCGACAAACTTAATAACTCGGCGCGAACACTTTTTTCTAACTCTTCACCGGTGACATCTTCTGGAATATCTGGTTCAAAAATTCTTGGACGAATACGAGATTGGTCTCGTTCTTGTGGAGGGGCTTGAAACCCGCGTGGATCGCTGACTTCACGACCCTCAGATACCTTGCGGGGAGCCCCTGGACGCTCTGTGCGACCACCACGAGCTGGGCGATCTGATGAAGGACGACCGGAAGATGGACGACCGCTGTTATTGCGTGGACGCTCTTCCATAGGTTAATCTCCTTAATTATCTGAATCATTCTAACTTCTTGAGAAATAAAAAAGGGGCGCTTACGAATAAGCGCCCCTTTTTATAAAAGAAGTCCGGCAACGTTCTACTCTCCCACAAGGTCACCCGTGCAGTACCATCGACGCTGTAAGGCTTAACTTCCGGGTTCGGAATGGGACCGGGTGTTTCCCTCACGCTATGGTTGCCGAAACGCTATTGAGTTTTGGACATGAACTCACAACTAAGAAGTCTGATCTTCATTGAAGAAGATCTCCTTATTTGTGGTTCTCGACCGTATCTCGAGAACCACACAGTGGACGCGTAGCAACTTTGTAGTTAAATCCTCGGCCTATTAGTAGTGGTCAGCTCCAAGTCTTACGACTCTTCCACTTCCACCCTATCAACCCAGTAGTCTCCTGGGGGCCTTACTTGGTAAACCAATGAGAAACCTAATCTTGAAGCGAGCTTCCCGCTTAGATGCTTTCAGCGGTTATCCCTTCCGAACGTAGCTAATCGGCGGTGCTCCTGGCGGAACAACCGACACACCAGAGGTTCGTCCGACCCGGTCCTCTCGTACTAGGGTCAGCCCTTCTCAAGTTTCTTACGCGCACAGAAGATAGGGACCGAACTGTCTCACGACGTTCTGAACCCAGCTCGCGTGCCTCTTTAATGGGCGAACAGCCCAACCCTTGGGACCTACTCCAGCCCCAGGATGAGACGAGCCGACATCGAGGTGCCAAACCTTGCCGTCGATATGGACTCTTGGGCAAGATCAGCCTGTTATCCCCGGGGTACCTTTTATCCGTTGAGCGACGGCGCTTCCACAAGCCACCGCCGGATCACTAGTTCCTGCTTTCGCACCTGCTCGACATGTCTGTCTCACAGTTAAGCTCCCTTGTGCACTTACACTCGACACCTGATTACCAACCAGGTTGAGGGAACCTTTGAGCGCCTCCGTTACTTTTTAGGAGGCGACCGCCCCAGTCAAACTACCCACCAGACACTGTCCCTGATCCGGATTACGGACCGAGGTTAGAAGTTCAAAACGATCAGAGTGGTATTTCAACGATGACTCCACAAACACTGGCGTGCCCGCTTCAAAGTCTCCCACCTATGCTACACAAACCGTTCCGGACACCAATATCAAGATATAGTAAAGGTCCCGGGGTCTTTCCGTCTTTCTGCGCGTAACGAGCATCTTTACTCGTAATGCAATTTCGCCGAGTTTACGGATGAGACAGCGCTCAAGTCGTTACGCCATTCGTGCAGGTCGGAACTTACCCGACAAGGAATTTCGCTACCTTAGGATGGTTATAGTTACCACCGCCGTTTACTGGGGCTTAAGTTCTCAGCTTCGCCTTGCGGCTAACCAGTCCCCTTAACCTTCCAGCACCGGGCAGGCGTCAGTCCGTATACATCGTATTGCTACTTCGCACGGACCTGTGTTTTTGGTAAACAGTCGCTTGAGCCTGGTCTCTGCGGCCTTCCAACGCTTCGGAGGAAAACTCCTACACGTCAAAGGGCCCCCCTTCTCCCGAAGTTACGGGGGCATTTTGCCGAGTTCCTTATCCATAATTATCTCGATCGCCTTGGTATTCTCTACCTGACCACCTGTGTCGGTTTCGGGTACGGGTCACTTATTTTCTCGCTAGATGCTTTTCTTGACAGCATAGGATCATCCACTTCACCTTACGGCTCGGCATCAGCTCTCAGGCATGTGTTACGCGGATTTGCCTACGTAACGCCCTACGACCTTACCCCGGGACAACCATCGCCCGGGCTGGACTACCTTCCTGTGTCACACCATTGCTGAACTACTACAACACCGGGTCAGCGGTTCCATCAATCTGACAAAAGCCAGATCAACTTCACGGCCTTAGCATTAGTTGATTCGTCCTGGGCGAAAATAAGCGAGTACTGGAATATCAACCAGTTGTCCATCGACTACGCCTGACGGCCTCGCCTTAGGTCCCGACTTACCCTGGGCGGATTAGCCTGGCCCAGGAACCCTTGGTCTTTCGGCGGACTGGTTTCTCACCCCTCTCTCGCTACTCATGTCTACATTCTCACTTGTGTGACTTCCACGGCTAGATTCCTCTGCCGCTTCACCAGTCACACAACGCTCTCCTACCCATCCAAGCTCCTGGATCTTGCGACCGGGATAGTGCTTGAATGATAGAACTTCGGTGCTGTGCTTGAGCCCCGTTACATTGTCGGCGCGAAATCACTTGACCAGTGAGCTATTACGCACTCTTTTAAGGGTGGCTGCTTCTAAGCCAACCTCCTGGTTGTCTATGCGACTTCACATCCTTTTCCACTTAGCACAGGCTTTGGGACCTTAGTTGCTATTCTGGGTTGTTTCCCTCTCGACCATGAAGCTTATCCCCCACAGTCTCACTGCTGCGCTCTCACTTACCGGCATTCGGAGTTTGGCTGATGTTGGTAATCTTGTAGGACCCCTCGACCATCCAGTAGCTCTACCTCCGGTAAGAAACACGCAACGCTGCACCTAAATGCATTTCGGAGAGAACCAGCTATCACGAAGTTTGATTGGCCTTTCACCCCTACACACAGCTCATCCCCTAATTTTTCAACATTAGTGGGTTCGGTCCTCCACGCGGTCTTACCCGCGCTTCAACCTGGCCATGCGTAGATCACCTCGCTTCGGGTCTAGATCGTGCTACTCAAACGCCCTATTCAGACTCGCTTTCGCTACGGCTTCCCCTCGACGGGTTAACCTTGCAACACGACACTAACTCGTAGACTCATTCTTCAAAAGGCACGCTGTCACAACTTACGTCGCTCCAACGGCTTGTACGCACACGGTTTCAGATTCTATTTCACTCCCCTTACGGGGTTCTTTTCACCTTTCCCTCACGGTACTAGTCCGCTATCGGTCATCAGAGAGTATTTAGGCTTAGCGGGTGGTCCCGCCAGATTCATACCGAATTCCTCGAGTTCGGTATTACTTGGGATACCAATAAAGAGTTAACTAAGTTTCGACTACGGGGTTCTCACCCTCTATGACTGGCTTTCCCACGCCATTCATCTACTTAATTAATTTCTGACTCTTTGATTGAACGGCAGTCCAATCTAACTGGTCCCACAACACCGATACTGCAACGCCTGCCGGCTTGGCACAGTATTGGTTTGGCCTCTTCCGTTTTCGCTCGCCACTACTAACGGAATCACGGTTGTTTTCTCTTCCTGTGGGTACTGAGATGTTTCACTTCCCCACGTTCCCTTTATCTACCCTATATATTCAGATAGAAATAACTGGACATTACTCCAGCTGGGTTTCCCCATTCGGAAATCCTCGGATCAAAGTTCGTTTGACAACTCCCCGAGGCTTATCGCAGCCTACTACGTCCTTCATCGGCTTCTGATGCCAAGGCATCCGCCATGTGCGCTTAATAATTTTTCCACAAAGATGCTCGCGTCCACTGTGTAGTTCTCAAAATACGGGCGGTACTCAATAAGAGTTGAGACTTCCTTAACATCTGTAATTAAACAGAAGTGTTAAGCAGTATCTCTTCTTATTAAGTCCAGAGGTTTGGCGCTAGCCGTCCCCTCAGGACCCAACAACGTGCCTAGTTGAAATTTGATAAACGCTAATTTTCCACTCCCCAAAGGGCTGTACTAATTGCGAAATCTTAAATAAACCTAAGTCAATGCTCCACAATGAGCCGAGTAGTTGAATGAAGTTAACTATTAACTTCGCTACTCGATGCTCCTTAGAAAGGAGGTGATCCAGCCGCACCTTCCGGTACGGCTACCTTGTTACGACTTCATCCCAATCACCGATCCCACCTTTGGCAGCTCCCTCCTTACGGTTGGGCCACTGACTTTGGGTGTTACCGACTTTCGTGATGTGACGGGCGGTGTGTACAAGCCCCGGGAACGTATTCACCGTAGCGTTGCTGATCTACGATTACTAGCAACTCCGACTTCATGGGGTCGAGTTGCAGACCCCAATCCGAACTGAGACTGGCTTTATCGGATTCGCTCCACCTTGCGGTATCGCAGCCGTTTGTACCAGCCATTGTAGCATGCGTGCAGCCCAAGACATAAGGGGCATGATGATTTGACGTCATCCCCACCTTCCTCCGAGTTAACCCCGGCAGTCTCCTGTGAGTCCCCAACTAAATGCTGGCAACACAGAACGAGGGTTGCGCTCGTTGCGGGACTTAACCCAACATCTCACGACACGAGCTGACGACAACCATGCACCACCTGTATACAGACCTTGCGGCTACGACATCTCTGCCGTATTCCTGTATATGTCAAGCCTTGGTAAGGTTCTTCGCGTTGCGTCGAATTAAGCCGCATGCTCCGCTGCTTGTGCGGGGCCCCGTCAATTCCTTTGAGTTTTAATCTTGCGATCGTACTCCCCAGGCGGGGCGCTTAATGCGTTAGCTGCGTCGCACAAACCGTGGAAGGTTCGCACAACTAGCGCCCACCGTTTACGGCGTGGACTACCAGGGTATCTAATCCTGTTCGCTCCCCACGCTTTCGCTCCTCAGTGTCAGTATTGGCCCAGAGACCTGCCTTCGCCATCGGTGTTCCTCCTGATATCTGCGCATTCCACCGCTACACCAGGAATTCCAGTCTCCCCTACCAAACTCCAGCTCGACCGTATCGGATGCAGGTCAGGGGTTGAGCCCCTGATTTTCACATCCGACGTATCGAACCACCTACGAGCTCTTTACGCCCAATAATTCCGGACAACGCTTGCACCCTATGTATTACCGCGGCTGCTGGCACATAGTTAGCCGGTGCTTCTTCTGTAGGTACCGTCACTTTCGCTTCTTCCCTACTGAAAGAGGTTTACAACCCGAAGGCCTTCATCCCTCACGCGGCGTCGCTGGGTCAGAGTTTCCTCCATTGCCCAATATTCCCCACTGCTGCCTCCCGTAGGAGTCTGGGCCGTGTCTCAGTCCCAGTGTGGCCGGTCGCCCTCTCAGGCCGGCTACCCGTCGTCGCCTTGGTGAGC
This sequence comes from Candidatus Planktophila versatilis, assembly GCF_002288265.1. Classification (NCBI taxonomy): domain Bacteria; kingdom Bacillati; phylum Actinomycetota; class Actinomycetes; order Candidatus Nanopelagicales; family Candidatus Nanopelagicaceae; genus Candidatus Planktophila; species Candidatus Planktophila versatilis. The sequence goes on along the minus strand of NZ_CP016778.1, from coordinate 600,984 downwards.
CATTACCTCACCAACAAGCTGATAGGCCGCGAAGTCATCTTCAACCGAAAAACTTTCCAGCCCCGATCATGCGATCAAGGCTCATATCCGGTATTAGCCCCGGTTTCCCGGAGTTATCCCAGAGTTGAAGGCAGATTCTTCACGTGTTCCTCACCCGTTCGCCGCTAATTCACACCCGAAGGTGTTTCATCGCTCGACTTGCATGTGTTAAGCACGCCGCCAGCGTTCGTCCTGAGCCAGGATCAAACTCTCCATAGAAAGTTTTTTTCATGGCTTACGAGACAAACAAACTGTCGTTTATTTTGTCTTTACCAAAGGAATTCAACGAGTATTCCAGAAGCTATAAATAGCATCTGGTACATACTTCATTGAAGTATTTATTTAGAGAATGGCGAATTAACACCATTCTCCGGCATTGACTTATGGCACGCTGTTGAGTTCTCAAGGTACGGATGCGCACTGCATCGCTGGATTTCTCCGGCTTTTCAGGGCAGACCGCCAAATCTAGTCCATAGCTTCGCACGCGTCAAAACGGGCAAAATGGCCTAGATTTGGGGAAATGCTGTACGACCTCGTTTGAGTCCGTTCCACAGCAAGGAGCGTAACTATAGGGCGCGCTCCCCCAGGGGTCAAATCCGTCTAATTGGCCGAAAATACACATAATCGCTAAGTTAAAAATAGTAAAAAATTACAGTATTTATGCGTAAAAAGTGGCATTTTTGAGATTTCGCCCAAACGGCTATCCGAGCTCTACCGCCGCCAGGTCTCGCTTGCCTTTACGCAAAACTGCATATTTTCCGCATAAAAAGTCAGTTTTTTGAAGACGGAAATCTTCGCCAACCACCTTCTCATTATTGAGATATGCGCCACCTTCTTTAACGATCCGACGAGCAGCAGATTTTGAATCAACCACACCGGTGGCAACCAACAAATCCACCCAAGTGGGTATCTCAGCTCCCTTTTCAATTCGCGTATGTGGAAGTTCAGCCAAAGCTGATGCCAAAGTTGATTCATCCAGTGATGCAAGATCACCTTGGCCGAAGAGTGCGCGCGCAGCTTCTTCAACACGTTCTGCAATCTCTGGGCTATGTACAAGTGAGGTGAGTTCTCTAGCAAGTACTCGATGAGCTTCGCGTGCACCAGGGTTGGCGGTATGTGCTGATTCGAGTGCTTCTATCTCGGTGCGTGATTTAAATGAAAATACCTTAAGGAAGTTGATGACATCTTTATCATCTGAATTCAACCAGTACTGGAAGAAGGAATATGGCGAGGTCATCTCTGGATCGAGCCACACACTTCCGCCGGCTGTCTTGCCAAATTTAGTTCCATCAGCTTTTGTCAGTAGTGGCACGGTCAGTGCATGGGCACTTGCACTTTCAACACGTCGAATGAGATCTAGACCAGCGGTGATATTTCCCCATTGATCAGAGCCACCTATTTGCAGTGTGCAGTTATAGCGCTTGTAAAGTTCTAAGTAATCCATCGACTGGAGAACTTGATATGAAAACTCAGTGTAAGAAATGCCATCTTTTTCAAGTCGAGATGAAACCGCGTCCTTATTCAACATTTGATTAACGCTAAAGTGCTTCCCAATGTCGCGTAAGAACTCAATGGCCGACATGGGCGCAGTCCAGTCCAGGTTATTGACCATCACCGCCGGATTCTTACTGGACTCAAAGTCCATGAACTTTGAAAGCTGCCCCTTTATACGATCGACCCACTGCCCTACAACTTCAGTTGTATTCAGCGTGCGTTCTTCATTTTTACCGCTGGGATCACCCACCAAGCCAGTGGCTCCCCCAACCAGCGGAAGCGGGTTGTGGCCAGCTAGTTGAAAGCGGCGTAGAACAAAGAGAACAACTAGGTTTCCCACATGGATGCTCGGCGCCGTCGGATCAAAGCCCACATAGAGCGTGATTGGCTTGGCTAGCGCCTTACGCAGCTCGACCTCATCTGTTGTCTGCGCAATGAGACCACGCCACTTAAGGTCATCTAGCAAATCGTAGGTCACGGTTCTCACGCACCCATCATGGTCGAAAATGCTTTGGCTGCGGCAGTGAATTCGCTGCGAGTCTTTTCCAGAGAACTTTTTGCCTCACTCAATTGTTGCGCTAGCGCAGAGGGTGCGGTGCCACCACGTGTCGTACGAGATGCAAGCGCGCCCTGCACAGTGAGCACATCTCGAACATCGCCTTTGAGTGCTGGATGAATCTTTGCAAACTCATCATCGGTGAGCTGATGAAGTTGGCGACCAGATGCTTCGCAGAGCGCAACACATTTGCCAGCAGCTTCATGTGCTTGCGCGAATGGAATGTGTGCCCTGACCAAGTAATCAGCAATTTCAGTTGCAAGTGAAAAACCAAGAGGTGCGGCAAGTGCCATCTTCTCGCGATCGAATTCAGTAGTTGCCACCATTCCGGTCACTGCTGGAAGAACGAGCAAGACGGTATCAATGGAATCAAAGAGTGGCTCTTTATCTTCTTGCAGATCGCGGTTATATGCAAAGGGCAGACCTTTGAGCATGGCAAGAACGCCAGTGAGATTTCCAATCAGACGACCTGACTTGCCACGTGCAAGCTCTGCCATATCCGGGTTTTTCTTCTGCGGCATGATGGAGGAACCAGTGGAGTAAGCATCTGATACTCGTGCCCAACCAAATTCAGTGGTCGACCAGATGCACCATTCTTCACCGATTCGTGAGAGATGAACTCCCACCATGGAGAGAATGAATAGCGCTTCGGCAACAAAATCACGATCAGATACGGCATCAATTGAATTAGCGGCACTGGATGTAAAACCAAGTGCTTTCGCAGTGACCTCCGGTGCTAACGGCAAGGATGATCCAGCTAGTGCACCTGAGCCAAGTGGGCTGACAGATGTGCGAGTAAGCCAATCCTGAATACGATCTGCATCTCGCGCAAATGCATGCACGTGCTTTGCAATCTCATGCCCAAAAAGCACGGGCTGTGCATGTTGTAGGTGCGTAAATCCGGGAGCCGGAGCATCCGAGTATTCGGTTGCTTTTGCTATCAGCGCTTCTTGCAGTTCGGCTATTGATAAAGCAATCGAAATCATCGCATCCATGGCATAAAGTCGCAGATCTGTTGCCACCTGATCATTACGTGATCTACCGGCGCGAAGTGCGCCTCCGATTTCACCGAGTTTTTCAGTAAGACCGCGTTCTAAGGCGCTATGAACATCTTCATCAGTTGCAAGATAGGTGAATTTTCCGGAAGCCACTTCCGCAACCAGCTCTTCTAAAGCCTTTCGAATTGCTGCAGCCACCTTCTTATCAAGAAGCCCACTGCTTTCTAGTACCGCAAGATGGGCAAGTGATGAACGAAGATCATAAGGAGCCAAACGCCAATCAAATTGCACACTTTGTGAGAGCGCAAATACAGCCTCCGCCGGAGACTGCGAAAACCTTCCGCCCCAGAGCGCCATTATTTTCTCCCTCTAACCTTCTTGACTTGCCCGTATGAGAGTAATTCTTTCGCTAGTTGCGCCCCACCGCTTGCTTTTCTAGCGACAACTAAGACCGTGTCGTCACCTGCGATAGTTCCGATAATTGAAGAAATTCCAGAGTGATCGAGTGAACTTGCAAGCAATTGTGCTCCCCCGGGTGGCGTGTGAATGACAGCCAAATTTCCACTGGATTCAACAGAGAGAATTAATTCAGAAGGCAGCGGCATAGAACGCGAAAGTGAAGCCTCACCTGAAGCCGAGATCGTGTAGACCGAATCGCCCGTGGCCGATCTGCCCCGCACAGCGCCAATCTCTTCCAGGTCACGGCTCGCGGTGGCTTGGGTAACTGCAAAGCCAGCCTTCTTAAGCTCTTTCACCAGATCAGATTGGGAATGAATGAGCCCGCCCTTAATCAGCGAAATCGCCTTTGCTCTCCGTGCGCTCACACTAGCCATGACGCACCTGCGCTAGGGCTGCAGTGAATATCGTTACAAACTTCTTTGCATCACGTAATGAAATATTCAGAGCTGGCGCAATACGAATAATTGATTCACTCGGTGCATTAATCAGTAGCCCCAGCTCTTGGCTCTTCTTCACAAGCTCCTTCGCACATCCTTGATCCAGGGTAAGTCCAATCAGTAGCCCTGCTCCTCGGACTTCAGTAACTCCAGGAACAAGAGCGAGTTCGGCAAAAAGATAGGAACTCACTTCATTAACATGGATGAGAATCTTCTCTTTCTCAATTGCGCCAATTACGGCAAGGGCTGCCGCCGTTGCAATCGGATTTCCCCCAAAAGTTGAACCGTGATCGCCGGCTTTAAAAAGATGAGAGGCGGGGCCAAGTGCGATCATCGCTCCAAGTGGGAGTCCTCCTCCTAAGCCTTTAGCCAAGGTAATCACATCGGGCTTAACACCTGAATACTCATAGCCAAACCAGTCACCGGTGCGACCCATCCCTGTCTGCACGCAGTCGAAGACGAGGAGAGCACCGTTCTCATCGCAATATCTACGAACATCTTGTAAGTAATTAGCAGGCGGGACAATGACCCCGGCTTCGCCCATGATGGGTTCGATAATTACCATGGCAGTTCTCTTATTGATCTTTCGCTTCATCGCACGTGAATCACCGAAGGTGACGTGGGAGATCCCGCGAAGTAACGGCTTAAATGGATTTCGTTTTGATGGCTGACCGGTGAGTGATAACGCACCCATCGTTCTACCGTGGAAAGATTCCTTCGTTGCAACAATGCCGGTTCTGCCCGTGCGACGACTTAACTTCAGGGCCGCCTCATTTGCTTCCGCACCAGAATTGCAGAAGAAGACTCGTGCTGACTTATCACCGGTGAGCTTCTGTAGTTTCTCAGCCAATTGCAACACATTTGGGTGGGCGTAGAAGTTACTCACATGACCCAATGTAGAAACCTGTTTTGTCACAGCTTTCACAATTGCAGGATGGCCATGACCCAAAACATTAGTGGCGATGCCAGCCAAGAAATCTAGGTACAGCTTGCCTTGGGCATCTTTGACATATGAACCTTTTCCAGAGACTAACTCGATGGAAGGAGTTCCGTAATTATCTTGAAGTGAATTTATCCAACGCTTCATGCGAAGACCAACGTTCCGCCAACGCCCAGGAGGGCGCTCTTCAGGGCCTGGGGGTTTCTGCCATCAATAATCCGCACCGCATGTGCACCTGCGCCAATGGCATCTAAGCAAGATTGCACCTTGGGGGCCATCCCATCTGCAAATGTAGATTTAATCCCTTGCAGCTCTTCCACAGAAATCTCTGAGATTAATGAATCCTTATCCGGCCAATTCCGATAGATTCCCTCGACATCAGTCATGATGATCAGCCATTGGGCTTCTAACGCACCTGCGATTGCCGCCGCTGCGATATCAGCATTGACGTTAAATCCATGTGTGCCAAGTGCATCCGTTGCTACCGGTGAAATTATTGGCACGCTTCCTTGTGTCACTAGCCTTTGAATCTCTTGCGGGTTCACTTCAATAACATTTCCGACAAGACCTAGATCAGCTCTTGTTCCATCTACTAAAGTGGTCAACTTCTCTGCAATCAGCGTTTTAGAATCCCGACCAGAGATAGCAACCGCTTTGATTCCGTGGTTGCATAGGGACTGTGCAACGGCAGGACCAATCTCTTTTGCTAACACTCTCTCAACGATCTGGAAAACCTCAGGGGTGGTGACGCGAAATCCGCCGATAAATTCCGTTGTAATCCCAGCTGATTCAAGTGCCGAACCAATTTGTGGCCCACCACCATGAACAATCACGATCTCGACCCCCTGAGAGATGGCATCTGCAATAGCTTGCGCAAATTCACCATGTGAATCCGACATCGCATGGCCACCGAACTTCACGATAATCACGCGCCAATCCCATCGAAATCGAGTCCGGCAGTCTCAGCAAAACCACACATGATGTTGGCGTTTTGAATAGCTTGCCCCGCGGCGCCCTTGCCTAGATTATCTATCGCTACTGAAACAACAAGTCTTGAGGTGTGAGCGTCAACTGCAACCTGCATCTGCACATTATTAGATCCCAAAACAGCTGATGTCTTTGGCATGACTCCAAATTCAAGTACCGAAACAAATGCTGAATCTGCAAAATAATCGCTATAAAGCTGATGTGCCTCTTCAGAGGTAATCTTCTTGGTCAGCTTGGCGGTAACCGTAGCCAGGATTCCTCTCGGCATCGGAGCCAAGACTGGAGTGAAAGAAATCTTCACATCTTGCCCACTAATCTTGCTCAATGTCTCTTCGATTTCAGGGGTGTGTTGATGTGTTCCACCGAATTTATAGGAACTCAGAGATCCTGAAACCTCACTGGCGAGTAGGTTTACTTTTGCATTTCTGCCCGCGCCAGTTGTTCCTGATGCTGCCACGACCACGCAATCAGAGAGATCAGCGATACTAGAAGCCGGTGCAGCTCCCAGTGCGATAGCTGTCGCATAACATCCCGGGTTTGCAACATATTGCGCCTGTGCAATTGCGCTCTTGTACTGCGCGATATCAGCTAGCCCATAGCTCCACGTCCCGGCGTGTGTGCCACCGTAATACTTCTCCCACTGCTGGGCATCGCTTAATCTGTAATCCGCACCTAAATCAACAATCTTTGCTCCCTTAGGAAGTTGCGAAATTATCTTGGAAGATTCTCCATGTGGCAGTGCAAGAAAGAGCAGCTGGCAATCGGTAAATGCTTCGGCTGAGAAGGCGATGAACTTCTGATTGTCATAACTTCTTAGTTGTGGATGAATCGAAGTAATCGACTCCCCCGCATTGGAATGAGCCGCAACAGCGGCTACCTGAAAATGTGGGTGCCCAGCTAGCAGCCGCAGGAGTTCTCCTCCCGCATATCCACTGCCGCCGATAATCCCAGTTTTCATAATCTCACTATAGCATATTTATGCACGGATATGCATATTTATGCAGTGCGCAGAACTGCGCCAGTAGCTTTCTCCGCTGATTTCACCGCTGAATCTCGCAGCGCGCTGACTTCTGCCCCCGTGAGGGTGCGGTCCGAAGCTCGGAAAACTAAGGAGAAGGCCAAGGAAATTTTGCCGTCACCTATTTTGTCGTAGCGGTCAAAGAGGGAGATTGATTCTAGGAGCTCGCCCGCACCTGCCCGCAGCGCCTGCTCGACCTCTAGCGCTGAGACCGATGCATCGATAATCAGCGCCACATCTTGGAGCGCCGCCGGCATAGTGCCCACGGTAGAGGGACGGACCAAAGGTGAATCTGGCAACGCATTGAGTGCAACTGCAAAAGCTGAGGAACGTTCCGGAAGACCATACATCTCTACGATCCTTGGATGAAGTTCGCCCGCATGGGCAACAGGTTTGCCGTCAATGAGTAATTCAGCGCAACGGCCAGGATGCCATGGCGCGATATCTGAACGCTTTATTGTCCAAGAATGATTGCACAGCTGCAGGACTTCCTGCGCAAATGCGATTGCATCCTGCCAGGTGTAAGAACGCGGCTTACCCTGCCAGTCCTCGTTCTCCACTTTTCCAACCAGTAGCCCCGCAACGTGGAAAGCCTGTGGTGGCAAACTGGCGTAAATAGATGCAATCTCTTCAGAACTCGGTTTTTGACCTAGCACTGGTGAAATCATCGGAACAAGTTTTTGGACCCCTCGGAAAATAGATCCCATCTCAAAGATTGCAAAGTCTTTTGCACCTCTGCTGATATTGCGCTGCGCTACTTCCAACAATCCTGGGACCATGTGTACTCGCAGTAACGGGAACTCTTCCGACATCGGGTTTGCAATGCGATATGTGGATGCGCGCTCACCCAGGAAGCCCAACGCCTCAATTGTTTCTTGGTTGGTGAAGGGAAAAGTTTGAACTTCAGCCAAGCCCCGACTAGCTAGCATCATCGAAACTGCGCGACGACGCTTCTGGGAATGAGTGAGTGATGCGTGCTTTGGTCGTGGCGGAAGAATCGACGGAATCTTGTCAAAGCCAACCATGCGAGCAACTTCTTCCGTGAAATCTGCTTGGCCGAGTAAATCTGCACGCCAAGATGGAGGATTTACTTCGAAAGTCTTTTCGTTGACTTCACATCCAATGGTGCGCAAAATCTTTACTATTTCAGAAGGGGCCACATCCACACCCATAATGCGTGAGATATATGCCGGATCCACTTTGACCATGGGGCTAAATCGAGGTTCACCAGCAATCACAGTTGCTACATGTTGAGCTGGACTATTTTCAGTCAATAACTGAACAAATCGAGCTGATGCATATTGAGCAAGGGAGGGATCCACACTTCGTTCTAAACGACGTGATGCTTCCGAAGAAAGCTTGTGGCGCCGTGAATTCTTAGCAACGCAGGTTGGATCAAATCGAACCGCTTCTAGTGCTATCTCGGTCGTTGTCTCTGAAATTTCTGAGAACGCTCCACCCATTGTTCCAGCTAGTGCAAGTGGTTGCTCGTCATCGCAGACCATCAGGTCATCAGGATCTAACTGGCGCACCTGACCATCGAGAGTGGTAAATGGTTGCGCCTTGCCCGCCCGCTTAATGGTGAGGCCACCCTTTATCTTTGATTTATCGAAGGCGTGAAGTGGCTGACCCAATTCAAGCATCACATAGTTAGTGACATCTACAACCAAGGAGATAGAGCGCATGCCCATCTTTTCAATCCTTCTGCGCATCCAGATTGGAGTTGTGGCCTTGGCATCAAAGTGTGAAAGGGTTCGTAAGTAAAACACGGAAGCAGTTGCTGGGTCGGCAATCTTTGCACTCACACCCTTGCCTGTGTCAGTAAATTTAAGTGTGCGAAGTGCATCAACTGGGTCGGTATATGAAAGACCTAGCGCGCCCGCAACCTCACGTGCAATGCCGCGAATACTCAAGGCGTAGCCACGATCCGGATTGACGGCAACATCGAATATGACATCATTGATTAATAGTGCTTCAATTGCATCGGCTCCGATCGCAACTGATCCCTCTGTAAATGTCATGATTCCGGAGTGGTCATCTCCAATCCCAAGTTCGCGGGCCGAACAGATCATTCCGTTGGACACTTTGCCGTATGTCTCACGGGCACCGATTTTGAAGTCGCCTGGCAGTACTGCACCCGGCAGAGCTGCGACTACCAAATCTCCAACCGCAAAATTTGTTGCCCCACAAATGACATAACGGGTCTGCTTCTCGCCACAATCAAGACCCACATATCGAATGGCTTTCTTAAACTCGGTAATCTCTTCAATGCTTAGTACCTTGGCAAATACCAAGGGGCCTGTCAGGTCTGCGCCCTGATGAATAATCTCTTCTACTTCAAAACCAACGCGGATCAGGGCATCAGAGATTTGTTCTGCGGTAATGGAGGCAGGCATCTCAACAAATTCCTTGATCCACGATAAAGGTGCGCGCATTTAGAGTCCGACTCCAAACTGGCGAGTGAATCTCAAGTCGCCTTCCACAATGTCGTGCATGTCGGTAATTCCATGGCGAACCATCAGCGTGCGCTCTAGACCCATTCCAAATGCGAATCCAGTGTAGACATCTGTATCAATGCCACACGTTGCCAGAACTTTAGGGTTGACCATTCCGCATCCGCCCCATTCGATCCATCGATTGTTAAAGTAGATATCTACTTCCGCACTTGGCTCGGTGAATGGAAAGAATGACGGTCGCAAACGTGTCGTGACATCGGGACCAAACATGTGTCGCGCGAAGTTATCAAGGGTTCCTTTCAGGTGGGCCATCGTGATTCCCTTATCAACTACGAGGCCTTCAACCTGGTGGAAAACTGGGCTGTGAGTAGCATCTAGTTCATCAGCACGAAATGTGCGACCAGGACAAATGACATAGATAGGCGGTTCTTGAGCCAACATCGTACGAATCTGCACTGGTGATGTGTGCGTGCGAAGAACTAGCCCTGACTCGATTGGCTCAATAAAGAAAGTGTCTTGCATTGTGCGCGCAGGATGATCAGCCGGAATATTCAGGGCATCAAAGTTAAGCCAACCCGATTCAAGTTCTGGCCCTTCTTCAACTGAGAAACCTTGCTCGATAAAGAAATCTGAAATCTCATTCTTAATGATTGAGATGGGATGTAGCCCCCCGCGGTGCGCACGACGAACTGGCAAGGTGATATCGACGACCTCTTCAAGTAAAACTTTGGAGTCGCGCTCTTGCTCAAGTTTTGCCGTCTGCTGCGCTAGAGCTTTTGCTATCTCTGCCTTTGCTTCCCCAATAATTTTTCCAACGGAAGCTTTCTGATCGGCTGAGAGCGTGCCGAGCGCTCTGCTAGCAAGTGCTATCGGTGACTTATCACCAGCGTGTGCCAGGCGAGCTGATTTAAGTTGTTCTAAATCCGTGGCGGCGGTAAAGGCGCTCTGCGCATCGCTTATCCACGATGCTACATCTGCCGGATTCATGGGCGTGATTCTATCCTGCGACCTTTGCTGAAAGGGTGAACATAACGATTGATGCCGCTGCCGATAAATTAAGGCTTTCGGCATTGCCAGCCATTGGAATAGTCACTTCCGTCACAGCCGCGCCAAGGGCTGCTGCATCTACTCCCCTTGCTTCGTTGCCAAAGACTGCAATGCAATCCCCCGCAATCTTCAGATCGAGAATTGATGTCGATGCATGAGATGAAAGGAGAATCTTCTGGGTGTCAGGGAAGATGGATGCTAGCGCTTGAAAAGTCACGCCCTCATAGACCGGGATATTCCACAGTGAACCTGCGGTTGAACGAACCACCTTTGGCGAATACATATCGACAGAATCAGGAGAGGTAACTACAGCAGTGATTCCCATTGCATCTGCGGTGCGAAGAATCGTTCCCGCATTTCCAGGATCTTGGATCTCATGGAGGTAGATAACAGTAGAGCTACCTGTAAGTGCGAGTTCGGAAATACTGTTCTCAGGGGTATAACAAAGTGAGATGAGTCCTTGTGGTGAGACGGTATCTGACATCGCCTTAAGAACAGGCTCGGAAACTTCGACTATATCTACAGCACCTAGGTCAAGTTCTGCAATCTTTGAGAGTCCTTGCTCTGTTGCGTAAATAATTTTTATTTCTGGACCCCCAGCAGAAGTAAGTGCCTCGCGTGTGCATTGCACGCCCTCTGCCACAAAGAGTCCTTGTTCGCGGCGTTCTTTCGCCCCTTTAGAACCAATAAGAGCCTTCACTCGCGCGATATGCGGCGAGTGAAGGCTCTCAATCATTGGCTCTACAACCTAGTTTCTAGATAACTTAGGCTGCTGGAAGGTTCTTGCGAGCAACGTCGACAAGAACCTTAAATGCTGCTGGATCATTCGTTGCGATATCTGATAGAACGCGACGATCTACTTCAAGTCCGGAAGCCTTAAGACCCTGGATAAAGCGGTTGTATGTCATTCCATTTTCGCGAGATGCAGCATTGATGCGCTGAATCCAGAGCTGACGGAAATCACCCTTCTTATCTTTACGATCGTTGAAGGCATAAACCATTGAGTGCGTAACTTGCTCCTTCGCCTTTGTGAAAAGACGTGAACGTTGTCCGCGATATCCGCTGGCACGCTCAAGGGTTGTGCGACGCTTCTTTGCTGCGTGTACTCCGCGCTTGACTCTCATTTAGTGGCGCTCCCTTACTTCAAACCAAGCATGCGCTTGGCTGTCATTGTGACGGTTGACTTAGCTGATGACTCTTGGCTCAAACGACGAGTAACGCGTGATGACTTGTGCTCCAAAAGGTGGCGCTTGCCTGCACGCTCGTGCATGATCTTTCCGGTACCTGTGACGCGGAAGGTCTTCTTCGCACCACTATGGGTTTTCATCTTTGGCATTTCTTATCTCCTGTTACGTCGTCGTGAGTAAAACTATTTAGCAGCTTCTTCGGCTGCTTTTTCCTTCGCAGCTTTCGCTGCCTTCTGCTCTGCTACTACTTCTGTCTTCTTCTTCGTCGGACCCAACACCATCGTCATCTGTCGACCCTCTTGCTTAGGGGCGAATTCAACGAAAGCAATATCTTTCACATCTTCTGCAAGACGTTGCAAGAGTTTGAATCCGAGCTCTGGACGTGTTTGTTCACGGCCACGAAACTTCATCGTTATCTTCACCTTGTCGCCACCTTTGAGAAACTTTTCAACTGACGAGCGTTTAGTCTCGTAGTCGTGATTCTCAATCTTTGGCGTCAATCGCACTTCCTTCACCACAATGTGGGTCTGGTTCTGACGTGCTTCGCGAGCTTTTTGTGCGATCTCGTACTTGTACTTTCCAAAGTCCATGATCTTACAAACTGGCGGATTAGCTTCCGGTGCAATCTCTACGAGATCGAGTCCGATTTCATCTGCCATAGCTAGCGCTGCTTCGATATCTACAACTCCAACTTGCTCACCTGTGTAATTGATGAGGCGAATTTGGGGTGTGCGGATACGGTCATTAATGCGGGGCTCTGTTGTGATTTCTGCTCCTATGTTCGGTTCACTTGTGTATCCAAGTTGCCGCAAAATTCGCGCACCGCATAGGCAGATAAATCTAGAATCCTAGATTTAAACCCGACAAACCAATCCGCCGAAGCAGTAGAGGTGGGAGCGGTGAGCTCCTCTTGCAGCAGCCGTGGGCTACTGGTCTGAGGCAAAGGCTACCCGAGTGCGGGCAAATAGAAAAATCCTCGCTTGAAAAGGGCTTTAGCCCATCGCGTGCAGGCCACCATCGACGTGAATAATCTCGCCCGTCGTTTTTGGAAACCAATCACTGAGTAGCGCAACTGCGCCTTGCGCTGCCGGCACTGGATCTGCAACATCCCACTTCAATGGACTGCGCTCATTCCAGACATTTTCAAATTCATTAAATCCGGGAATCGACTTTGCGGCGATGGTTCTAATCGGACCCGCTGCAATGAGGTTGATGCGGACATTATCTTTTCCAAGATCGCGAGCGAGATAGCGAGATGTGGATTCAAGGGCAGCCTTTGCAACTCCCATCCAGTCATACTTTGGCCAGGCAACTTGGGCATCAAAATCAAGTCCGACAACAGATGCCCCATCTTTAAATAGCGGATGGCATGCCATTGTCAGTGATTTTAAAGAGTAGGCAGAGACCTGCACCGCCGTTGCCACATCTTCCCAAGCAGTATTGAGAAAGTTGCCACCCAGTGCTGCTTCAGGTGCAAAGCCAATCGAATGCACAACTCCATCAAGGTGTGGAAGGTGCTTCTTTACCTCTGTTGCTAAACCATCAAGATGTTCCTGATTGGTAACGTCTAGTTCAATAATCGGAGCCGGCTTTGGTAGGCGTCCTGCGATACGAGTTGTCAGACTAAGGCCGCGACCAAAGCCTGTAAGAACAACTTGCGCACCTTCTTCTTGTGCCAGGCGTGCGATATGAAAAGCGATAGAGCCATCAGTGAGAACACCGGTTACCAAAATATTCTTGCCCTCTAAAATTCCCACTTCAGTGCCCCATTCCAAGTCCGCCATCTACCGGAATGATGGCACCAGTAATATAGCTAGCTTTCGCAGATGCAATAAATGTCACCACGTCGGCAATCTCTTGTGCTGAACAGAATCGACCCAGCGGAACCTGTGCCGCAATTTCACTCCGGCGCTTCTCATCGAGTTCTGCCGTCATATCTGTCTCTACAAATCCCGGGGCAACAACGTTGGCAGTGATGCCGCGCGAACCAAGTTCTCGTGAAAATGATCTAGCCATTCCAACTAGCCCAGACTTAGAAGCGGAATAGTTCACTTGTCCGGCAGCTCCAACCCCACCCACAACTGAACCGATAAAAATCAGGCGACCACGCTTTAATTTCAGGAGACCTTTGGTAGCGCGCTTTGCAACGCGAAAAGCGCCGGTGAGGTTAGCGTCAATAACACTTTCGAAATCTTCGTCAGTCATACGCAAGACCAGAGTGTCTTTAGTAATTCCAGCATTCGCTACAATAATCTCTGGCTGTCCTATCTCACTTTCAATCTTTGTGAAAGCTAAATCAACACTTTCTGAGTTAGTGACATCCATCTGGACTGCATCAAAGCCTGTAGGTGGGGTGCCGCTGCGGTAAGTGATGACAACGCGATGACCCGCTTCTTGCAGCGCTGTTGCGATAGCTAAGCCAATTCCGCGATTGCCACCGGTAACTAATGCGATGGAAGTCGGCTCGCTCATGAGAGAAAACTACCCTACTGTTGGGCTATGGCTAAAGAAGATGCTGCTTTTGATATTACTAGCGCGTCAACTGGCCTTTCCAAAGACCAGAGTGCGCGGCAACGTCGATATTTTCTATCCATGATGGTGCGAACAGCCTGCTTTATTTTGACTGTCCTACTACCAAGTCCGTATCGATGGTTCGCTCTCGTTGGCGCTGTCATCCTGCCCTATATTGCAGTAGTTGTTGCAAATGCTGGTCGTGAGACAGTAATTCCTGGATCAGCGATACTCAAGAAGAGGCCGCGAGGAATTGAGTAGTACAAAAAAGCGTGAGCAATTTTCGTTTTTTAAGTCAGTCATTGCGCTCGTTCTCATTGCAGGTTGTCTCTGGGCGGCGCAATGGCAATACCATCGCGGTGTTGCCCGGCACGAGAGCAATTTCATTATCGAAAAACATTCAACAATGACCCCGGTCTCACTAGCCTCAGTACAAGATCAACCAGCGAACCACGAATGGCAGCCTGTAACAACGCGCGGGCGCTTTGATCCTGACACCCAAATACTTCTCAGAAATAGATACTTCGAGGGCAAATATGGTTTTGAACTTCTCACTAAATTTAATGACACGGGTGGAAGAAGTTACTGGGTTGATTGTGGATGGGTTCAGGCAGGAAAGAACGCACAAACCAGACCTACATTGCCGAAACTTCCATCAGGTGATGTCGAAATAGTTGGACGCCTGCGATTAGATAGTTCGTTACCTCGGGGATCATTTTTTGCAATACCGACTAATTCAGATACTGGATTGGTTTCGAAGGCAAATGCTCAAGGTGGAGCTACAAGTGAAGATTTCTATCTTGACTTAGTATCTGGCTCAGATCCGGCCTTGTCACCGGCTGCACCTGCAGAACTTCCTGAACTCTCCGATGGACCCCATATGGCTTATGCGTTGCAATGGGTCTTCTTTGGTGGATTAATCGGTTACGGAAGGTTTCTCATTCGTCGTGAGGTCTTGACGCGCAAATAGTTCGGAGTAGAGACCCGCTCCTTGAATTAACTCCTCGTGCGTTCCGCGCTCAACAATCTGACCCTTTTCCAGAACCAGAATCTGATCTGCCTGCATCACTGTGCTTAATCTGTGTGCGATGACGATCGAAGTTCTACCTTTCAACGCATGACGTAGTGCTTCTTGCACAAGATCCTCGTTTTCAGAGTCCAAGTGCGCCGTTGCTTCATCAAGAATGACGATTGATGGCGCTTTAAGTAATAGCCGCGCAATAGCTAAACGCTGCTTCTCGCCACCGGAAAGTCGATGACCGCGCTCTCCCACCATGGTCTCAAAGCCATTGGGAAGTGTAGATATTAGATTCCATATTTGGGCCGACTTACACGCCTGAATCATCTCTTCCTCGGTAGCGTCTTCCTTGGCATACCGTAAATTCTCAGCGATTGTTTCGTGAAAGAGATGTGCATCCTGCATGACAACACCGATGCTATCTCTGAGTGATTGCACTGTGTAGTCGCGGATATCGCTGCCACCGATAAGAATTGCACCCTCTGTCACATCATAAAGTCTGGGCAAGAGCGCACTCATCGTGGTTTTTCCAGCACCTGATGGTCCCACGATCGCCGTCAGTGTTCCCTTTGGCGCAGTAAATGAAATTGAATTCAATATCTGTCCACTATCAACCGTCTCCGGTTTAGAGACGGATTCAAGTGAAGCCAGAGAGACTTCTTCTGCTTTTGGATAGGAAAATGAAACGTTTCTAAATTCAATGCTCAGTTCCTGTTGCTTCAGTTGCTGAGCTCCGGGGCGATCAACAATCATCGGATGAAGATCTAGCACCTCAAAAACACGTTCAAAGGAGACAAGCGCGGTCATGACATCGATGCGCACATTAGAGAGTGCAGTCAGTGGACCATAGAGCCGCGCTAATAAAGCGGTGATAGCTAGAAGTGTTCCCACCGTAATTGAGCCATCAATAGCTAGATGGCCACCAATTCCATATGCGAAGGCGGTAGCAACAGCTGCAACGCTGGTGATGCCGACAAAGAAGATGCGATTGAGCATTGCTGTTTGAATTCCAATATCGGCCACTTTACGTGCACGAGCCCGGAAGAAACCTTCTTCCTTCGCCGGCTTTCCATAAAGGGAGACCAAGAGCGCACCGGAAACATTGAATCGTTCAGTCATGGTGCTCGACATCGTTGCATTGAGATTAAAGGCATCGCGAGTGAGCGCCTGAATGCGCTTACCAACCCACTTAGTGGGAAGAAGAAAGACTGGCAGAAGTAGCAATGAGACAACTGTGATCTGCCAGGAAAGAATGAGCATCGCCGTAACAACAAGTACCAGTGAAACGACGTTGCTTACAACGCCTGAAAGGGTGCCCGTGAATGCCTGCTGGGCCCCCATGACATCTGAGTTAATTCGCGAGATGAGCGCGCCGGTCTGTGTTCGAGTAAAGAACGCAATCGACTGTCTTTGAACGTGAGCAAAAACTTGCGAACGTAAGTCATATATCAAACCTTCACCGATACGAGCAGAAAACCAACGGCCAAAGATATTAAATAGCGCATCCACAACTGCTAGTAGTCCCACCAGAAGAGCGAGCTTGGTCACCAAGGCGGGATCTTTCGGAATCACTCCTTTATCAATCAATTCGCGCAGTAAGAGTGGCGTGCTAATTATTAGGAGCGCTTCAATCACAACGGTTGCAAGAAAGATAAGAATCTGTGATTTATAGGGAGCTCCATAGGTGAAGATCCGCTTAACCGTTCCAGGCTTTAACTTCTGAGATTTCACCGATGGATCAGCGGTCATGGACCGGAAGGTCATCCAGACTGCGTGTTGAGACATAAAAAACTAAACAGTAAAGCCGAGTGCGCGCAGCTGTTCTCTGCCATCATCGGTGATTTTATCTGGGCCCCATGGCGGCATCCACACCCAGTTGATTTTCACATCATCGGTAAAAGGCTTAAGCGCCTCGCGGGTTTGATCTTCAATGACATCTTGCAGCGGGCAAGCAGCCGATGTGAGTGTCATGTTGAGTACGGCGATGTTGTTCTCATCCACCATGATGTCGTAAATCAGTCCAAGATCAACAACGTTGATTCCTAGTTCTGGGTCGACAACATCTTTCATCGCCTCGTTTACGTCTTCAATCTTTGCAACCATATCCGTATCCTACTTTCTTTTTATGAATTCTTTGCTATTGCTTGCACGGAAGCGTCTTTAAATGCCATCCAGCCTAAGAGCGCACATTTAATGCGAGCTGGGTATTGCGAAACTCCAGCCAGAGCTACCGCATCCTCCAGGAGTTCGGCATCGCCGGTTTCAGTCCCTTTGCTCTGCATCAGGTGCATAAATGCATCAGAGATTTCTTGCGCCCGATCAAGGCTCTTGCCAATGAGTAAATCGGTGAGAATCGATGTGCTTGCTTGTGAAATAGAACAGCCAACTCCATCCCAGGAAACTTCTTTCACCAGGCCCGCATCGAGAGTGACATTGAGCGTGATTTCATCGCCACAACTCGGATTAATGTGGTGAACTTGAGCATCAAAGGTTGGATTTAACTTCTTATGCTGTGGATTCTTATAGTGATCAAGGATCACTTCCTGGTAGAGATTATCTAATTGCATGGTTATCCGAAGTATTTCTGTGCGCCGCGAATGCCTGCGACTAAGGCGTCGAGATCATCTTTGGTGTTATATAGATAGAACGAAGCTCGAGTAGTAGCTGGAACACCCAATTTACGAGTGAGTGGCCATGCGCAATGATGACCAGTTCGTACTGCTATCCCCTGGCTATCAAGATATTGTCCTAAATCATGCGGGTGAATCTCCCCCACTGAGAACGAGACAATTCCGCCGCGCATATGTAGATCTTGTGGACCAATTACCTTTAAATCATCGATCGTTGAAAACTCATTAAGAAGATATTCAGTCAGAGCACGTTCGTGTTCGTGAACTTGATTCATGCCAATCTTTGTCAGATAGGTAAGCGCTGCTCCTAGTCCAACAGCTTGCGCCATATTGGGAACGCCCGCCTCAAATTTACGTGGCGCCGGTGCCCAGGTTGCAGAGGTCATCGTGACGTTTTCAATCATGGAGCCACCGGTCAGAAACGGTGGTAGTTCTGCAAGCAGCTCACTTCGTCCCCAGAAGATTCCAATGCCGGTAGGGCCGACCGTTTTATGTCCAGAAAAAGCTAGAAAATCGATACCGAGTGCTTTCACATCCACGGCCATATGCGGAACAGATTGGCAAGCATCGATCACAACAACTGCACCAACTTCATGTGCTCGCTTAACAATCTCTTCCAGCGGAATGATTGTGCCTAAAACATTTGATTGCTGAGTCAGTGCAACGACTTTCGTCTTTTCCGTAATGACCGATGCAAGATTGGAGAGATCAAGGCGTCCATCAGGGGTTACTTCAAACCACGACAGTGAGGCGCCAGTACGCGCAGCTAATTGTTGCCATGGGATGAGGTTGGCGTGGTGCTCCATCTCAGTGACGACAATTCCATCGCCGGATGAGAGGTGAAATCTATTGCCCTTTTGCGCGTTACCCATCGCATAAGAAACTAGGTTCAGCGCTTCTGTAGCACTCTTTGTGAAAACTACCTCATCAACATCAGCGTTGATAAAGCTAGCCACGATCTGACGCGCACCTTCAAGCGCGTCCGTTGCTTCTTCGGCGAGCTGATGCGCACCCCGATGAGCCGCTGCATTATGAAGTCGATAGAAATCACTTTGAGCTTCAATAACCACATTTGGTTTCTGACTAGTCGCACCTGAATCGAGGTAGACAAGGCGTTTGCCATCGCGAATCTTCCGAGAAAGAATTGGAAAATCCTGTGCGATGACAGATGCATTGAAGGACATATTAAGCGCTTACGTACTCGGCATATCCATTCGCTTCGAGTTTATCTGCTAGCTCTGGGCCACCTTCTTCAACGATGCGACCATTTGCAAACACATGTACGAAATCTGGCTTGATGTACTTCAAAATGCGTGTGTAGTGCGTAATGAGCAAGATGCCGTGGTTGTTGGCTTCTTTGGCACGAACAACACCCTCTGAAACGATACGAAGCGCATCAACATCGAGCCCAGAATCTGTCTCATCAAGAATTGCGAACTTTGGCTTGAGTAGCTCAAGCTGCATGATTTCATGGCGCTTCTTCTCGCCACCTGAGAAACCTTCGTTAACGTTGCGTTGTGCAAATGAAGAATCCATCTTTAGGCTCTCCATCGCCGCTTTAACTTCTCCGACCCATTCACGAAGCTTTGGTGCTTCACCACGTAGAGCAGTTGCTGCAGTACGTAGGAAGTTGGAGACTGAAACTCCAGGAACCTCTACCGGATATTGCATCGCTAAGAAGAGTCCAGCTTTCGCACGCTCATCAACAGTCATCTCGAGCACATCTGCGCCATCGAGTGTCACAGTTCCGCCAGTGATCGTGTATTTAGGGTGTCCGGCAATGGAGTAAGCAAGTGTTGACTTACCTGAACCGTTAGGGCCCATGATTGCGTGAGTTTCACCTGACTTAATTGTTAGGTCCACACCTTTAAGAATTTCAATTGCGCCTTGTTCGGTCTCAACAGATACTTTCAGTCCGCGAATTTCTAGAGTACTCATATCTATCTCCGTTACATCTCTACCGTGACGGAGTCTCCGTCGATGGTTACTGGGTATGACTTCACTGGTGCCACAGCTGGTGGCGTAAGGGCTTCACCCGTACGAACATCAAACTCTGCGCCATGGAGCCAGCATTCAATTTTGAATCCTTCAATATCGCCTTCAGAAAGCGAGGCTTCTGAATGGCTGCAAGTATCAGATATCGCAAAAACTTCAGAGCCCACTCGCGTAACGCAAATCGACTCGCCATTTTTTTCAATACGTAGCGGTTTTCCCTCTGTCAGAGAGGCTAGTGAGAGATCAGACATTTCACTTGCCTGCCTTTGCTAATTCGTTATCGATGCGAGTCATGATGCGATCTTGAATCTCATCGATTCCGATCTCCGAAACGATTTCATTGAAAAATCCACGAACAACAAGGCGACGAGCATCCTCCATATTGATTCCGCGAGACATGAGATAAAAGAGCTGCTCATCATCAAAACGTCCAGTTGTAGATGCGTGTCCGGCGCCAACAATTTCTCCGGTTTCAATTTCAAGATTAGGAACAGAGTCAGCGCGTGCTCCATCTGATAACAAGAGATTGCGATTAAGTTCGTAGGTATCTGTACCTTCAGCTGCGGCGCGGATAAAGACATCCCCGATCCACACAGTATGTGCCTTATCGCCTGCGAGTGCTCCCTTGTAATTAACGCGAGATTTCGCGTTCGGTACCTTGTGATCTACAAACATGCGATGCTCAAAGAATTGACCTGCAGTTGCAAAATACACTCCTGAGAGATCACATGATGCACCTGGTGCGATGAAATCAACGGTAGGAAGCAGACGAACAAGGTTGCCACCAACGGTGACAACGATTGATTTAAATGTTGCATCGCGATCCACGATTGCGTGATGTCGACCCGCATGAATTGTCTGTGCGCCCCACTCTTGCAAGCTGATCAAAGTCAGATGGGCCCCTGGGCCTACCTGGATCTCTAAGTCTTCTGCCAGATGAGTATCGCCGGTATTTTCAATGATGACGGTAGCTTTGGCGTGGGTACCAACTTTGATCAGTACTCGAGCAAACTCTGCGGTATCTAGAGCACCTGCTGTGCGGCCTAGAAAGATTGGGCTCGCAACTTCAGCGTTGGATGAAATCTCAAGAATCGTTCCCTGATCTGTGAATTCACGAATTCGATTAACAATCGCATCATCAGTCTCGGTCACTGCCGTGATTGTTGTGCGGGTTAAAGAGACTCCTGAAGGTAGGTCGCCTTTTGCGATGAGTGAATTACGCAGAACAGGTGTAGCTGTTCCATCGTGCATTCCACCTAATCGTTTCAGGGGGGTAAAGCGCCACGCTTCTTCCCGACCGGAAGGGGTGTGCTTTTCCAGAATATTTGATTGCAGTGTTGTCATTATCCGACAGCACCTTCCATCTGCAATTCGATCAGGCGGTTAAGTTCAAGTGCGTACTCCATTGGAAGTTCGCGGGCGATTGGTTCGATAAATCCACGAACAATCATTGCCATCGCTTCATCCTCATTAAGTCCACGTGACATGAGATAGAACAGCTGATCATCTGAAATCTTTGAGACAGTTGCTTCGTGACCCATTGAGACATCATCTTCGCGAATATCTACATACGGGTATGTGTCAGAACGCGAAATGGTATCTACCAGCAGCGCATCACATTTAACTGTGCTTGCTGAGTGATGAGCGCCTTCTTGAACCTGAACGAGTCCGCGATAAGAGGTACGACCTCCCCCGCGGGCAACTGATTTAGAGATTACCGAAGAAGATGTATATGGCGCAGCATGAACCATCTTTGCACCCGAATCTTGGTGTTGACCAGGACCGGCAAATGCAAGTGAGAGAGTCTCACCCTTTGCGTGAGGACCCATCAACATTACAGCTGGATACTTCATGGTGACCTTTGAGCCAATATTTCCATCAACCCATTCCATCGTTGCACCTTCGGCACATGTGGCGCGCTTTGTTACCAAGTTATAAACGTTATTCGACCAGTTCTGAATCGTTGTGTAACGAACGCGGGCACCCTTCTTAACGATGATTTCAACTACTGCTGAGTGAAGTGAATCTGACTTATAGATGGGAGCGGTGCAACCTTCAACATAGTGAATGTATGAATCTTCATCAGCGATAATAAGAGTGCGCTCGAATTGACCCATGTTCTCAGTGTTGATGCGGAAATATGCCTGCAATGGAATATCCACATGGACACCCTTAGGAACATAAATAAATGAACCACCAGACCAGACAGAGGTGTTGAGAGCTGCGAACTTATTATCCCCAACCGGAATAACGGTTCCGAAATACTCTTTGAAGAGTTCTGGGTGCTGCTTTAGGCCGCTATCGGTATCAAGGAAGATCACGCCTTGCTTCTCAAGGTCTTCCCGGATTGAGTGATAGACAACTTCAGATTCATACTGGGCTGCAACACCAGAAACTAGGCGTTGCTTTTCTGCCTCTGGGATACCAAGGCGATCGTATGTGTTCTTAATGTCATCTGGAAGGTCATCCCAGGTAGCTGCCTGCTTCTCAGTAGAGCGCACGAAGTACTTAATGGTGTCAAAGAAAATACCTGAGAGATCTGAACCCCATGATGGCATTGGCTTCTTATAGAAGAGATCCAGGCCTTTCAGGCGCAGGTCAAGCATCCACTGTGGCTCTGATTTCTTAGAGCTAATATCGCGAACTACCTCTTCACTCAGACCACGCTTTGCATTAGATCCGGCATCGTTGCTATCTGACCAGCCGTACTCGTAATTTCCGAGGCCTTCGAGTTCTGGATGTGCTGTTGTCATTTGTGTGCCTTTCCAGCGGTAGTTGTAACTTTCTTATTACTGACAGTCTTTGGAATATAAGTAGTACACACGCCATCGCCATGGGCAATCGTTGCCAGTCGTTGCACGTGTGTTCCTAGAATCTTGGAGAAGATTTCGGTCTCGGTCTCGCATAGTTGGGGGAATTCAGCGGCCACGTGTGCGATTGGGCAGTGGTGCTGACAGAGTTGTTCACCATTGGCATGGGTTTCAATGCTTGCCGCATAACCTTGCTCGGTTAAGAAAGTTGCCAGCGCTTCTGTTTTATTCGGCGACTTAGCCAGGGCCACAGTTGCTTTGCGTTCAATGTCATCTGCGCGAGATTGGGCAAAGGCATAGACCTGATGTTCTCCGGATTGCGATGACATGAATTTCAACGCGGCAACAGCTAAGTCATCGTAGGAATGCTCAAACTGTTCCCGACCAGCATCGGTCATCACGAAAACTTTTGAAGGCCGACCGCGTCCTCGCGTAAGAGCCACATGCGGATCGCGCGCTTCCAGAATTCCATCGGCTACGAGAATTTCAAGATGGCGGCGAATGCCTGGAGGCGTAAGTCTGAGTCTGGCGCCAAGAATTACCGCAGTGGAGGGACCATTTTCTAGAACCGAGCGCGCTACAGCATCACGTGTACTGAGGTCATCGATTTTCACAACACTATTGTGTCGTAATTCCCTCGCCCTTGCCACTCGAGCCGGCGCGTCCTACTGATGTGTAGGTCATAGGCTACGCAGCGTGAGTAAATCCGGGACGATTGCAAATCGCCTACTGCCAACCCTCACCGGCCTCCTGCTCTTTCTTCAATCAGCCTTAGTCGTGACCGGAGGAGCGGTGCGCGTGACCGGCTCGGGTTTGGGATGTCCCACCTGGCCAGAGTGCGTGCCCGGCTCTTATCTACCAGTTGAAGGACAAGCTGAAGGCGCCTTTCATGCATGGATTGAATTCGGAAATCGCTTACTCACATTCGCACTGCTCTTTGCTGCTCTTGCAACCTTTATTGCCGTGTTTCGCAGCAGACGTCGCGACCTAAGATTTTTGGCTGCCACTCAAATTTTGGGAATTTTAGGCCAAGGAGTCCTGGGTGGAATTACAGTACTAACTGATCTGAACCCACTAGCTGTGGCATCGCACTTTATTCTTTCAATAGCACTGATTGCCGCAGCTACATCACTGCATTCGCGGAGACATCATCCGCAAGTGCGAACATCTGCATCTCAGGTGAGAATTTCACGCTTTTCTTTACTGCACCTAACTCTGGCATTTGTCGCAATTGCTATTGGCACACTAGTCACGGGATCTGGACCGCATGCCGGTGATGTCGATGCCCCTCGTCTAGATTTCGGTATCACTACCATCACTCGTTTTCATAGTGCCGCGGTCTGGCTCTTAATTGTTGTTACCGTTCTCTTCTTCCTCTCACCTAATCTACGTTTTGAGACCAAACGTTGGATTAAGATATTTTTTATTCTGACACTTCTTCAAGGCCTCCTTGGGTATATTCAATACTTTCTAGGAGTGCCAGAAGGCTTAGTGATGCTGCACTTACTTGGTTCCGTTCTCGTCTGGATTACGGCATGGCGAATCCGGCTTTCAGTTGTACGTAAACACGCATAAGGAGAAGAGAGATGACACAGATAGCTGGTTGGACCGAACTCGATGATCGCGCGGTTGCATATGCTCGCGCCCTCGCGATGGATGCGGTACAAAAAGTCGGAAATGGCCATCCCGGAACCGCGATGGCACTCGCGCCAGTGGCATATAACTTATTTCAACGACATCTCGTGCATGATCCGGCCAACCCGCATTGGTTAGGCCGCGATCGCTTCATTCTCTCTTGCGGTCATTCATCACTAACGCTTTACACCCAACTCTTCTTCAGCGGCTACGGGCTTGAGATGCAAGATATGCAGTCATTTAGAACTTTTGATTCATTGACACCAGGACATCCGGAATACGGCCACACGGTGGGAGTTGAAATGACAACCGGTCCACTCGGCGCTGGAGTTGCAACCGCTGTCGGCTTTGCCATGGCTGCGCGCTATGAACGTGGACTTCTGGACCCTGAAGCACCTGCTGGCCAATCTCTCTTTGATCACTCCATCTGGGTTATCTGTTCTGATGGTGATCTACAAGAAGGTGTATCAGGTGAAGCATCCTCACTTGCCGGAACGCAAGCACTCGGTAATCTCAATATTATTTATGATGATAATCGCATCTCAATTGAAGGCGATACCCACGTTGCCTTTACCGAAGATGTTGCTGCGCGCTATCGCGCATATGGCTGGGACGTGCACGAAGTCTCTGCACTACCTGATGGCAACATTAATCTCGGTGCACTAGATAAGGCGATGATTGCTGCGAAGAGCAACACTGCCAAGCCATCTCTGATTCGCATGCACTCTGTTATCGCCTGGCCTGCCCCTAAGTTGCGTGGCACTGCCAAGTCTCACGGTTCAGCTCTTGGAGATGAAGAGATTGCCGCAACTAAGGTTGAGTTGGGGCTTAATCCAGAAGAAAGGTTTGCAATGCCGGCAGAAGTTTTTGCCCATGTTCGCGCTGTGAAAGATCGCGGCGCAGCAGCGCATGCCATGTGGAGTAAGAAATTCACTGAGTGGAAGTCAGCCCATCCAGCACGCGCAGAACTGCTTGCCCGCCTTGTCACAAAAGAACTGCCGAAAGGCTGGGATAAGGATCTTCCTGTCTTTGAAAGTGGAAAAGAAGTTGCCACTCGCGCCGCTTCCGGACAAGTCATCAACGCCATTGCAAAGGTGCTTCCTGAATTCTGGGGCGGATCTGCAGACTTAGCAGATAGTAATAACACCACTATTGAAGGTGGAAATTCATTCTTGCCAGCAACAAGTGCGATGAAGAACGCCGACCCTTATGGTCGCATTATTCACTTCGGTATTCGCGAGCATGCGATGGGCTCCATCCTTAACGGAATAACTCTGCATGGTCTTACTCGTTCCTTCGGTGGAACATTTGCAGTCTTTAGCGACTATATGAGACCTGCTGTGCGCCTGGCAGCTCTCATGGATATTCCCAGCACATTTATCTGGACACATGATTCGATTGGCTTAGGCGAAGATGGCCCTACACATCAACCGATAGAACATTTTGCAGCGCTGCGCGCTATTCCAAACTTTGCCGTCATTCGTCCGGCAGATGCTAATGAAGTTACCCAAGCGTGGCGCTCAATCCTCACACGACAAGAGCCCGCCGGCATCCTCCTGTCTCGTCAAAATTTACGTACAGTTGATCGCACGACCCATGGCGCCGCAACCGGGGTCGATCTGGGCGCCTATATTTTGAAGGAAGCCTCTTCTGCACCAAAGATTGTCATCATCGCAACCGGCTCAGAGGTCGGCATCGCACTCGATGTTCAGCTCGCTTTGGAAAAGGATGGGCACTCCACTCGCGTTGTGAGTGCGCCCTGCCTGGAATGGTTTAACGAGCAGACCCCTGCATATCGAGAATCTGTACTGCCAATGAAATCATTGCGCGTGAGTATTGAGGCAGGAATAGCTCAAGGTTGGCGTGAATACGTTGGTGATAGCGGTGTGATTATCTCGCTCGACCACTTCGGTGCATCAGCTTCGGGCAATAAGCTCTTTACCGAATTTGGTTTTACACCCGATGCAATTGTCAGTACGGTCAAGAAGGCACTGGGCTAGATGAAGTTATCTGGGCGCGCACTTTCCAAGGTCGATCGCCAATCTGAACTCTATAAATCTTTAGCGAAAGCGCATGTAAAGATTGCGGCGAAGGATGCAAACACATGGGGCGCAGCTGCCGCCGCAGAAGCTGCCATTCGTTTGAACTGGGTTGATTTACCAACAACTTCCGCCGCCTTACTCCCCCAGCTAGATGCTCTAGCTCAGAAATTCTCCTCACTCTCCCGCATCATTCTCTGCGGAATGGGAGGCTCTTCACTTGGCCCTGAGGTCATCGCTCAGACTTACAAAAATGATGTTTTTATCTTCGACTCAACTGATCCGAACTATGCCGTGCACGCACTCAACGGTGATTTGAGTAAGACACTGGTGATTGTGAGTTCTAAATCTGGTTCCACAATTGAAACAGCTTCACAACGCGCTCTCTTAGCGCAGAAGTTTGAAGACGCTGGACTAAAGCCCGTCGACCATTTCCTTTTTGTGACTGACCCTGGCTCTCCCCTAGATGTTGATGCGCGCGCGCAAGGCTTCACAGTTCTCAATGCCGACCCTCAGGTCGGTGGAAGATTTAGTGTGCTTGGCGCCTTCGGACTGGCACCTTCTGCGCTATCTGGTTCACCCGTGAAATCACTCCTTGAAGAATCTCGTATTGAAAAGGAGTCTTTCCTCGCGGAAGCCCAACCAGTACTCGATACCGCTTATCTCTTGGCGACTCAAAGTGAGCAATACATCGGCTTCACTGATGCGCAATCAGATATGCCTGGCTTATCAGATTGGATTGAGCAACTGATTGCAGAATCAACTGGGAAGAACTCAGTCGGGCGCCTGCCGATAGTCACAGAAAACACTACTAACGCTGCAATCGGCGGTGCTTTCACAGTGAGCTATTGCGGCAACGAAACTGATTTAGTTGTCGAAGGCGCACTCGGTGCTCACTTTATTTTCTGGGAATGGGTCACAGCACTCCTCGGCCTCGCTCTTAAAATTGATCCCTTCAACCAACCCAATGTCACCGAAGCTAAAGAACAGACATCTGCCTGTTTAGCAGAATGGAAGAACGAACTTCCAGAGCTAAAGCCTCGGCAAGTAGATGCCGGTGTTGAAATCTTTGGGGAAGGCCAATCACTCACAGATGCGCTGGCAACTTTTATCGAAGATGTAAAAGAAGGTGGCTACATCGCGATCATGGCCTACCTAGATCGCCGAGATGATAAGAAGATTGCAGAGCTGCGATCAATTCTGGCATCCAAATCAGGACGACCAACATCTTTTGGCTGGGGTCCACGATTCCTGCACTCCACGGGACAGTTTCATAAAGGTGGACAGCAAAATGGTTCCTTCTTACAGATTACCGGTGAGACACATACTGACTACCAAATTCCAGGTAAAGAGTTTTCGCTGCGCACGCTATTGATGGCGCAAGCGATAGGTGATAACCGCGCACTTGCGGCAAGAAAATACCCACTCTTACGTCTGCATCTGCAGAACCGCAAAGTGGGTATTGATCAGATTCTCGCAGCTGCGAAAAATCTTTAATCTAAATCTTTATTCGATATCGTCGCCGCGAAGTTTGCGCAAGGCATCTTCAAGAATCTTTTCGCCTTCTTTATCTGTGCGTCTTTCCTTCACATAAGCAAGGTGAGTCTTATAAGGAACATTGACAACCGCTGATGGTGGATTCGCTTTATCGCGACCTGCCGGAAGGCCGCACTTAGGGCAATCCCATTGGTCCGGAATGACGACCGTCTCTTCAACTGCAAAAGAAGGTCTTACCTCATGGGCATTTGCACACCAATACGAAACGGTGGCGCGTTCAATCTGATCTCCGCGCTCGGCCTCGCCCATTGGGCCAGCACCGACACGACTGCCGCGAATTGCACTTGCCATGAATTAACCTTTCAAAACAAGAGAGAGAGCTACGACACCGGCGAACCAGAGGCCACCAACGACAATGGTGATGCGATCAAGATTTTTTTCAACTACAGAAGATCCTCCGTAGTTAGAAGAGATTCCGCCGCCGAAGAGATCAGAGAGTCCTGATCCTTTGCCCTTATGGAGTAAAACCAAGAGAATCATCAAGAAACTGGTGATGACGAGAAAGATTGAAAGCGCTAAAGCCACGGTGAAACTCCTCTAGAGGTAGGGGAACAGGATACCCGAATGAATGGGAAACTCTTGAATCACGCCTGGGCGTGGAACTTGGCAATCTTTGCCAGCTCTTCTGGGTCAAGGCTTGCTCCCCCAATGAGGGCGCCATCGACATCGGCCTGCTTCATGATCTCTGCAATGTTGGAAGATTTCACTGAACCGCCGTAGAGGATTCTCATATTTGCAGCAATCTCTGACGAACCTATCTGCTCAATCTCTTCCCGGATAGCCGCACATACTTCTTGTGCATCTTCTGGTGTGGCACTCTTGCCAGTTCCAATTGCCCATACTGGTTCATAGGCAATCACAATTTTCTTTAGCTCTGGTTTATGAAATCCCTCTAGACCTGCCCGCACTTGGCGGATGACATGTGAAACGTGAGCACCTGATTCGCGCACTGGTAGATCTTCGCCGACACAGAAGATTGGCGTGAGCTCATGGGTAAGTGCCGCCCTGATTTTACGATTAATAAGTGCATCATCTTCATGATGGATGGCGCGTCGTTCGGAGTGACCAATCACAACAAAGGTGCAGCCTAATTTTGCGAGCATCGAGCCAGAGATATCACCGGTGAAAGCACCAGATGCTTCCGGCGAGAGATCTTGCGCGCCATATTGCAGACGAAGACGATCACCATCGACCATGGTCTGAATGGACCGGATATCGGTAAAGGGAGGAATAATTGCAACATCGACTTCGTCGTAATCTTTATCGGCAAGTGAGTAGACGAGTTTTTGAGCAACTGCAATCGCCTCAAGGTGATTGAGGTTCATCTTCCAGTTGCCCGCCATTAACGGTTTACGCATTTGGTTCTCCTTTGGTGTCGAATGCTACAGATCAAGTGCGGTCAGACCAGGGAGCTCTTTACCTTCAAGGTATTCAAGTGATGCTCCGCCGCCTGTTGAGATATAGCCAAATTGGGAATCTTCGAATCCAAGTGCTCGAACTGCCGCCGCGGAATCGCCACCACCAACTACTGAAATTCCAGAGACTTCAGTCAGCGCTTGTGCGATGACTTTGGTTCCGGCTGCAAATTTAGGAAATTCAAAGACGCCCATCGGACCATTCCAAAAAACTGTTTTGCAATTCTTAATCGCCGCTGCGAATGCAGCAGCTGACTCCGGACCGATATCAAGTCCCATCTGATTATTCGGAATCGCATCCGAGCTGACTAACGTCGGTGTTGCATCGGCTGAAAATGTGGGAGCGATAACGATATCTGTGGGGATTAATAACTTAACTCCAGAGTCTTCGGCCTGCTTAATCAACCCTTTGACGGTATCAATCAGATCTACTTCAACGAGTGAAGTTCCAATTTCCTTGCCTTGCGCAGCTAAGAAGGTAAAGAGCATTCCTCCGCCAATGGCCATTACGTCTACCTTTCCAAGTAGGTTAGCAATCACACCTATCTTGTCGGAAACCTTCGACCCACCAAGGACAACTCCATAAGGACGCACCGGATCAACGGTGAGTTTTTTCAACACTTCAACTTCGGCAGATACCAAGGTTCCTGCTGCATGAGGCATCAACTTAGGAAGATCAAATACCGAAGCATGTTTACGGTGCACAGCGCCAAAGCCATCGCCCACATAGATATCAGCTAACTTCGCTAGCTCTGTGGCCAAAGCTAAACGTTCGCTCTCATCTTTAGATGTCTCAGCTGATGCGAAGCGAATGTTTTCCAGAAGCAAAATCTCTCCGGGTGCAAGGGATTGCGCCTTTGCTGTGACATCGGCTCCCGTAATTGCCGGGATAAATTGCACCGGTTTTCCAAGCAATTCAGCTAAACGCACCGCTACTGGAGCTAGTGAAAGTTCTGGTTTTACTTCACCCTTGGGGCGACCTAGATGTGCTGCGATAACAATGCTCGCGCCTTTTGCAAGGAGTGCGTTAATTGTTGGTAGCGATGCGCGGATACGACCGTCATCTGTGATCTTTGATTCCTTTAAAGGAACGTTGAGATCACACCGGAGAAATACCCGCTTACCTGCCACATCTAGATCGACCAATGAAGTCATTAGAGAGATTTACCAACATATCCCACTAGGTCAACTAGTCGGTTTGAGTAACCCCATTCGTTGTCATACCAACCAACAACTTTGACTTGATTTCCGATTACCTTAGTCAGGCCGGAATCGAAGATACAAGAAGATGGATCGGTGACGATATCTGAAGAGACGATTGGATCTTCAGTGTATGAAAGAAATCCCTTGAGTGCTCCATTAGAAGCTGCCTTCATCGCAGCATTAATCTCGGCAACGCTCGCCTCTTTTGCGAGTTCAACTGTGAGGTCGGTAGCTGACCCTGTTGGAACTGGAACGCGCATCGCATATCCATCGAGCTTGCCCTTGAGCTCTGGCAGAACGAGCGAGATCGCTTTTGCTGCGCCAGTAGATGTAGGAATCATATTTGTGGCAGCTGCGCGGGAACGACGGAGATCCTTATGAGGGAAATCAAGGATTACCTGGTCATTGGTATAGGCGTGAATAGTGGTCATCAAACCCTTAACAATTCCCCAGTTATCGTGAAGAACTTTAGCCATCGGAGCTAGGCAGTTTGTTGTGCAGGATGCATTTGAAATCACATGATGGCTAGCTGGGTCATACTTATCATGGTTCACACCCATCACGATGGTGATGTCTTCATCTGAAGCTGGCGCTGAGATAATTACCTTCTTAGCACCGGCTGTGATGTGCTTCTTGGCATCTGCTGCCTTGGTGAAGTGGCCGGTTGATTCAATAACGATATCTGCCTTAACCGAAGCCCATGGAAGATTTGCTGGGTCACGATCTGCAAATACGGCGAATGTTTTTCCGCCCACGGTCATGCTGTCATCGGTATATGTGACATCAAGACCAAGGCGTCCCAAGATTGAGTCATATTTGAGTAGATGTGCCAGTGTTGCATTATCAGTCAGGTCATTAATACCTACGATATTGATATTTGGGTTGGTGAGTGCGGCACGGAAAAAGTTACGTCCAATGCGTCCAAAACCATTAATTCCGACATTAATCATGTGAAACCTCTTTTACATTGTTTATTGCCCCAGATAAAGGTGGCTGTTTTTAACGCCACAACGCTGGGGGCTTAGTGCGCACTCTACCAGTGCTCTAGCTGCTACTCCCCGGTTGCGTGCACGCAACCGCGCATCTTTAACCTGTTATTCACCCAATAAGTCAGGTGATAATCCAGCCTCGGTGTCCGGGATACCTAATTCACCGGCACGTTTATCGGCCATGGCCAGCAACCGACGAATACGCCCAGCAATTGCATCCTTGGTCATAGGTGGTGTTGCAAGTGATCCAAGTTCTTCCAAGCTTGCCTGTCCATGTGAAATGCGTAGTTCACCAGCTTCTTTAAGGTGATCTGGTATTTCACTTCCAAGTATCTCCATCGCGCGTTGCACACGAGCTGCTGCCGCAACGGCCGCGCGCGCAGAGCGCCGCAGATTGGCATCATCAAAGTTTGCAAGTCTGTTTGCGGTAGCGCGAACTTCCCGGCGCATACGCCTTTCTTCCCAAGCGAGCACACTTTCATGCGCACCTAAGCGAGTAAGTAAAACGCCGATGGCATCGCCATCTCGAATAACAACACGATCGACTCCGCGCACTTCTCGAGCTTTGGCCACGATATTCAGGCGGCGAGCTGCGCCAACAAGGGCAAGTGCTGCCTCTGGTCCGGGACAGGTAATTTCAAGTGATGAGGAGCGACCAGGTTCGGTGAGCGAACCATGAGCGATAAAGGCACCACGCCATGCTGCTTCGGCATCACAGACATTTGCGGCAACCACTTGTGGTGGAAGTCCGCGCACCGGGCGACCGTTGGCATCAATCAAACCTGTTTGGCGAGCAAGAGCATCACCTGATTCAATAACACGAACTACGTAACGTGAACCTTTACGTAGGCCACTGGACGAAAGAACTGCCAAATCACTATCGTGACCGTAGATGTCGGCGATATCTTTCTTCAGCCGTCTAGCACTCTGGGATGTGTCGAGCTCGACTTCAATAACTACCTTGCCAGCGGCGATATGAAGCCCACCTGCAAAACGAAGTAGCGATGAGACTTCGGCCTTTCGGCAACAAGGCTTGGTTACCGAAAGACGACTGAGCTCGTCTTTGACTGCAGCGGTCATTGCCATGGGGTTATCCAACCAGTATTTCTGCATCTATGTGTGCGAAAAGCTGACCCAATTTATTGACATCATGATGCAAAGGCGAGCTTTTGCTGCGCAAATCGGCCGCAATAAACTCTGAACCTGTAGTTGAAAGATGGCGCTGTAATTCTTCGGCCCCCGAAGATGAGGCATCTACTACAACGACATCAAATACTAAATCCGGTGCATATTCATTGAGAATCATCAAATGATCTAGTGGTGAATACCCGGCGTACTCCCCCGCAGATTTGTCGGTGGAATCCAGATTGAGTAAGAGAATCTTCTTGGCAGGTGAAGCCACCAGCGCTGCTCGCTGCGCGGGCACAAGTAAATGCGGAATAACGCTTGAAAACCAGGAGCCTGGGCCCATCGTGATCCACTGCGCATCGGCAATTGCTGTAATTGATTCTGCGCGCGCATCTGGATTTTCCGGAATGATGCGAAGTGATTTCAATCGTCCGTTAGTTGTTGCGACCTCTGCCTGTCCGCGGACAATATGTGTGCCGCTAGCGTCTTCAAAGGTTGCTTCAATATCTAGTGCTTGCGCCGCCATCGGTAGCACGCGACCAATAACTTTCAATAGTGCGCCCACCCGATCAAGACCAGCAACGGTATCTTCATCGCGATCCCAGAGCGCTGCCAGGAGAAGATTTCCCACAGCATGGCCGTTAAGTTCACCCGTGCTGGTGAAGCGATATTGCATGATTTGCGCCCAACTACGACCCCACTCATCATCACTACATAGCGCAGCCAGAGCCATTCTCAGATCTCCAGGTGGCATGATGGAAAATTCTTCCCGCAACCTTCCACTGGATCCACCGTTATCGGCAACGGTAACTATCGCAGTGATCTCAGTTGTGAATTGTCGTAGCGCTGTCAGGGTTGCAGCTAATCCATGACCACCACCGAGTGCGACAACTTTTTTCTGTGAAATCATTCCCGCCCTACATCGCGATGTGTTGCGTGCGCTGATATCTCAAGATCAGAGGAGACGGTAATCAACTGCTTGGCAATTTCTTCTGCAATGGCAACCGAGCGATGTTTACCTCCGGTGCAACCAATTGCAATCGTCACATACTTCTTTCCTTCTCGAAAATATCCCGGAATCATCTGTCGCACGACCGAAACATAACTCGACACAAATTCTGCAACGCCCTCACTCGAAAGAACCTTTTCTGAGACCGGTGCATCTAGGCCATTCATTGGTCTGAGTTCTGGAATCCAATGCGGGTTGGGAATGAATCTGCAATCCAATACCAAATCGGCATCTACCGGTATTCCATACTTATATCCAAAAGAGAGCACGTTGATGCGAATACTGGGAAGCATTCCGGCAGCAAATATCTCACTCGTACGCTTTTCTAATTGGTGCACGTTCAGGTTAGATGTATCAATAACAACATCTGCGCCAGCTCGTATCTCTTCCAGTTTTGCTCGCTCACGCGCAATTCCGTCAACGATGCGATCTTTCCCTTGTAGCGGGTGTGGTCTGCGCGTTGATTCAAATCTCTGCACAAGTGCTTGGTCTGTGGCATCTAGAAAGAGCAATCGATAAGGAACGCTCGACTTTTTTAAGGTATCAAGTGCGCTACTGAGTTCATCGAAGAACTTTCCGCCGCGAACATCGACGACAACGGCTAACGATGCGTGTGTGTCGTGGGCTTGCTCTGCCAACTGAGGAACGAGTGCTGGCGGTAAATTATCAACGACATACCAGCCGAGATCTTCTAGCGCGTGGGCAACTGTGGATCGCCCGGCGCCAGACATTCCGGTGAGAACTAGAAGCTCTTTTGTGCTCATGCTTCGTATTCTCCCCTAGCTGTCAAGTATCTCGCCAGTATTCATATCCACCGCTGGAATTGATAGCGATTGCAGATGGCTATAGATAATTGCGGCAATGGTGGCTCCAATTCCGGGTGTTGCAGCTAAATCATTGGCACTGGCTTTGCGCATCGCAGTAACTGAACCAAAACGGTCAAGGAGCGCGGCTCTTCGTGTTTCTCCCAGTTGTGGAATCTCATCGAGGAGAGATTCCAGCATTACCTTCGAACGACGACTGCGATGGAATGTGATTGCGAATCGATGAGCTTCATCTCGAATGCGCTGTAGTAAATACATGCCTTCACTTGTTCGCGGCAGAATCAAAGGATCTTTATCCCCTGGCATCCAGACTTCTTCCAGTCTCTTTGCTAACCCACATAAGGCAACATCTGTCATTCCTATTTCATCAAGTGCGCGCGCAGCTGCAGCAACTTGCGGGGCGCCGCCATCAACAACGATTAGCTGTGGTGGATAGGCAAACTTGCTCAGCTTGCCACCAGTTTCAGCAACCTCGCTCTTATTGACATCTCTATCTGCCAATAACCTCTTCATTCGACGGGTAATCACTTGGTGCATGGCTCGAGTGTCATCCTGTGCCGTATCGGTATCAATAATGAAGCGGCGATATTCGCTCTTCTTTGCTAGGCCATCTTCAAAGACGACCATAGATGCAACAACTGTAGTTCCTGAAATATTGGAGATGTCATAGCACTCAATACGTAGCGGGGTGCGCGAAAGCTGTAGCTCTTCCTCAAGTTCAAGCAGCGCCTTACCAGATACTGCAGCATCTGTTGCGCGCTTACTTAAATACTGAACAAGTGCGTAATGAGCATTGCGCTCTACCGTTTGCAGTAGCTCCACCTTCTCACCACGCTGTGGAACTTTAATTGCAACCCGGGCACCTCGGATGGAAGAGAGCCAGTCTTCTAGTGCAGTGCGATCTACCGGCTCTTGGTTAAGAAAAATCTCATGTGGAATATCCGTTGGTGCGCTCTGGCTATAGATTGAGAAGAACAGGGAGGCAATCTGATCATCTCCTTCGAGTGCTTTCTCCTGATCCACTATCCAGGAACGCGAACCTTTAATAGAACCGCGCCTAACCATGAAGATTGAACCAGCAGCATGAAGTCCTTCTTCATGGATTGAGATGAAATCACCATCGAGGTCATCAGAGAGATTGCCTTGTGTTGAGCGCTGCGCTTTCTCAAAAGATTCAATCTGGTCTCGCAGACGTGCAGCTCGTTCAAACTCTTCTGACACAGACGCCGATTCCATCTCCGTACGTAAGGTTGGCAGCAAGTTCTCCATCCCTTTTTCCATAAATGAATCGAGCTTCTCCGCAATCTCTCTATGTTCCTGCGGTGTTACCCAGCCAACGCAAGGGGCGGCACATTTACCAATATCTCCAAGCAAACATTGCCGCTTTGTTCGCTGTGCACGCTGGAAGTTTCCAGCACTGCAGGAGCGAACCGGAAAGACTTTAAGGAGCACTTCATAGGTATTACGCAGCGCCCAGGCATTTGTATAAGGACCAAAGTATTTAAGTCCAGGTCGCTTTTCTTTGCGGGTAATGAAAATCCGTGGAAATTCATCAGCCATTGAAATAGCCAGATATGGATAAGACTTATCGTCTTTAAATTGCACGTTATACGTCGGGTGATACTGCTTGATCCAGGAAAACTCCAGCGCCAACGCTTCTAGCTCGGTTGCAACAATGGTCCAGTCCACACGCACCGCTTCATGCACCATGCGATAGGTCTTCTGCGCAAGATTGGAACCGAAATAGGTTGTCAATCGATTCTTTAGATTTTTCGCCTTACCCACATAAATGACTTTGCCATCAGCGTTATAGAAGCGATATACCCCTGGCTCTTCAGGAATCTCGCGTGGGCGATAACTGGAAGGTTCCGCCATTATTTCTTCTTCGCTGGGCTTTTCTTAACGATCGCGCGATTAGTTGCCAGAACTTCAGCGAGGTATTGCCCGGTGTAACTAGCTTTCACCTTCGCCACATCTTCTGGAGCACCTTCGGCAACGACGGTTCCGCCGCGGAAGCCACCTTCTGGGCCCATATCAATGACCCAATCTGAAGACTTGATAACATCGAGATTGTGCTCGATCACAATTACAGTGTTTCCACTTTCCACCAGGCGCTTAAGAACACCGAGCAGTTTATTGACATCCTCAAAGTGCAGTCCTGTCGTTGGTTCATCTAAGACATAGAT
Organism: Candidatus Planktophila versatilis; assembly: GCF_002288265.1. Taxonomy (NCBI): domain Bacteria; kingdom Bacillati; phylum Actinomycetota; class Actinomycetes; order Candidatus Nanopelagicales; family Candidatus Nanopelagicaceae; genus Candidatus Planktophila; species Candidatus Planktophila versatilis. The sequence continues at coordinate 564,417 of NZ_CP016778.1, read as the reverse complement.
GGTGCGTCCTGTTGATCTGCGTTGTAGCTCGGTCGCAAGCTTCACACGCTGGGCTTCACCACCTGAAAGAGTGGGAGCTGATTGACCTAGACGCACATAGCCAAGGCCCACATCACATAAGGTCTTGAGGTAGCGCGCGATGGTAGGAACGGATTCAAAGAAAGCGTGCGCAATCTCAATCGGCATATCTAAAACTTCGGCAATAGTCTTGCCCTTGTAGTGAACCTCAAGAGTTTCCCGGTTATATCGAGCTCCATGACAGACCTCGCACGGAACATAAACATCAGGTAAGAAATTCATCTCAATAGTGATGGTGCCATCTCCAGAACAATTCTCACACCGTCCACCCTTGACGTTAAAGGAGAAGCGACCCTGCTGGTATCCGCGCACCTTAGCTTCAGTAGTTTCGGCAAAGAGGGCGCGAACTTTATCGAAGACGCCCGTATATGTCGCTGGGTTAGAACGCGGGGTACGCCCAATAGGTGATTGATCAACATGCACAACTTTATCTAGTTGATCGATGCCGGTAATTGTGCGGTGACGACCTGGAACTAGACGTGCACCATTGAGTTTATTTGCCAGGGTTGTGTAGAGAATGTCGTTAACCAGCGTTGATTTACCAGAACCTGATACTCCGGTCACTGAGACGAAGAGTCCCAACGGAATACTAACCTCGACATCTTTGAGGTTATTCTCCTTCGCGCCCTTAATCACCAATTGACGTTTTGGATCGACTGCGCGACGCGTCTTTGGAATCTCAATTGATTTGCGCCCCGATAGATAAGCACCGGTGATTGATTCCTTCGATGCAATCAGTTCTTCGTAGGAACCAGAAACAACAACTCGCCCACCATGTTCACCAGCACCAGGTCCAATATCAACGACCCAATCTGCAGTACGGATGGTCTCTTCATCATGCTCAACGACGATCAGAGTATTTCCAAGGTCGCGTAGTCGAGTTAGGGTCTCAATTAGTCTGCGGTTATCACGTTGATGAAGTCCGATGGATGGCTCATCTAAGACATAGAGAACTCCGACAAGTCCGGAACCAATCTGGGTTGCAAGACGAATACGTTGGGCTTCACCGCCAGAAAGCGTTGCTGCCGGGCGATCCAGTGACAAGTAATCAAGGCCCACATCAAGTAAGAAACCTAGCCGGGCATGAACTTCCTTCATAACGCGCTCAGCAATTTGTGCTTCTCGCTTATTGAGGGTCACTTGCTTGAGAAAGGTTGCGCAATCATCGATAGAAAGTGCGCATACTTCGGCAATTGATTTTCCACCCAGTGTGACCGCAAGTACCTCTGGCTTCAAGCGCGCACCCTTACAAGCAGGACATGGCGTCTCGCGCATATATGCCTCGTATTTATCGCGGCTGTAATCACTATCGGTCTCACCATGACGACGATGAATGAATGGAATGACACCCTCAAAGCCAGTTGAATAATTACGAACGCGGCCATAACGATTCTTATACTTCACATGAACTTCGTAATCAAAGCCATTCATAATCGCTTCTTTGACTTTCACTGAAAGCTTTTTCCAGGGATTATCGAGTGAGAATTTCAGTTCCAGAGCTAGCGCTTCCAGCAAACGCAGGAAGTACTCCGCCCCAGCCCAGGGTGCAATAGCACCTTCATTTATGGAGATTGAGTCATCAGGGATGATGAGCTCTTCATCCACCTCTAACTTAGTTCCGATTCCCGAACATTCTTCACACGCTCCGAATGGGGAGTTAAATGAGAAAGAGCGCGGTTCAAGCTCTTCAAAAGAGAGATTGCAATTATGGCAAGCTAAGTGCTCGCTATAGGTATGTTCCTTCTCGCCACTCTTGGCATCAACAAAATCAAGAAGTACTAAGCCATTGCCGAGTTTGAGGGCAGTCTCAATCGAATCAGTCAGGCGAGATTTACTCTCAGCTTTAGCTGTCAGGCGGTCGATAACAACTTCAATGGTGTGCTTCTCCTGCTTTTTAAGCTTTGGCACTTCGGTGAGTTGGATGATTTCTCCATCAACTCGAGCACGGGAGTAGCCCTGCGTAACTAACTCTGCAAAGAGATCGACAAACTCACCTTTACGTTCGCGGATGACTGGTGCCAATACTTGGAACTTAGTTGTTGGCGGCATGATGAGGATTTGATCCACGATTTGTTGCGGGCTCTGTCGGGAAACTGCCTTGCCACACTCTGGGCAGTGCGGGCGACCAGCACGTGCAAAGAGCAGTCGGAAGTAGTCATAGACCTCGGTAATTGTTCCCACCGTTGAGCGTGGATTTCGATTCGTTGATTTCTGATCGATAGAAACTGCCGGAGATAAGCCTTCAATGAAATCGACATCAGGCTTATCCATCTGACCTAAGAATTGTCTGGCATAGGCGGAAAGAGATTCGACATAACGACGCTGACCTTCAGCAAAGATAGTGTCGAAGGCAAGGCTTGATTTACCCGAGCCTGAAAGGCCGGTAAAGACAATGAGTGCATCGCGTGGAAGTTCAATGGAAACATCCTTGAGGTTATGCTCGCGCGCACCACGTACGACTAACTTATCGATGCTCACGTACCAGCCTCATCCATTCCACGAAGTTCACGCTTCAGTTCTTTTAACTCATCACGCAGGCGAGCAGCAAGTTCGAATTGAAGTTGATCGGCTGCGCCACGCATCTGCTCGGTGAGGGAGCCTATCAATGCAATGAGTTCTTGGCGCGGCATGGAATCCGTTGATTTCGATAAGAATGGCAGGGCCGCTGAAGATTTCTTACCCTTGATTCCAGCCATGATGTCATCTGTGTCATCACTTTCTTGGGCGATGAGGTCAGTGATATCGCTAATCTTCTTACGTAGCGGCTGCGGATCAACCCCACGCTCGAGGTTATAGGCAACCTGCTTCGCTCTTCGTCTATTAGTCTCATCAATAGCTTTGGTCATGGCCGCGGTCATATTGTCGGCATACATATGAACTTCACCCGAAACATTTCGAGCGGCGCGCCCAATTGTTTGAATCAGTGAAGTTGCAGAACGCAAGAAACCTTCTTTGTCAGCATCAAGAATTGCGACAAGTGAAACTTCCGGTAAATCGAGTCCTTCGCGCAAGAGGTTGATTCCGATAAGTACGTCGTATTCACCCATGCGAAGCTCACGTAGTAATTCAACACGGCGCAAGGTATCCACCTCAGAGTGAAGATAACGAACTCGCACTCCGCGCTCTTGCAAATAATCTGTGAGGTCTTCTGACATCTTCTTAGTCAGAGTAGTAACTAATACGCGCTCATTCTTCTCTGCCCGAATATTGATTTCGTGTAGCAAGTCATCAATCTGCCCCTTAATGGGCTTGATAATGATTTGTGGATCAACCAACCCGGTCGGTCTAATCACCTGTTCAACGACATCTCCTCCGACCTTCTCCATCTCATACTTTCCGGGAGTCGCAGAGAGATAAACCTTCTGCCCTGTGCGTTCCAGAAACTCCGGCCACTTAAGTGGTCGGTTATCAAGGGCACTGGGCAATCTAAATCCGTGTTCCACCAAGGTTCGTTTACGTGATGCATCGCCTTCAAACATCGCACCAATTTGTGGAACGGTCACGTGACTTTCATCAATAACAACGAGGAAATCTTCTGGGAAGTAATCAAGGAGACAGTTGGGCGCAGATCCAGCTTCGCGACCATCTAGATGACGTGAGTAATTTTCAATGCCAGAACAGAAACCCAGTTGCTCCATCATCTCTAGATCAAAAGTAGTACGCATGCGAAGGCGCTGTTCTTCAAGTAACTTACCTTGCTTGGTAAAGAGATTGAGCTGCACCTGAAGTTCATCTTGAATCTCGCCCATAGCGCGTTTCATCGTCTCCGGACCGGCGGCATAGTGGGTTGCTGGGAAGATATAGATTTCAGTTTCATCATGGACAATCTCACCGGTGAGTGGATTGAGCGTCATAATCTTCTCAATCTCATCCCCGAACATTTCAATACGCACAGCCAACTCTTCATACATCGGAATTATCTCTACGGTGTCACCTCGAACCCGGAAGGTGCCTCGCTCAAAGGCCATATCGTTTCGCTTATATTGAACATCGACAAACTTACGTAGTAGCGCATTACGTTCGATTTCATCGCCCACCTTCAGGCGAATCATCCGGTCGATGTATTCCTGCGGCGTTCCAAGCCCATAGATACATGAAACTGTTGCAACCACAATGACATCGCGGCGGGTAAGAAGTGAGTTTGTAGCTGAGTGACGAAGTCGCTCCACCTCATCATTAACACTTGAATCCTTCTCAATAAAGGTGTCAGTCTGTGGAACATAGGCTTCAGGTTGGTAGTAGTCATAGTATGAAACGAAGTACTCAACCGCATTATTAGGCAGAAGTTCTCTAAATTCATTGGCCAACTGGGCTGCCAAAGTTTTATTGGGCGCAAGAACAAGCGTGGGACGTTGTAAACGTTCAATCAACCAAGCCGTGGTCGCCGACTTTCCAGTTCCGGTAGCACCCAAGAGAACAACATCCTGAGCGCCATTATTAATCCGCTTTGCGATCTCCTCGATTGCTGCTGGTTGATCCCCTGCTGGAATGTAATCACTGATGACCTGAAAGGGCGCGACTTTCCGCTGGAGATCAGTTACTGGGCGCACACTCTTAGCCTAGCGACTGCGGCAGAAGAACGCTCTCCCAGAGATTTTCAACCTGGCGCAGGAGCGAATCTTCATCAGAGTTGTTGTAAAAAACAGTATCAGCGAGAGCTTCTCGAGATTCAGGTGATGCCTGGGCTGCAATCCGCTTCTCGATCTGTGAAATATAGAGTCCTCGTTTAAGCAAGCGTTCCTTGCGTAGCTCTAAATCTGATTCAACGGTAATGACATAGTCAAACTTCTCAGCCGCATTTGTTTCTGCCAATAATGGAATTTCATAAATCAGGATGTCATCGTGATCTAGGTCTGCCACCGCTTCGGCAAAGATCGCCTGAACCCGCGGATGAATAATTGCCTCTAGATCTGCTCGTGCTGACGGATCGCTGAAAACAATCTCGGCAAGTTTTTTGCGGTCAATATCACCATTAAGGATTACCTCATCTCCGAAACGAAGTAAGACTTCGGCAAAACCATCGGTTCCTCTTTCAATGACCATACGAGCGAGTTGATCCGCGTCGATTACTAGCGCCCCAAGTTCGGCAAAGCATTGCGCCACAGTGGACTTTCCTGCACCAATGCCACCAGTGAGTGCAACAACTAACATGGAGCTAGCCTATCTCTGAGGATGAAAAAAGAGACCCATGCGGGGTGTGCGAGGTTAAGTAACACCCCGCGACCCGTATGAGTCTTTCTTTCTTTAAGACTTATTCGGCGGCGACTACAGCTGCTTCTTCAGCAACCTTTGCTTCTGCCTTCTGCTTCTTGTGTGCAAGGAAGCGCTCTTGAGCAACAGCGTATTGACGCTCCCACTCCTCGCGCTGTGAGTCAAAGCCTGGCTTCCACTCTTGGGTATCAGCATCGAATCCTTCTGGGTAGATGAAGTTACCTTCTGCGTCATAACGAGCAGACATTCCGTATTGAGTTGGATCAAATGCTTCGATCTCTACTTCTTGGCCTTCATTTGCTTGCTTAAGTGAGAGTGAGATGCGACGACGCTCAAGATCGATATCGATGATCTTCACGAATAGTTCGTCATCTACGGCAACAACCTGCTCTGGAATCTCAACGTGGCGTTCTGCCAACTCTGAGATGTGAACGAGGCCTTCAATGCCTTCGTGGACACGAATGAATGCACCGAATGGAACAAGCTTTGTTACGACGCCCGGCACAACAGTGTTGATTGTGTGGGTGCGAGCAAATGCCTGCCACGGATCTTCTTGTGTCGCCTTAAGTGAGAGTGAGACACGCTCACGCTCGAAATCAACTTCGAGAACTTCAACAGTTACCTCGTCGCCAACTTCAACAACTTCACCTGGGTGATCAATGTGCTTCCATGAGAGCTCAGAGACGTGAACAAGACCATCAACGCCACCAAGGTCAACGAATGCACCGAAGTTAACGATTGATGAGACAACACCTGTGCGAACCTGGCCCTTTTGGAGCTGGTTCAGGAATTCAGTACGTGATTGTGACTGTGTCTGCTCAAGGAATGCGCGACGTGAAAGAACTACGTTGTTGCGATTCTTATCGAGTTCGATGATGCGACACTCAACTTGCTTACCGATGTAAGGAGTGAGGTCACGAACGCGACGCATTTCAACAAGTGATGCTGGCAAGAAGCCACGCAATCCGATGTCGACGATGAGTCCACCCTTAACAACTTCAATAACAGTTCCCACGACAACTTCGTCGCGCTCTTTCTTGCCTTCGATATCTCCCCAAGCACGCTCGTACTGAGCACGCTTCTTGGAAAGGATCAGGCGGCCTTCTTTATCTTCCTTCTGCAATACAAGAGCTTCTACTCGATCTCCGACCTTAACGATGTCATTTGGATCTGCATCGTGGCGGATTGAAAGTTCGCGTGCTGGAATTACGCCTTCTGTCTTGTAGCCGACATCAAGGAGTACTTCTTCGCGATCAATTTGTACAACTGTACCTTCGACGAGATCTCCGTCGCTGAAATTTCTGATTGTTCCTTCAATTGCGGCTAAGAAATCTTCCGCTGAACCAATGTCATTTATTGCAATTTGAGTAGTCAAGGTGCTCCGTAGGGATAGAAAGTAGTAGGGATAGGACTGCGCAAGAATACGTGCGAAGGTGATTGAGTAGCAAATCCCAGCCTCAAAATATGGGCAACCAGGGCCTGTTATTCAGATAAATCGCTAATGAGCCGCTTCATTCCAACTAGCACCGATTCCCACTGAGACATCTAGTGGCGCCTTTAGTGGAAAGGCGCTTCCCATCTGCGTGCGGACAAGTTCAGAGACTTTATCAACTTCACTCTTTACTACTTCCAGGATCAATTCATCGTGAACCTGCAACAAGAGCCGAGATTTGTAATCACCGGCGACTAACGCCTGCTGCACATTAAGCATTGCCTGCTTAATGATGTCAGCTGCTGATCCTTGAATCGGGGCATTGAGAGCCATGCGCTCTGCTACCTCTCGACGTTGACGATTATCGTGAAGCAAATCGGGCAAGTATCTGCGCCGCCCCATGACTGTCTCGGTGTAACCCACCTTGCGTGCATCATCGACAACAGTCTTTAAGTAATCGCGAATTCCACCAAAACGTTCGAAGTATCGATCCATCAAATCTTGGGCGGCAGGTGGAGTGAGATCTAATTGAACAGCTAACCCATAAGAACTCAATCCGTAGGCAAGCCCATATGACATCGCCTTGATTTGCCGGCGCATTTCAGGATCGACATCACTTGCCTTTACGCCAAATACTTCAGCGGCAACAGTTGCATGTAGATCTTCACCGGATTCAAAGGCTGCAAGTAAGTGCTCATCATTTGATAAGTGAGCCATAATTCGCATTTCAATCTGACTGTAGTCAGCTGTCAGAAGTGCGTCATAACCACTGCCTGCAATAAAGCAGTTTCTAATCTTGCGACCTTCTTCGGTGCGCACCGGAATATTTTGCAGATTTGGAGCTACTGAAGATAAGCGCCCAGTTGCCGCTACAGTCTGCGCAAAGTGAGTGTGAATTCTCTTATCCTTCTTTATTTCAACAACAAGTCCTTCAATTGTGGTTGCCAACTTCTTCGTCTCGCGAATGCGCAAGAGGGCCGCCAAGACAGGATGTGATGTCTTTTCAAATAACCATGAGAGCGCATCAGCATCGGTAGTAAATCCGGTCTTTATCTTCTTAGTCTTAGGCAAACCAAGCTCATCGAAGAGAACAACCTGTAATTGCTTAGGGGAAGCAACATTAAATTCATGCCCCGCAGCCTCATGAGCATTCTTGGTCTCGCGCGCGACCTCGGCATCAAAGAAGGCCGCCAGAGTTTGAAGCTCCTTCTTATCTACTGCTATCCCCCGGTTCTCCATAATTGCCAGTAAATCCGCAATCGGGAGTTCGAGTTCGTTATATAACTTAGTTAAACCACGGTTTTCTAGCTCTGCGGTCAGTGAATCACGAAGGCCAAAGAGTGCACATGCCGTAGTCAATAAGAGTTGTTCTGCCGAAGACTCATCAAGTTGGCTCCCATCTCCCCAACGTTCAAGTAGATCTGAAACTTCTTGTGCGCGCACGCCAGGGTTAACCAGATATGCAGCCAGTGAGGTGTCAAAAACAACGCCAGTGAGAACTCCTTGGCGCGCAACGGCTTTGCCATCATGGGCAATTTTTTCTACCTTCGCATCACTTGCCCATGAACCCATCTCAAGTGAATCAACAAGAAAAGCTGAACTTTTAGAAAGAGCTACGGCATATCTTTGAAGTTGGTCATCTACTAACTCGCACGCAATCGCAATTGGACCTGTATGTGAGGCAATCTTTGCATCGGCCTCTTTGGCCGAAAGAATCTCGGAAGTAACTTCAGCCCCAAAGAGTGAGGGCGCCGAATCAGCACTCTTGCTCTTCTGCGTATCTTTCACAGTTGATGGCGTCGTTGAGATTGCTTTTAAGCGATCTTTGAGCGTACGAAACTCCAGCTGCTCAAAAAGAGCAGTGAGATTTGAGTCATCGACGCCTTTCCACGCCAAAGCATCAATTTCAAAGGTGATGGGTGCATCGTGAATAAGTTGTGTGAGTTCACGGTTGCGCACCACGTTATCGAGATTTGCTCGCAGTGATTCACCCACCTTGCCACCCACTGTTGCGGCCTTTGAAAGTAATTCGGTAAGAGAGCCATATTCCACAACCCACTTTGCGGCAGTCTTTTCACCGACACCAGGAATTGATGGCAGGTTATCGCTGGGATCCCCACGAAGTGCAGCGAAATCCGGATACTGATCCGGCGTCATTCCATACTTCTCTTGCACCGATTTGGGTGTCATGCGCGCCATCTCACTCACACCACGCTTGGGATAGAGAACAGTTGTTTGAGCTGTGACCAACTGGAAACTGTCACGGTCTCCGGTACAAATCAAAACCTCCGCGCCCTCTTTCTCAGCACGTTTGGTAATTGTGGCAATCAGGTCATCTGCCTCAAATCCCTCAAGTGAGAATTGCGAGATTCCAAAACCCTTTACTAATTCATTGAGATATGACATCTGAGATCTAAATTCATCAGGTGTCTTTGCTCGATTTGCCTTGTACTCAGGAAATATTTCAGTGCGGAAAGTCTTGCGAGAGACATCAAAGGCCACCGCCACGTGGGTGGGCTTCTCATCTTTCAAAAGGGAGATGAGCATCGTTGCAAAACCATAGATCGCATTGGTGTGCTGGCCCTGGGCAGTGGTGAAATTCTCGGCTGGGAGAGCAAAAAAAGCGCGGTATGCCATGGAATGACCATCGATAAGAAGTAATCTCTTCGTGGTCATAGGCTCATCTTAGATATAAACTCATCAACTATGACGCAACCAGATTACCTAGCAATCATCAAAGAACGCGGACAAGGCGCCCTCGATATCAAGATGGGCATCGAGATGCTTGAAGTCTCCCCCGAAAGACTTGTTGCTCGGATGCCAGTTGAGGGAAACACGCAACCAATCGGATTGCTCCATGGCGGGGCCAATGTTGTGCTCGCTGAATCACTTGGCTCTATTGGAACGCAATTACATGCTGGTCCTGATCGCAAAATTGTTGGCGTTGATATCAATGCCACTCACCACAAATCTGCAACAAGTGGTTGGGTCACAGCAGTTGCTACCCCTATTTCATTGGGCCGCACGTTATGTGTCTATGAGATCGTGATAACAAACGAGGCAGGTCAGCGAACCTGTACAGCTCGCATCACCTGCCTCATTTTAGATAAATAGCTCAGAGCTAGTGCGCACCTGTTCCTAGGTATGCCTCGCGCACAGCTGGATCATTTAATAGATCTGCAGCTTTTGCTTCCTTAGTGACATTTCCAGTTTCCAGGATGTATGCACGGTGTGCGCGCTGGAGAGCCTGCTGGGCATTTTGCTCAACCAGGAGAATTGTTACGCCCTGCTTATTGATCTCTGTGATGATGCGGAAGATATTTGCAATCATCTGTGGTGCTAGCCCCATAGATGGCTCATCAAGGAGTAATACCTTCGGACGAGCCATGAGAGCACGACCCATTGCAAGCATCTGCTGTTCGCCACCTGAAAGAGTTCCGCCTGCTTGTGATACACGCTCTTTTAAACGTGGGAATAAGGTGTAAACACGGTCAAGGTCTTCATCCATTTCGGCCTTACGATTCTTGCGGTTGAACTTTCCCATCTCAAGATTTTCAAGAACTGTCATACCGGGAAAAATTCCGCGACCTTCAGGAACTTGCGAGATACCGAGATCAACCCGCTTATGTGCAGGAATCTTGTTGATATCTTCACCGTCAAATGTGATGCTTCCGCTGGAAACTGGACGAAGACCAGAGATGGTCTTAAGAATTGTTGTCTTACCTGCGCCGTTAGCGCCGATGAGAGTGACAATCTCACCTTGATTGACAACAACTGATACACCTTTGATCGCCTCAATCTTGCCGTAGTGAACTCGAAGGTCCTTAATTTCAAGATTCATCTGCAGGCACTCCCAGGTAAGCCTCAATTACTCGAGGGTCATTTTGCACAACCGATGGAAGATCATCTGCAATCTTCTGACCAAAATCCAGCACTGCAACACGATCAGAGATTCCCATGATAAGCGACATATCGTGTTCAATCAAAAGCACGGTATATCCCTTATCACGAATCTTCTTAATCAACTCAGCAAGTGCTACTTTTTCAGCTGGATTAAATCCCGCAGCTGGTTCATCAAGAAGTAACAATTGTGGCTCCGTGCCGAGTGCTCGAGCAATTTCAAGACGACGCTGATCTCCGTATGGAAGATTCTTGGCTAATTGATCTGCGCGGTGATCGATTCCCATGAATTTTAAGAGCTCATGTGCACGCGCCTTGCTCTCTTTTTCCTCACGTCGATTAAGAGGTGTACCGAAGAGGGCACGAACGAGGCCCGTCTTCTTATGAACGTCGGTCGCAGTAATGACATTTTCAAGGGCCGTCATATCCCCAAAGAGGCGAACATTTTGGAATGTACGTGCCAAGCCTGACTTTGTTACTTGGTGGCGCTTCAAACCTTTGAGGTTCTTGCCGCCGAAGATAATGTCTCCAGATGTAATCGGATAAACACCGGTCACGACGTTAAAAACTGTTGTCTTGCCGGCACCATTTGGTCCGATGAGCGCACAGATTTCACCTTCGTTGACATGGAAGTTGACCTCATTGAGAGCGGTCACGCCACCAAACTTAATGGTGACATTTTTGAGTTCAAGGAGTTTCTTTGACATTTACTTTGAGCTCTTCTCTGAAATTTTTTCTCGCTTCTTGCGAGGCAAGAGTCCGTCGGGACGCAAATTCATCATTAAGACAAGCACGATACCAAAGACAAGCTGTCGGGAGTCAGCCAAGAATCGAATACGTTCTGGCAAGAAGGCCAGAACGGAAGCACCAAGAACTACACCCCAGATATTTCCAATTCCACCAAATACGACACAAGCAAGAATGAAAATAGATATGTCAAACTTAAACATATCTGGTGAGATCACCATGACCTTCGATGCAAAGATTACGCCTGCCGCTCCACCGACTGCTGCACCAATCACAAATGACCAGAGCTTATAAACAAGGGTATTCACGCCCATCAACTCTGCAACATCTTCATCTTGACGAATCGCTTCCCAGGCACGCCCTGGACGACGCACCGTAAAGCGACGAATCATCCAGATTGTTAAGAGGATAAGCGCAAAAACGACCCAGAAAAAATTCTGAGGATGCATGATGTCAAACTTGAGCCCAAAGAAACCTGGAGGATTAGGAATACCTGCAATTCCGCTAGGTCCGCCAGTTACTTCGAGATTCAGCGCAACGATTCGGACAATCTCTCCGAATCCAAGAGTGATGATAGCTAAATAATCTCCGCGAAGGCGAAGGGCTGGCAACCCAAGAAGGACTCCCGAGATCATGGCGAAGCCGATACCGAATGGAAGGATTACCCACGTGCTCCAACCGAAGAAGGTCGAGAGTATTGCCTGGCTATAGGCACCGATTGCAAAGAATGCGATATACCCAAGATCCAGGAGACCAGACTTGCCGACCACAATATTGAGACCAAGGGCCATCAGAACAAACATGCCGACTGGATAAACCAATACGTTCTGGAAAGAGGTAATTGGGGTATTCATAAAGCTTGTTGGTCCCCAAGATGCGGCGAATGGGAGAAGCGAGACGAGTGAAATCACCGCAAGGACGAAGAGAGTTCGGGTCGGACGGTTCCATCCGTCCCAGATAGAGGCACCTAAATCGCGAAGATTGAAACTCTTTAATCGGCTCATGATCATGTCCTCGTCTGCTGAACGGCTTCACCAAAGAGGCCGTTTGGCTTAAATAGTAGAACTACTACGAGCACCACGAAAACAGTGATTGCCTTCCACTGCGAACCAAGAATTGCTGAAGCAAATTGTTCGAGCATGCCCAGGGCGAGGCCGCCATAAAAGGCACCACGAAGGTTTCCAATTCCACCTAGAACTGCTGCAGTAAATGCAGCTATGCCCATGTTAAATCCAACGTTAAAGACTGTGTTTTCATAGACTGTCGTGTAAAGAAATGCTGCGGCACCAGTAGTGAGACCACCAATACAGAAAGTCAATGTAATCACCTGGTTGATATTGATTCCCATCAACTTCGAATTCTCTTCTGACATGGACACGGCACGGATAGATTTTCCAAGTCGAGACTTCGTGACAAATCGATCAAGAATGAGGAATATCAAGATTGGCATCACAATCGCCATAACTTGATCAATTCTAAAATTGGCGCCCGCAACTTCACCGAAGCTCCACTTATCAAGTAAACGAGGTGCAATTTGACCCCTTGCACCGGTAAGCATGCTAAATCCTTCAAGTAATGCAATTGAAACACCGATTGCAGAAATCAGAGAAGCAAGTCTATTTGCTCCTCGAGCGCGAAGGCGACGATAAGCCACGAGCTCGACCAGAATTGCAAGCAAGGCGCACACAATCATTGATCCAATAAGCGAAATCGCAAGATACGCAATCAATTTGACGCCATGAAGGGCTGGCTGGCCTATTGGAACCCCAAGGATATTTATCTGTAAATAGAGAACTGAAAATGTTCCGACCATGAATACTTCAGAGTTTGCAAAATTAATAAGTCTCAAAACTCCGTACACCATCGTGTATCCGAGTGAGACAAGGGAATAAATGAGCCCCAGTGCTAGTCCTTGAAAAGCGAGTGACCAGAACTGGCTACCGATAACTGAAAAATTCATGTGAGCCCATCTGATAAGTGTTGAAATTTGAGAAGCGTGGCCACCGCTAGATATTCCTAGCGGAGGCCACGCCTACTACACAGTTTTAAGAAATTCCAGCGAAATTAGAAATCGACTGTGTCGAAGACAATTGCGCCATTCTTAACGTACCAACCAGCAACTGCTGCTGCAACTGTTGGGTCGCCGTAACGGTCAAACCGGAACTTTGTCTTGTCAGCAGCTGTGAATGTACCTGAGTTCACGCACACCTGAATAGCTGGACGAGTCAATTTTCCTTCCTTGATGCACTGAATGAATACGTTTGTAGCTGTCCATGCTGTTTCAGCATAAAGTCCTGGAACCTTGACCCCAGTTACCTTTGTGAAGTCAGCAAGTTCTGCAGCTGTCAACAATGTATCGAAAGGAACTGAAGCGGCAGACATACGAACGCCTTCAGCAATTGTCGCTCCACCAGCAAGCTTAATGAAATCAGATGTGTTGATTCCGTCGCCACCAGCGAAGATACCTGTATATCCGCCAGCTCTAAGAGCCTTAACGAATGGGCCTGCGTCATAGTCATAACCACCGAATACAACGACGTTTGCATCAGATGCCTTAATCTTTGCAACAACTGATGACCAGTCTGCAGTCTTTTGAGCAACTGAATCTGTTCCAACGATCGTGCCAAGCTTCTTGGCAATTGGTGTTACGTCTTTCTTGATAAGCGGAGAACCGTATGGTGACTGATCGTCAACCAAGAAGTACTTAGGTGCCTTGACGCCACGTGCTGCGTACTTAGCAAGTGCTGGACCCTGGAATCCGTCGTTAGCAACAACGCGGTGGAAAATTGGGAAGCCGTTTGACTTTGACTTACGGTCTGTAAGGTCAACAGCTGAAGCTGATGGAGCAACCATTGTTAGGCCAGCAGCCTTGTATGCAGGAAATGAGTTACGAGCTTCACCAGAACATGCTGTTCCGATAACGCCGATAATTCCCTTATCTGCAGCAACTCCAGGAGCAACGTTCGCTGCGACTGTTCCGTCACACTGAGCATCTGCCTTTACGAGTTCAATCTTTACCTTTGGGTTTGTACGGTTGTACTGATCAATAGCCCAGATAGCACCTGGAATCTGATCCAAACCTAGTGCTGCAGCGCCACCTGTAAGTGGGCCCATATATGCAAGCTTTACTGACTTCTTTGGTGCTGCGTTCGCTGGAGCTGTTGCAACTGCACCGAATGCAAGTGTTGCAGCAGCAGCTATTGCGAAGCCGCTTACGATCTTCTTATTCATGTATTGCCTTCCTGTTTCGTATTTCATGTGTCCCGGGACAGGGAAGTGCTAAGAGTAATGCTCAACCCGCACTTGAGACAAGGCGGAATTCCGGCCTTTCCCGCATGAGTTATTACTTTTGGATTACAAAAAGGCTGGAAATCGGCCTATTTATCCAGGGCGGCTTCAGGTGAAATCACGGCCTGGGCGACCTCTTTCATACTGAGGCGCCGGTCCATCGCCGCCCGCTGAATCCAGGAAAATGCCTCTGGCTCTGAAAGGTTTAGCGCCTTCATCAAGATTCCTTTAGCACGATCGATTATTTTGCGAGTCTCTAGTCGCTCGTGTAGGTCAGCAACTTCAACTGCCAGTGATTGCATCTGTGTGTGGCGACTGATGGCAATTTCGATAGCGGGAACAAGATCACCGATAGTAAATGGTTTAACCACATATGCCATTACTCCAGCATCTCGCGCGCGGTCAATGAGCTCACGTTGGCTAAATGCTGTGAGCATTAATACTGGAGCAGTTGCAATGATCTTTTCGGCCGCAGAAATGCCATCAAGCACCGGCATCTTCACATCAAGGATTGCCAGATCTGGTTGGTGTTCTAGCGCTAACGCAATTGCTTCTTCGCCGTTAGTTGCTTGGGCAATTACTTCATAACCCGCCTCTTGCAACATTTCCACGAGGTCCATGCGAATCAGAGCTTCATCTTCGGCGACCAGAATTCTGACAGCCTTCTTGGCACTCGTTTCATTGCTCATGTGCCTCGAGTCGGATTCGAACCGACACTATGCAGTGTTTGAGACTGCCCTCTCTACCGTTGGAGTACCGAGGCGTGAGCCCATATCGTATTAGAAGTCGGCAGATAGGTGAAACGGTGAGCGTTGTGGATTAACGATAAGCAGGAACAACGCCGTTCACGGCATCACCCACAATGTGTACTCGCATCGCATTCGTTGAACCAGGTATTCCTGGTGGAGATCCAGCGACAATCACGACAGGCTCGCCTATTTCAGCACGCTTTCCATCGATAAGGATTTTATCTGCTTGTAGAACCATCTCATCAGTGTGCTTGACCATCGAAATTATCAATGACTCAACGCCCCACGTCAATGCCAGCCGGTTATAGGTACCGACATCAGGAGTGATTGCAATGATAGGAATCGGTGAACGAAGTCGTGAAATACGACGCGCAGAGTCACCAGATTGAGTAAATGTCACCAGGAACTTGGCACCCAGAATTTCCCCTACTTCTGCTGCCGCCTTTGTGATTGCGCCACCTTTAGTACGTGGGTTATTGGTAAGTGGGCGAATTCGAGCTAGGCCTAGCTCTTCAGTGCGCTCGATAATGCGTGCCATAGTTTCAACCGCCTGGATCGCAAATTCACCAATAGAAGTTTCACCGGAGAGCATGAGCGCATCTGCGCCATCGAGTACCGCATTTGCACAGTCAGTTGCTTCAGCGCGCGTAGGAGAAGAGTTGGAAATCATGGAATCCAGCATCTGTGTTGCAACTATGACTGGTTTTGCCGCATCACGAGAGAGTTCGACGCAGCGCTTTTGCACCATCGGAACATCTTCAATCGGCAGCTCAACACCGAGGTCGCCACGAGCAACCATAATTCCATCGAAGGCGGCGATAATTTCTTCCAGATTTGCTACTGCTTGAGGTTTTTCAATCTTGGCAATAACAGGTACGCGGATTCCCACCTCGTCCATGATTGCGTGCACATCTTTCACATCTGCGGCATTACGAACAAATGAAAGTGCGATGAAATCAGCGCCAGCACGGAGTCCCCAGCGCAAGTCATTCTCATCTTTTTCCGACATCGCTGGCACCGAGACGGCAACACCCGGCAAGTTAATTCCCTTGTTATTGCTCACTGAGCCAGGCTGAATACATTTGGTGATGACATCGTTACCTTTTACTTCGATGACTTCAACTGTCACTTTTCCATCATCAATAAGAATACGATCGCCAGCTTTGCAATCTCCAGGCAGACCTTTATAGGTAGTACCAACGCGCTCTTTTGTTCCAGCAACTTCATCGGTAGTAATGGTGAAGATATCCCCACGTGATAGCTCGTGTGGTCCGTTTTCAAATCGAGCTAAACGAATCTTTGGTCCTTGCAAATCAACCAGAACTGCAACAGCTTTTCCCGCCTCTTTCGCAGCTGCACGCACTCGGTCTAGGCGCCCTTGGTGTTCTTCATAGGAACCATGGGAGAGATTTAAGCGAGCCATATTCATTCCGGCTTCGATGAGCTCCTTTACTTTCTCTGGAGACTCAACTGCTGGACCTAAGGTGCAAACTATTTTTGCGCGACGCATGTGATTACCCTATCTAGGCTTGTGGTGAAGTTACGGCGTCGCTGACGTGAACTTCGGGTGTAATGGCGATTAAGCCACTGGGTTAAACCTGATTTAAACCATTAGCGAGCGAGTAGTGGGCTCAATCGGTGAAGGTAACTGCGTCTCCCCCACGAGGTAGCGATCTACAGCTGCAGCAGCTGCGCGACCTTCGGCTATCGCCCAGACAATCAGTGATTGCCCGCGCCCAGCATCTCCTGCCACGAAGATTCCTTCTTCAGTTGATTGGAAATTCTCATCGCGGGAAATATTGCCACGATCATCATGACCAACTTCAAGTTGTTCGATGATGGCAGACTTTTCTGGTCCAGTGAATCCCATAGCTAGGAAGACAAAGTCCGCCGGAATCTCGCGCTCAGTGCCTGGAACAGGTTCGAACTTTCCATTTTCAAACTTAGTTTCCACAATCTTAAGAGCTTTAAGGTTCCCGTTTCCATCGCCAATAAATTCTTGTGTGCTCACTGAGAAGACTCGGTTGTCGAGTTCTTCGTGTGCACTAGATACGCGATAGATCATTGGGTAGGTCGGCCAAGGTTGTGATGAAGGACGTTCATCTGTTGGACGCGGCATAATTTCAATTTGCGTGATGCTGGCCGCACCTTGTCGAATCGAAGTGCCTAAGCAATCCGCGCCGGTATCTCCGCCACCAAGAATGACTACATGTTTTCCAGCAACATTGATAGGTGACTCTTCGATTTCTCCCAAAGCTTGCTTATTTCCCCAAGGAAGAAATTCCATCGCTTGGTAGATGCCCTTATTTTCTCGTCCTGGAATTGGAAGATCACGCCACTGCGTTGCACCAATGGCAAGGACGATTGCATCGTAGGTGCTGCGAAGTTGGGCACCAGTGAGATCCACACCGATATCAACACCTGGGCGGAATCGAGTTCCCTCTTGCTCCATCTGTGCAAGGCGGCGATCAACGATGTGCTTCTCCATCTTAAATTCTGGTATTCCGTAACGAAGGAGTCCACCAATTTTATCTGCTCGCTCATAGACAGCAACTGTGTGTCCAGCGCGAGTAAGTTGTTGCGCCGCAGCTAACCCGGCAGGGCCAGAGCCAATGACAGCCACAGTCTTTCCAGTAAGACGCTCAGGGGCTAAGGGCTTTACGTTGTTATCATCAAATGCTTCTTCAATGGTGCGAAGTTCAATCTGCTTAATGGTGACTGCATCACGGTTAATTCCGACAACACACGCTGTTTCACATGGCGCAGGACATAGTCGACCCGTGAACTCAGGGAAATTATTAGTAACGTGCAGACGATCAATAGCTTCGACTTTATCGCCACGAAAAATCAGGTCATTCCACTCTGGAATCAGGTTTCCTAGCGGGCAGCCAGAGTGGCAGAACGGAATTCCACAATCCATACAGCGACCTGCCTGCTTTTGCAGATGCTCCATCGACTGTGGTTCATAGACCTCACGCCAATCTTGAATACGAACATCGACCGGACGTCGCTTTGGCGTCTCGCGCGGAGTCGTCATAAATCCTTTTGGATCAGCCATTTGCTGCAACCTCCATTACATACTCGTCAACTGGTAAACCTTCTCGGTTAGCCTTCTCAATCGCTGCTAGCACGCGAGCATAATCACGAGGCATAATCAGTGAGAAGCGCGCAAGCTCTGTCTCCCAATTCTTAAGGATTGATTCCGCAATCTCAGAACCTGTTTCAACGTGGAAAGAAGATAGCAAGGCGCGCAGGTTTTCACGCTGATCTGCCGGCACTGCCAAGACATCAACCATCTCGGTATTAACGATTGCGGTATCAAGGTCTAATACGAAAGCACGTCCACCAGACATACCTGCTGCAATATTTCGGCCAGTTTTGCCGAGAATGACCACTGTGCCACCAGTCATGTATTCAAGTGCGTGATCGCCCACGCCTTCAACAATTGCAGTAGCGCCAGAGTTGCGCACACAGAATCTTTCACCAGCAAGGCCGCGGATGTAGATATCTCCTGATGTTGCTCCGTAGCCGATGACGTTTCCGGAAATTACATTTGATTCAGATTTAAATGTGGCCTTCTCATCTGGGCGCACGATTACTCGGCCCCCTGAAATTCCCTTGCCCACATAATCATTGGCATCTCCATACATACGAATGGTTAGCCCCTGTGGAATAAATGCACCCAGTGATTGGCCCGCAGATCCATGCAGCGTCACATCAATAGTTCCGGCAGGAAGTCCTTCGGACCCATAACGACGTGTGATCTCTGCACCCAACATTGTTCCCACGGTACGGTTCACATTTCGCACCGGCACATCGATGCGCACAGATTCTTTGGACTCAAGTGCTGCCTTTGATAGCTCGATGAGCTTGTTATCAAGTGCTGCTGCTAATCCGTGATCTTGCTTAGTGGTGTTATGCAATGGTGAATCTACATCAGGACGCATTAGAAGTGGAGAAAGATCTAAACCGCTCGCCTTCCAGTGATCAATAGCGGCGCGGGTATCAAGGTTTTCCACGTGGCCAATTGCCTCAAGTAATGTCTTGTAACCAAGGGATGCCAAAATTTCACGAACTTCTTCGGCAATGTATTCAAAGAATGTCTCAACAAATTCAGGCTTTCCAGAGAACTTCTTACGTAGTTCTGGGTTCTGGGTAGCGATACCGACCGGACATGTATCTAGGTGGCATACGCGCATCATGATGCAACCAGAGACAACCAATGGCGCAGTTGCAAAACCGAATTCTTCTGCACCCAATAGTGCTGCAATTACTACATCGCGACCTGTCTTCATCTGGCCATCTGCCTGCACAACGATGCGATCACGCAAGTTGTTAAGCAGCAGCGTCTGTTGGGTTTCGGCAAGCCCTAGCTCCCATGGAGCGCCCGCATGCTTAAGTGAAGTCAGTGGAGATGCACCTGTTCCACCATCATGGCCAGAGATCAGAACAACATCTGCGTGTGCTTTAGAGACACCAGCTGCAACGGTTCCCACGCCCACTTCAGCAACAAGCTTGACGTGAACACGTGCATCCTTGTTAGCATTCTTTAAATCGTGAATCAATTGCGCTAAATCTTCAATCGAATAAATATCGTGATGAGGCGGTGGGGAAATGAGTCCCACACCGGGAGTTGAAAGACGTGCTTGTGCAATCCATGGATAGACCTTGAATCCAGGAAGTTGCCCACCTTCGCCAGGCTTAGCACCCTGTGCCACTTTGATCTGAATATCTGTGGCGTTCATGAGGTAATTACTTGTCACACCAAAACGACCGGAAGCAACTTGCTTGATGGCACTGTTCTTGGAATCACCGTTAGCCATCGGAAGGAAGCGCGAAGCATCTTCTCCGCCTTCACCTGTATTTGATTTACCACCGATGCGGTTCATGGCAATAGCCAGCGTCTCATGGACTTCTTGTGAAACCGAGCCATAAGACATCGCGCCAGTTGAGAATCGCTTCACAATTTCAGAAATTGGCTCAACTTCATCAATAGAGATTGGCGCGCGCTGTGAGGTGTTAAATGCAAAGAGCCCACGCAGAGTCATCAGAGTTTTACTCTGATCATTAACCTGATTGGTATAGCGCTTGAAGATGTCATAGCGTTTATTGCGAGTTGCATGCTGAAGTGCGAAAACAGTCTCTGGATTAAATAAATGTGGCTCACCATCGCGGCGCCACTGATATTCCCCGCCAACGGCCAAGCGCTTGGCGCCAGGAATCTCTCCACCTACCGGGTATGCCAGGTGATGACGTCTGATTGTCTCTTGCGCGATGACATCCAAACTCACTCCACCTAAGCGAGAAGTGGTTCCGACGAAGTATTCGTCAACGAGATCTTGACCCAAACCAATAGCTTCAAAGACCTGCGCTCCGGTATAGGAGGCGATAGTTGAAATACCCATCTTGGACATTACTTTAAGAACGCCTTTGCCCAGCGCCTTAATAACGTTGGCAACCGCCTTTTCCGGGGTAATGCCGGTAATAACTCCTTGCGTTACTAAATCTTCGGCAGTTTCCATTACTAGGTATGGATTTACTGCAGCTGCGCCATAACCAATCAGAAGTGCAACGTGGTGAACTTCTCGAACATCGCCCGCTTCAACAACGAGGCCAACTTTGGTACGAGTCTTCTCGCGAATGAGGTGGTGGTGAACAGCGGCGGTAAGTAGCAGTGACGGAATTGGGCAATCCTCGGCATCGCCATCGCGATCTGAGAGCACGATAATATGTGCGCCATTAGCAATCGCTTGGGAAACTTCCTTCTTAATCTCTTCCAAACGAGTCTGCAGGGTGTTGCCATCACCTGTGACCGGGAAGAGTCCCCGAACGACGTAGGACTCAAGTTCAGGATAATTATCATCGGCATTAACGTGAATAATCTTTGCTAGCTCATCGTTGTTAATTACCGGAAAGGCAATGGAAATCTGGCGGCATGACTCAGGACCAGGATCAAGCAGATTGTGTTCTGGACCGATAGCTCCACCCAAGCTTGTTACTAACTCTTCGCGAATAGCATCCAGTGGCGGATTAGTTACTTGCGCAAAGAGCTGAGTGAAGTAATCAAAGAGCAGGCGTGGCTTTGCCGATAGGGCAGCGATAGGCGTATCAGTTCCCATGGAACCAAGTGCTTCTCCCCCGCCTTTAGCCATCGGAGTGACGATAATTTTAATTTCTTCCTCTGTATATCCAAATGCCTTTTGACGGCGCAGCACTGACTTATGCGGATAGACAATATGTTCGCGCGCCGGAAGATCAGAAAGTCTGATCATTCCATCGGCTAACCAGCTGCCATATGGGGCTGCATCAGCTAGTGAATCTTTAATCTCATCATCTTCAATAATGCGGCCAGCTTCGATATCAACAAGGAACATTTTTCCTGGTTGCAAACGACCCTTACGGACAATCTTCTCCGCTGGAATATCAAGAACGCCTACTTCAGATGCCAGAACAACGAGACCGTCAGCTGTTACCCAGTATCGAGATGGGCGAAGTCCATTGCGATCCAGCACAGCGCCCACTTGGTGGCCATCTGTGAAAGTAACGCAGGCTGGTCCATCCCATGGCTCCATCAATGATGAATGAAATGCATAGAAGTCGCGACGCTTCTGGGACATGGTCGCGTGGTTCTCCCAGGCTTCTGGAATCATCATCAAAACTGCGTGTGGGAGTGAGCGACCACCGAGATAGAGAAGTTCTAGTACTTCATCAAATGAAGCTGAGTCAGAACCTGACATTTCAACGATAGGAAATAGTCGGGTTAGATCTTTGCCTAAGACATCACTTTCAAGAAGTGATTCGCGAGCTCGCATCCAATTTCTATTTCCCTTTACTGTGTTGATTTCGCCGTTGTGGGCGATGAATCGATATGGGTGGGCAAGTGGCCATGATGGGAAGGTATTGGTAGAAAAACGTGAGTGCACCAGAGCCAGTGGTGAAACAACTCGAGTATCACTGAGATCTGGGAAGAATTCTTCTAATTGTCCGGTTGTCAGCATGCCCTTGTAAACAATTGTCTGTGATGACAATGAAGGGAAATAGAGATCAAGTGCGTGCTCAGCACGCTTGCGAAGTGCGAATGCCAAACGGTCAAGAATGATTCCTGCTTCATTTTTCTTTCCAGCAACGAAGAGTTGCTCAAAGCGCGGCATGACAGAGAGGGCGGTCTTTCCTAGAGCAGAAGAATTAATTGGTAGCTCGCGCCAACCAAGGACGGTGAGACCTTCTTCATCTGCAAGTTTGGTAATTTGCGTGCGAACCTCGGCGCCTTGTGCGATAAATGCAATTCCAGTTGCGTAGGATCCTTCGACAGGTAGCGTAAATGAAACTTCGGCGCGATAAAAAGCATCAGGGACTCGAATCAGAATTCCAGCACCATCACCACTATCTGGTTCCGCACCAGATGCGCCACGGTGTTCTAGATTGCGAAGTGCAGTAAGTGCTTTGGCAACAATGTCATGTGTAGCAATTTTATTTAAGGTGGCAACCATCGCAACGCCGCATGCATCGTGTTCTTGTGCGGGATCGTAAAGACCCTGTGCGACAGGATAATTCGATGAAAGTGCCATTCGCTGATGCCCCTCTATTTCTAGCTAACTCAGGGACATCATTGGCCCGACTATCTTAAAAACTATTGGTCAAAAGGGTAGCAAGGGGGTGCTTTAGATGCCACTCAAATGTAAGAGGTGACCAATCCCGGCGGTGATAGCCATACCCAACACGCCACCCGCAATAACTCGCAGTGTCGGGGTCAGTATCTTTGCCCCAGCTGTGCGCGCGCTCACAACTCCGGTAATTACCAGACCTACGATGGTGAATCCAACGATGCTCGATGCGGCTGCTCCGGAGGTCGGTGCGAATGCGCCCACAAATGGAATTAACCCTCCGAACGTAAATGCGATTGCCGACGCCACCGCTGCTTGCACTGGACGTGCCTTTGTATGCGGATGCTGACCTAGCTCATCGCGTAGATGCGCTTCCAATGGATTGCGCTCATGCATGGCATGAACAACCTGCACCGCAAGTTCACGAGATAGCCCGCGCTCCATATAGATATGTACAAGTTCTTCAAACTCGCCTTCCGGATCAATTGCTAGGTGCTCAATCTCCAGGAGCCTGTCTGATTCTTCAATATCATTTTGTGATCTAACCGAGACATATTCACCAACAGCCATCGACATCGCACCAGCGGCAATTCCGGCAGCACCTGCCGTGATAAGAAAACTCTGCTCACCAGCGCGCGCAGCTGCAACACCAATCATGAGCGAGGCAGTTGAAACTAAACCATCGTTTGCACCAAGAACGGCAGCCCGCAACCAACCGGCACGGTGGGTGCGGTGATGCAGATTGCGCTGGAATACATCCTCTAAAGCCATATGCGAATCCTACCTTGTCCGTCTATAAAACTTCAGAAATGCTGCACCTGCCCCAAGAAACAACAACCCGGCAACATATTGATTCAGGCGAAGGCCGGCAAAGGACTGTGCCGAATCAATACGTAGAGCTTCAAAGAAGAATCGCCCGAAGCAGTAAAGCGTGATGTAAAGCAGAAAGATTGATCCTGGGACTAGTCGCTTTCGCGCGGCGAGTAACACTGCGGCAATAAGAAAGCACCAAAGTGATTCATAGAGAAATGCGGGGTGAAAGGTTTCGAAGTTTTCATATCCAGCCGGGCGAGATTGCAGTGGAATTGAAAGTGCCCACGGTGCATCAAGTGGGCGACCAAAGAGCTCAGCATTAAACCAATTTCCCCAGCGCCCTATCGCCTGGGCAATTGCAATACCCGGTGCAAGTGCATCTGCAAAATAGGCAAAAGATGGCAAATCTTTCGCCGATGCAATTCTCTTATAGTAAAAAAAGGCAATCACACTACCGAGTGCAATCGCGCCCCAAATTCCAAGGCCACCATTCCAGATTTTGAAGATATCTAGAGTCCGAGAATTTGCACCAAAGTAATTATCAGGTGATGTCACTACGTGATAGAGACGGCCACCGATTACACCAGCAGGGATCGCAAAAACGGCAACATCTGCAACGACACCCACTCCTTGCGGGAAGGAGTTGAGAAATCTGCGATTGCCTAACCAGATTGCGAGTGCAACCCCGGCAATGATGCAGAGAGCATAGAAGTGGATAGTGAGCGGACCAATTTCAAACGCCGAAATAGTTGGCGTTGGAATTGCACTGCGCAAAAATTATCCGCGCTCTACAGCGGCGATAAAGAGAGCCGGATCGTAATAGGCATTGCGATCTAGTTCCTTACCGTTGATGAAGACCGTTGGAGTTGAATTCACATCACTCTGTGCAGCGGAGGCTTGCACATTACCCACCCAATCGGCATAGGTGCCATTGTTGACACACTTTTCATATTCTTTTGACTTAATGCCCACTGATTCACCGGCTGCAACAAGTGCTTCATTAGTCCAGGCTCCAGAATTTTCTCGAGGCTGAGTCTGATAGAGCATCTTGTGGAGAGCTAAGAATTTACCTTCGTCGGCCGAGCATGCTGCTGCATTGGCGGCGATAACGGATTCGGGGCCGAGAAATGAGAGAGTGTGAAAGACAACAGTTGCCTTCTTATCTTCAATTATTGAGCCAAGGTATTGACCTTGGGTTCCTTCAAAACGTGCGCAGCTAGGGCATTGGAAATCTTCATAAATATCAAGGACGGGAACGCCGGTGAGTTCACCATTAAAGACAATTCCATATCCTCGCTCTGCGGAAACACTCGCTGGAATCTTTGCAGCTAACTTGGTCTGCTTAGAGATAATCGTTGGTACGAGCATGATTAGGACTACACCGAGTACAACACCAATAACAAGGTTGCGAGTGAAGTTATCTTTTCCAGGTTGTGGCTTCGCGCTCATTTCATATCCCTTTTTCTAGAATCAGTTTCTGCGACGATTTATCAAGGCTAAATTTACTTTGTGGATAGCGAAAAAGATAAATCCCAAGGGCCAATAGGCCGGTGTCTCGTAGCAGTGGAGTGATGTAATTCGCAGTTCCAGGCTCAACCTGGCCTCCCCCTCCAAAGCAGCCACAGTCGATAGAAAGGCCTCGCGCCCACGCCTGTGAGATGCCAATAACAAAGACCACCATGAGCAAGGCGCTGAGCGCTGCTGTGATTCGAGTAGCTGCGCCGAGGATCAGAAGCAAACCCATCCCGATTTCAGCGAATGGCAGAACTATGCCGATGAAATTAGCTAGAGCGACAGGAAGCATCTCGTAGGCTCGCACAGCCATCTGCGATTTATCTACCTCATCGTATTTTAGGAATCCGGCAACAAGTAGAACTCCACCTAGAGTCAATCGTGCAGCGAGACCTAACCACGGCATAAATGCTTTCATCGTCCCTCACGTACTCCTTGTGCTAGTTGTTCCGCTAGTTCACGCACAGCAATTAAACCACTTGCTTCATCTTCTGACTCCAAAAGTTTATTGATAAATGCTGAGCCGACAATTACGCCGTCGGCATACCCTGCCACGCCCTTGGCTTGCTCTCTCGTGGAAACACCGAGTCCCACCGCCACCGCCGTATCCGTACTCTTTCGAATCCGAGCAACGAGATCTGGCGCACCGGATGAAACACTTGTGCGTGTTCCAGTCACACCCATCAGTGAAGCCGCATAGACAAAACCACTGCAATGATCAGTCACACTGGCAAGCCGTGCATCTTTCGTGCTTGGTGCAACAACGTAGATTGAGTTAATTTCACTTTGAGCAACGGCGGCCGTCCAGGCTGCTGATTCTTCTATAGTTAAATCGGGAGTAATAACACCAGAGCCACCGTTGTCTGAAATCGCTTGGGCAAACTTTTCTACTCCGTATTTTTCGATCGGGTTCCAATATGTCATCACAACTGCTGGCACACCTAAATCTGTGGCGTGCTTGAGTGCTTCGAAAACTTCCTTCGCCCCAGTGCCCTGCGATAACGCCCTATCGGCTGCAGCTTGGATCGTTGGGCC
Source organism: Candidatus Planktophila versatilis (assembly GCF_002288265.1). Lineage (NCBI taxonomy): Bacteria > Bacillati > Actinomycetota > Actinomycetes > Candidatus Nanopelagicales > Candidatus Nanopelagicaceae > Candidatus Planktophila > Candidatus Planktophila versatilis. Next base: position 538,048 of record NZ_CP016778.1, on the reverse strand, counting down.
ATCCATCACTGGATCGCTATAGGGAAAACCGATTTCGATTGCATCAACGCCACCATCGACAAATGCTTGAATTACCTTTTTGCATCCCTCTTGAGTGGGAAAACCTGCCGGGATGTAAGCAATAAGCGCTGCGCGATTTTCGCTGCGAACAGTGGTGAAAAGGGTTTCAAGCGGTGTGCTCATTTAGAGTGGAATTCCAAAATACTGCGCCGCAGTTTGCACATCTTTATCTCCGCGGCCAGAGAGATTAATCAGAATAATTGCATCAGGACCAAGTTCTTTACCCACCTGCATTGCACCAGCCAGAGCATGTGCTGTTTCAATCGCAGGAATGATTCCCTCAGTCTTTGAAAGAAGTGAGAAAGCTTCCATCGCCTGCGCGTCAGTGATAGCTCGGTATTCCGCTCTACCTAAGTCATGAAGGTAGGCATGTTCTGGGCCCACACCCGGATAATCAAGACCCGCCGAAATCGAATGAGATTCAATTGTCTGTCCATTGGCATCTTGTAATACATAAGTTCGATTTCCGTGGAGCACGCCAGGTGATCCACCAGTGATGGTCGCTGCATGTCGACCAGTTTCAACACCATCTCCTGCTGCTTCTAAACCAATCAGTCGTACAGATTCATCTGAAATAAAGCGATGGAAAATTCCAATTGCATTAGATCCACCACCCACGCATGCCATGACAGCATCTGGCAATCTCCCAGTCAACGCTAGTACTTGTTCGCGAGATTCTTCGCCGATAATTTTATGAAAATCACGGACCATAGATGGGAATGGATGCGGTCCGGCTACTGTGCCCAGCATGTAATGCGTTGTCTCAACATTGGTTACCCAATCGCGCATTGCTTCGTTAATTGCATCTTTGAGTGTGCGAGAACCAGACGTCACTGGAATAACTTCGGCGCCAAGTAACTTCATGCGCGCAACATTCAGTGATTGACGTCTTGTATCTTCTTCGCCCATGTAGACAACACATTCAAGACCCATCAATGCAGCAGCAGTTGCTGAAGCAACACCATGTTGACCGGCACCGGTCTCAGCAATAATGCGTTTCTTGCCCATTCGCTTTGTCAGAAGTGCTTGACCTAAAACGTTATTTATTTTATGACTTCCAGTGTGATTGAGATCTTCTCGCTTGAGCAGAATTCGCGCTCCACCTGCATGCTCAGCGAATCTTTTTGCCTCTGTAATGATGCTGGGACGACCGGTGTAAGTGCGATGTAGCTCTGCTAATTCGGCGATAAAAGTTGGATCGGTTTGGGCAAAAATTCTCGCCGCATCTAACTCTTCCAGTGCACCGATCAGTGCTTCGGGAACGAAACGACCGCCATAGGGACCAAAATGTCCGGCTATCTCGGCTAGCGCGTTCTCGGCAGTCGTAGTCATAAGCCCAAGACTACCGGCGACCCAGCAACTCCTGCATCGCAGAAATCGGATCCCCAGACTTAACCAGCGCTTCACCGACCAATATCACAGAAGCTCCACAGTTTTGCGCACCCTGAACATCACTTCGGCTCGAGATTCCAGACTCGGCCACTCGGATAATCTCATCGGGAATCTGCGGGATGAGATCAGCGAAGGCCCGGGTATCGACATCGAGAGTCTTAAGGTTGCGAGAATTGATGCCAATCATGCGCGGTGAAATCTCCATCGCACTTTCTAGCTCTTGCGCAGTGTGAACTTCAATCAGTGAGGCCATCCCAAGTTCGCAGGAGAGGTCATAGAAATCTTTGAGTTGAGAACGAGAAAGAGCAGCAACAATAAGAAGCACAATATCGGCGGCATGTGCCCGTGCTTCTAGGAATTGATACTCATCAACCATAAAGTCTTTGCGAAGCACTGGAATAGTCACGCGCGCCCGCACCGCATCGAGATCTTCAAGTGAGCCGGCAAAGCGACGACGCTCTGTAAGAACGCTGACAGCAGATGCACCCGCTTCTTGATATTGCTCTGCTAGTGCAGCTGGATCTGTAATGGGTGCAAGTGCACCCTTACTAGGAGAAGATCGCTTTACTTCAGCAATCACATTCATCTCAGATTGTGAAAGGAATGCGTAAGCATCTAATGGTTTCGCTGCATTCTCCATCGCTTCATGAATCTGCGATAGCGGCAGTCGACGCATGGCAAGATCTTCACGGACGCCCTCAATAATTGAATCAAGAACGCTCATTGCTTTTCCTCTGTGGGATCGATGCCTTTATCCAGTGCGTTCCACTGGGTGAGAGTTCGCGGAGCTCGCTCATACCGAGTTGAGAGTCGAAGTCTGCGACTGAGAATAATGGCAATCGTTGCCACGCAGATTAGTGAGATAAGAATTTTCACCGTTTCTATCGCTTCATCTCATTGGCAGCTGCGATAGCGCCCAAAACAGCCGCTGCCTTATTAAGGGTCTCATCATTTTCGGCAGTGGGATCAGAGTCCGCAACAATTCCGGCGCCAGCTTGCACATATGCGATCCCGTTATGCACCAGCGCTGTTCGAATGGCGATACAGGTATCAATATTGCCGGTGAAATCAAAGTATCCGATTGCTCCACCATAGAGCGCGCGACGTGTGGGCTCAAGGGATTCAATAATCTCCATCGCACGTGGCTTCGGGGCTCCGGAAAGTGTTCCAGCAGGAAAGACTGAAAAGAGTGCGTCAATCGGTGACTTATCACTTGCAAGTTCGCCCACGACGGTAGAAACAATGTGCATCACATGGGAATACCGCTCGATATGCATGAAGTCAATGACTTCAACTGAACCAGGTGCACAGATGCGGCCTAAATCATTACGTCCCAGATCTACCAACATCAAATGTTCTGCCCGCTCCTTGGGGTCTGCCAGTAACTCTTCACCTAATCGCACATCTTCTTCAATAGAGTCAGAGCGTTTGCGAGTTCCCGCAATGGGGTGCACCATCACTTGCTTACCGGTCACTTTCACAAGTGCTTCCGGACTTGAACCAACAACGTCATATCCATCTTCAAATCTAAAGAGATACATATATGGGCTGGGGTTATTAAGGCGCAACATGCGATAGATATCTAGCGCATCAGCTGAGGTTGGCATAGCAAATCTCTGCGAGAGAACTATTTGGAATGCCTCACCAGCTCGAATCTCTTCCTTTGCGATTTCCACCTTGCTTTTGAAATCCTGCTCGCTCATATTGCGATCAAAGATAGGTTTATCAAACGAAGGAAGGGCCGACACGTCCCCAGCGATAGGACCGAGTAGCTCCTTTTGCATCCGGTCTAAGCGAGAGACTGCATCAAGATATGAATCATCGACTCGCTCACTTGATCCATCCCAGTTGATTGCATTGGCAATCAAGATGATGGTGCCATCTGAGTGATCCATGACAACTAGATCACTGGTGAGCATGAAGGCGATTTCAGGTAGTTCAATATCGCGCGCAGAACTTGTCGGCAACTTCTCTAGTCTTCGCACTGCGTCATAGCCCATATAACCAACGAGTCCACCGGTAAGTGTTGGTAGGCCTTCAATTTTTGGTGACTTTAAATGGGCAACACTTTGACGTAGCGCTGTCAGTGGATCAACTCCAGTCGGGACTCCCACTGGAGGTTTTCCAATCCAGAGCGCTTGTCCATCTTTTTCGGTCAGCGTGGTCTGACTTTTCACACCGATAAATGAATATCGGGACCATACTCCCCCGTGCTCTGCCGACTCCAGCAGAAAGGTCCCGGGCTTATTTTGAGCTAACTTCTTATAAATATTAAGTGGCGTTTCGCCATCAGCAAGAAGTTTTCGATAAACCGGAATGACATTGTGAGATTGTGCGTGCTTGCGAAATTCTTCAATTTTCATGAGAAATCACCAAGGCTTTGGTGAAAGCAAGTCTGGTCACCGGTGTGACAGGCGGCCCCCACTTGGTCGACGGTAATCAGAAGTGCATCGCCATCACAATCAAGTGCCACCGCATGCACCATCTGGGTATGACCCGATGTCTCCCCTTTAACCCAAATCTCATTGCGACTTCGGGAAAAGTAAGTTGCCTTGCCGGTTGCAAGAGTCAACGCGAGTGCTTCGGTATTCATATAGGCAAGCATGAGTACTTCTCGGGTATTAACATCTTGGGCAATCGCAGGAATCAGTGTTGTCGGGTCTTTTAAGAGCGCGAGTATTTCTGGGGAAAGTTCAGCTCTCATGTGCTCATTCTGCCTTACGCGCTCTGGGTATTGCGCACCGAATAATTATGAGCAGTCAGATATTTCTTCACATCCCCGATGCGATGCACCCCAAAGTGAAAGACGCTTGCTGCAAGAAGGGCATCGGCCCCAGCATCCAGCGCGGCGCTGAAGTCTTCCAGGGTTCCCGCCCCTCCACTTGCAATCAGAGGAACCTTTGACACGGCTCGCACTGCCTTGATCATTCCGATGTCATACCCGGCGCGAGTTCCATCGGCATCCATTGAGTTGAGCAATATTTCACCGACTCCTAGTGCGCACGCTTTTTCAACCCAGGTAAGTGCATCAATACCAGCACTCTGGCGACCGCCATGAGTTGTTACTTCAAAACCGGATTCAGTTCGTGCCCGGCGGGCATCGATAGAGATCACAAGAACTTGCGAACCAAAACGATCTGCAATTTCAGAGATGAGTTCTGGTCTAGCAATCGCGGCAGTATTGATACTGATTTTATCCGCACCGGCACGTAGTAAGCGGTCCACATCTTCCACCGTGCGAATACCGCCGCCTACCGTCAGTGGAATAAAAACTTGTTCGGCAGTTCGGCGCACCACATCAAGAGTTGTTTCGCGCCCGGCAACACTTGCAGAAATATCTAAGAAGGTGAGTTCATCAGCGCCCTCTTTGTTATAGAGCGCAGCCATTTCTACCGGATCACCCGCATCTACAAGATCTGTGAAGTTAACTCCCTTCACCACTCGTCCATCAGTGACATCAAGGCACGGAATGATTCGTACGGAAAGACTCATGATCGTGTCTGCTCGAGTGCTTGGGCAAGAGTGAAGGCACCGGCGTAGAGCGCCTTACCAACAATCGCACCTTCTAGGCCAAGTGAGTTCAGCGCCGAAAGTGCGGCGATATCTGCCAAAGATGAAATTCCACCCGATGCAACTACTGGCTTTGAAGTAACAGCACACACCTCTTTAAGTAACCCAATATTTGGTCCTTGCAGAGTTCCATCTTTAGTTACATCAGTAACCACATAGCGCGCACATCCATCACGCTCTAAGCGCTCAATAGTTTCAAAGAGATCTCCACCTTCTTTGGTCCATCCACGTGCAGCAAGCACATGTCCGCGCACATCAAGGCCCACCGCAATCCGATCACCATGTTCGGCAATCACGCGAGCAGTCCACTCTGGATTTTCTAACGCTGCAGTTCCAAGATTGACGCGAGTACATCCAGTTGCAAGTGCTCGCGCAAGTGATTCATCATCACGAATTCCACCGGAAAGTTCTACCTTGATATCGAGTCGGCCAACAACTTCGGCTAACTGCGCACTGTTCTCACCGATTCCGAAGGCGGCATCGAGATCTACCAGGTGCAACCATTCGGCCCCTGCTGCTTGAAATTCCAGAGCAACTTCCAATGGATTTCCGTAAGCAGTCTCGGCGCTGAGTTCGCCTTGGACAAGCCTGACGGCGCGACCATCTTTGACATCCACTGCTGGAAGTAGCTCTAAATAACTCATAACGTCTGCGTCCAATTCTTAATTACATGTAATCCGGCATCGGATGACTTTTCTGGGTGAAATTGGGTAGCGCTCAGCGCACCATCTTCTATGGCGGCAATGAAATCTTCACCATGATGGGCAAGGGTGGACATCACTCCCGCCGATTCTTTTGCTGCATATGAGTGCACGAAATAAAATGATTGATCTTCAACTCCTGCAAAGAGCGTGCTACCTGCAGCAGGACGGACGGTATTCCATCCCATATGCGGCAATATCGGTGCGTTGAGTTTTTCAACAGTGGCACCCCACATTCCAACTCCCGCATGCTCGCCATGTTCAATGCCGCGTGCAAAAAGGATCTGCATACCGACACATATTCCTAGTGTTGGACGCTTTGCTGCATAACGCTCACGCACAATCTGATCTCCGCGGACATTGAGAAGTCCTTGCATGCAGGCAGCAAATGCACCCACACCCGGAACGACTAAGCCTTCAGCATTCAGCGCAGTTTCATAGTCAGAAGTAATAAGAACTTCTTTACCGGATGTTTCAAAGGCGCGTTGCGCCGAGCGAAGGTTTCCAGAGCCGTAATCGAGAATTGCAATCACGAAGTTAGAGAGATCCCTTTGTTGAAGGAATCCCTGCAACTCGTGGATCAATTGCAACGGCATCGCGCAGCGCACGTGCCACCGCTTTAAATTGCGCTTCGAAAACGTGGTGGGCGTTGCGCCCTTCAAGAACTCGCACATGCAGTGCAATTCGAGCCTCTGCAACGATGGATTCCCAAATGTGCTTACCCAGTGTGGTATCAAATGTTCCAATCAATTCCACAATTTCTGGTTGACGGTGCACTAAATATGGACGACCCGAAAGATCCACAGCTGCCTGAACTAGAACCTCATCGAGTGGAACCATCGCATCACCAAAACGTCGGATGCCAGCTTTATCACCTAGCGCCTCGCGAAGAGCCTGACCAAAAGCAAGAGAGGTATCTTCCACAGTGTGGTGTGAATCAACATCGACATCACCTGATGTCTTCACGGTGAGATTAAATCCAGAGTGTTTTCCGAGCTGTGAAAGCATGTGATCAAAGAAGGGAACGCCGGTATCTACTGAGATCTCACCAGAGCCATCGAGGTTAAGTTCAACTAGAACACTCGACTCTTTCGTAGTGCGTTCAACGCGTGCTGTTCTCATATTTCTACTCCTAGACATGCCGATAGTGAATCTATAAATTTCTTATTCTCGGCCACATTGCCAATGGTGACTCTTAGGTAGCCCAATAATCCCACATCTCTAATGAGAACTCCTCTATCAAGCAGTGCCTGCCAGAGTTCAGGCGATGACTGCTCAAAACCGGTGAAGAGCAGGAAGTTGGCGCTGCTTGGAAGAACGGTGAGTCCCAATTCCTCTAACTCCTGCGCCATCTGATTTCGAGCGCTGCGAAGTTGATCCACTGTCGCCAATAGTTCGGTGCTGAAATCGAGGGCCACCTCGGCGGCAGCTTGAGTCAGAGCGCTCAGGTGATACGGCAAGCGAACTAAAAACATGGCATCGATTACCGATGGGTGGGCAACGAGATATCCCACTCGCGCACCGGCGAATGAGAAAGCCTTGCTCATGGTGCGAATGACGACCACGTGTGGATATTTCTCAATCAGAGTTATGGCAGATGCTTCATCAGAGAACTCTGCATAGGCCTCATCAACGACAAGCAATCCAGGTGAGTTGATAGCTAACTTCTCGATTTCATCGAAGGTGACTGCAGATCCCGTTGGATTATTCGGAGTTGTAATAAAAGTTAAGGAAGGCTTTGAGCTTTGAATCTGAGCAACTGCGCTATCGATATCAAGTGAGTAATCAGCTCTGCGAGAACCATTGGTCCACGCAACCTGACACACGCGCGCAATGAGGGGGTGCATCGAATAGGAGGGAGTAAAGCCGATAGCTGATCCCCCACCGAAGGCTAGAAAGAGTGATTGAATAATTTCATTGCTGCCGTTAGCAGCCCAAATATTTCTAGATGTGAAAGAGGTCGCAGATAGATTGTTCACAAACTCTGCCAACTTGGTGCGCAGTGCTAGCGCATCGCGATCTGGATAGCGATTTAAGGTACTAGCAACAGTTAATACCCGCGCGGCAATTGCCTGCGCCAGTTCAGGTGATGGCGCGTATGGATTTTCATTGGTATTTAAGACTGCATCGGCGGGTAACTGTGGAGCGCCATAGGCTGAGAGCTCGCGTAAATTACCGCGCAAGGGCAACCACGACGGCCAATCCTGACTCATCATAAATTTTCCAATCGAGCAGTCATCGCTTCACCGTGAGCCGGAAGATCTTCAGCTTCGGCAAGAGTAATGACAGTACTTGCAATATCTGTAAATGCCTTCTGGTCATACTCGATGAAATGTAGCCCTCGTAAGAAAGTTTGCACTGAAAGTCCACTGCTGTGACAGGCGCATCCCCCGGTGGGCAATACATGGTTAGAGCCTGCCGAGTAATCACCGAGTGATACTGGTGAGAAGCGACCGATAAATACTGCGCCAGCATTGCGAATCTGCAACGCATCGACACTCGCATTTTTTGTCTGAATCTCTAAATGCTCGGCTGCATAGGCGTTGACAACATCCAGACCCTGTTCGATTGAATCAACAAGTGCTATCGCCGACTGAATTCCTGATAACGCAGTTCTTATGCGCTCTGCGTGTTTCGTCTTTGCCACTCGCACCTTTAGCTCGGCAATCACAACTGCCGCAAGTGATTCTGATGTGGTTACTAATACCGCGGCGGCAATCACATCGTGTTCAGCTTGGCTAATTAGATCTGCCGCAACTTCTGCTGCGATTGCACTTTCATCAGCCAAGATAGCAATCTCAGTAGGACCAGCCTCTGAATCAATTCCGATGATTCCACGAAGTGCACGCTTGGCAGCGGCGACATAGATGTTTCCAGGTCCAGTGACCAAATCGCACTTGGCGCAGAGATCTTTCATGCCATAGCCAAAGAGTGCTATCGCTTGCGCTCCCCCGACTGCATAAACTTCTGTGATTCCAAGGAGCGCACACGTTGCAAGAATTGTTGGGTGTGGCAGGCCGCCAAACTCCTTCTGTGGCGGTGAAGCAACAGCGATACTAGATACTTTTGCTATCTGGGCCGGAATGACATTCATCATCACGCTACTTGGATAGACCGCGCGCCCACCTGGAACATAAAGTCCCACGCGATCAACCGGTATCCATTTTTCAGTGACGATGCCGCCATCGACAACGGTGGTCTTGGAATCTGTGCGAATCTGATCGTTGTGCACTATGCGAATGCGCGCGGCAGAAACTTCTAGCGCGGTACGAATTGCCGGATCTAATTGGGCAAGTGCGTCATCTAGTGCTGATTGTGGAACTCTGATTGATGCTGGTGTAACGCCATCGAATTCTTGAGCGAGTGCAATCAGGTCTGCTTCACTACCCTCGCGAACGCGCTTTAAAATAGGTTCGATTGCAACCATTGCTTGTGCCACATCTAGCGTGGCCCGTGGAAGCAGGCTTTGATAGCCAGCCTTATCAAGGCTCTTTCCACGCAAATCAAGGGTGCGAATCACGCCCTCATTCTACTTTGTTAGCGCTGCATCACGTGACGTGATTACCGATGCCTTAAATCCGGACCAGGCACTCCGGCCCCAATATTGCTTTGAGGTCGGCGCTCAAACTTGGCGATGATGTTACTAGCGCGTCAATTTTAAGAGTGGTGGTCTTCTGCTGATCTACGACGTGCAGATGGACTTCACGCTTTCCAGGATGAGAACGCAGGATCTCTTTAATTCGCTCAACAATCGGAGGTGTGACTTGCGTTGCTGGCAAGGTGATAAGTAATGGCCCTGTTGGTGCTCCGGAAATATCTGGCATCTTCATTTCCAGGGCGGTAAATCTGACTTGCTCATCAGTGCGCGAGAAGCGCCCCTTAACAACTACCACTCGATCCTCGGTGAGTGAGAGTGCATATTGGTTATATGTATTTGAGAAGAAGAGAACTTCAATCGCTCCTTCTAAATCCTCAACGTTTACAACTGCCCATGATGCGCCCTGGCGAGAAACTTTTCGCTGGATGCCGGTGATTAATCCACCAATGGTCACAACGCCATCGGCCGGACTTTCATCGAGTAGTTCGCTAATGGTCATATCTGTGTGTGAACGAAGCACATGCTCTACCCCGAGCAGAGGATGATCAGATACATAGAGACCGAGCATCTCTCGTTCAAAGGTGAGTAGCGTGGACTTATCCCATTCCGTCGATGGAATCTCGATATCCATACTTGCTACTTGTGAAATTGAATCACCGCCGAATAAATCGAATTGACCAATTGCCTCCGCGCGCTTTGTTTCAATGACAGAGTCGATAGCTTCAAGGTGAATAGCCATCAACCCCTTACGCGGATGACCTAAAGAATCAAATGCACCGGCTTTAACCAAAGATTCAATGGTCTTTTTATTACACACATTGGCATCAACTTTTGCCAAGAAGTCCCCGAAGGAAGTAAATGCCCCCTTTGTTGCGCGGGCAGTTTTAATCGAGGCAACAACGCCTTCGCCAACGTTGCGGATCGCAGCTAAGCCAAAGCGAATGTCCACACCACGTGGTGTGTACTCAGCATCCGATTCATTGACATCTGGCGGCAATACCTTAATACCCATGCGCCGGCATTCCGAGAGATAGAGCGCTGACTTATCTTTATCATCGCGCACACTAGTGAGAAGCGCCGCCATATACTCAGTCGGGTAATTCGCCTTTAAGTAGGCCGTCCAGAAAGAGACCACACCATAGCCGGCGCTATGCGCCCGGTTAAATGCGTAGTCAGAGAAGGGAATCAAAACTTCCCATAGCCGTTGAATCGCAGCTTCGGAAAATCCGTTGGATTTCATTCCTGCTTCAAATGGAATGTATTCCTTATCTAGAATCTCTTTATTCTTCTTACCCATCGCCTTACGCAATAGATCTGCGCGACCTAAGGTAAAGCCCGCCACCTTTTGTGCAATTGCCATTACCTGCTCTTGATAGACAATCAGACCATAGGTATCACCAAGAATCTCCTGCAGCGGAAGATTTAACTCAGGATGAATTGGCTCAACAGGTTTCCGTGAGTTCTTTCGATCGGCATAATTATTATGCGCATTCTCACCCATTGGTCCCGGGCGATAAAGTGCGATAACAGCTGAGATGTCAGCAAAGGAATCAGGGGCCATGCTGCGAAGAAGTGCTCGCATCGGGCCACCATCGAGTTGGAATACACCTAATGTGTCACCACGTGAGAGAAGTTCGAAGGTCTTCTTATCGTGCAGCGGTAAATCTTCAAGAACTACATCAATATTTTGATTTGCTTTAATGTTAAGTAGGGCGTCATCTAATACCGAAAGGTTGCGAAGTCCCAAGAAATCCATTTTGAGCAGCCCAGTAGATTCACAAGCTCCCATATCGAATTGAGTAATGATGGCACCGTCTGCTTCGCGGCGATGAATTGGAATCACATCTAATAAAGGCTCGCGCGAGAGAATAACGCCAGCTGCGTGCACACCCCATTGTCGTTTCAGGCCTTCTAGGCCTTTAGCAAGATCTACCACTCGCTTGGAGTCAGGATCTGTTTCATAGAGTTGTCTAAACTCCCCCGCTTCTCCGTATCTAGCATCTTTACTATCGAATACTCCAGAGAGAGTGATGTCTTTCCCCATCACCGATGGTGGAAGTGCCTTGGTGAGTTTTTCACCGATGGCATATGGGTATCCAAGAACGCGCGTTGAATCTTTAAGTGATTGCTTTGATTTGATAGTTCCATACGTAATGATCTGAGCAACACGGTCTTCGCCATATTTTTCAGTTGCATAACGAATCATTTCTGAGCGACGACGTTCATCGAAGTCGAGATCGATATCGGGCATGGAGATTCGCTCTGGATTCAGAAAGCGCTCGAATAAAAGTCCGTGCTCAATCGGATCAAGACCAGTGATGCCTAGTGCATAAGCCACAAGTGAACCTGCGGCCGAACCGCGTCCTGGACCAACTCTAATTCCGACATTCTTTGCATGTGCCACAAGATCTGCAACGACGAGGAAGTATCCAGGAAAACCCATCTTGATCATGACATCGAGTTCGTAATGTAAACGTGTGATGTGTTCGGGCGTTGCCTTATCTTTCATACGTTCATGCAATCCGCGTTCTGCTTCTTTGCGCAGCCAAGAATCTTCCGTCTCTGCTTGCGGCACAGTAAAGGCAGGCAGGAGGTTCTCATCTTCGCGTAGTTTCACATTACAACGCTCAGCGATGAGCAAGGTGTTATCGCATGACTCTGGAATCTCTTTAAAGAGTTCGCGCATCTGGGCCGGAGTCTTGAGATAGAACTCATCATTTTCAAATTTGAATCTCTTGGGATCAGCCAGCGTAGAACCAGATTGCACGCAGAGCAGAGCTTCATGGGCTGCGGCATCTTCATGGAATGTGTAATGAAGATCATTCGTTGCAAGTAATGGCAATTTAAGTTCTTTGCCCAGTTTAAGTAGATCGGCTTTGACGCGAGTTTCAACATCAATGTGGTGGTCCATTATTTCTAGAAAGAAATTATTGGCACCGAAAATATCTCGATAATCACTGGCAGCACGTAGCGCCTCTTTGTAATTTCCCATACGCAGACGCGTTTGGATTTCTCCACCCGGGCAGCCCGTTGTTGCTATCAGTCCATCGGCATATCTGGAGATCAGCTCGCGATCCATCCGGGGCTTGTAGTAATAACCTTCTAGTGAGGCAAGAGAAGAGAGCTTAAAAAGATTGGCTAGCCCCTGATTGTTCTCAGCCAAAATCGTCATATGCGTATATGCCCCGCCGCCAGAGACATCATCTTCGCCGCCATCGGCCCACTGAACGCGCTTCTTATCAAATCGTGATTCAGGTGCAACGTAGGCTTCAATTCCAATAATCGGTTTGACGCCTGCTTTAGTTGCTTGCTTATAGAAATCAAAGGCACCAAATACATTGCCATGATCTGTCATTGCAATTGCCGGCATTTCTTGGCGAGCTACCTCATTAACGAGATCACCGACGCGCGCGGCACCATCGAGCATCGAGTACTCGGTATGTACATGTAGATGTACAAACGAGTCTTTCGTCGATGCCCGTGAAGCTGAAAAATCTTCAGATGGCATGGTGGCGCAACATTAGCGCCTAAGGCAGAACTGCCTCGGATAGCAACGCCAAAGAAGCCTGTAGGTCGGGTGGGTATGGCGCAACTAACTCAAGTGCCACACCTGTAATCGGGTGGTTAAAGCGAAGCTCTAAAGCGTGAAGCCAAGGTCGAGACATCTTCATTTTTTTACCCAACACTGGATCTGCGCCATAAGTAGTGTCACCGACAAGTGGATGGTTTAGTGCCGAGAAGTGAACTCGAATTTGATGTGTGCGCCCAGTCTCTAACTCCACCTTCACTAGCGAAACAGAGCGGTAATACTCAATAACTTCATAGTGCGTGATGCTCTCTTTACCGGTTGCAACAACGGCAAAGCGATGATCTTCCTTTGGATGTCTATCAATCGGGGCATCGATAGTTCCAGATGAGGGATCCATATGTCCTTGCACAAGTGCGTGATAAGTCTTTTCAACATCATGATCGCGAAACATCTCTTTTAACTTTAAATAAGCTGCATCTGTCTTGGCAATAATCATGAGTCCAGAGGTGCCAGCATCGAGACGGTGAACTACTCCTGCGCGCTCTGCGGGGCCCGATGTCGAAATTGTGTAACCGGCAGCCATCAGTGCACCAACAACTGTGGGACCCATCCAACCTGGGCTGGGGTGGGCTGCGCAGCCAACCGGCTTATCTATGACAACGATGTCATCATCGTTATACACAACGGTAAGACCCTCAAGTGGAGTCAGTGGAATGGGATCTTGATTAAGCGGTGCCGGCAGAAGAACTTCAATGACTTGTCCAGCGGTGACTCGATCAGATTTTTGCATAGCTCGTCCATCTGATTTGATATCACCATCTTCGAGTAACTTCACTACTGATGTGCGCGAAAGACCAAGAACTCGCGTCAGGGCGCTATCAATTCGCTCGCCCGCTACGCCTTCAGGCACACTCAGCGTTCTTAACTCTCTACTCATATGTGACTACCTTACTGGTGTAATCGGTGGAACATTTCTGACGCTTAAAACGAATGCAATAGCTGCCGCAATCACGATTGCGCAGTCGGCAATGTTAAAGACCGGCCAATTCGGTAGTTCGATCCAATCAATGACATGTCCACGAAAGAAGGCTGGTTCACGAAAGGCGCGATCTGCGAGATTTCCCATGACTCCCCCCAGTAGCAGTCCTGCTGTGAGCTGCCACCCTCGAGATGAAATCGCGCGAGCGAAGTAGACAATTGTTGCAACTACAACAACTGCCAAGATTGAGTACAGGAGTGTCAGGCTAGTAGCAAAGCCAAATGCTGCGCCCGGATTTTTCACCAGTGAAAGTTGTAGAAATGAACCTAGAATCTTCTTGGGTTCAACTTCTAGCGCAGAAATTGCCCATTGCTTTGTGGCAAAGTCAAAGAGCCAAATAGTCCACGCTGTGAGAAATATCCGGCGCACCTTAGCGCCGCTCTTCCTTCTGCTTGCAGATCATGCACAAAGTTGCGCGGGGGAAAACTTGTAGGCGAGGTTTACCAATAGCGGCGCCACAATCTTCACAGAGTCCATAAGTCTTATTTTCAATTCGCTCTAGTGCACGTTCGGTCTGTAAGACCATGTCACGCGCATTGCTAACTAGCGACATCTCGTGTTCGCGCTCGAAAGTCTTTGTTCCTGAATCAGCTTGATCATCTCCAGCGCCTTCTCCAGAATCTGAAATCAGCTCATTCATCTCTTCTTCAACTCTTGCAAGTTCTATCCGCAAACGCTCTAGATCTTTTGAAATCTCGGCCTTCACGATCTTAAGTTCGGCTGCGCTCCATGGCGCTTCACCTGCAGCTGCAAGTACTGGCGTAGGTGCGGCCTTGATTGGCTTAAGTGGTGCAACCTTCTTTCCACTTTTTTCTGGGCGTGGTGGTGGTGGCATCACTAAGCGACGTTCTTCAACAACCGGTGCGGTTGTTGGTGCCATCACTGTTGCAACTGAAACAGTCTGTGATTTCTCATCTACCGTCAGGGTCGTCTTACCAATTTTCGATGGGAATGGGCGACCAGGTGCCTTATGTGCAGCGGCCTTCTTTGCCGCTACTTTCTTTGCCGGCGCCTTCTTCGCTACAACTTTCTTGGCAGGTGATTTCTTCGCAGCAGACTTCTTGGCCGGTGCTTTCTTCGCAGCAGACTTCTTGGCAGGTGCTTTCTTGCTTGCTTTTTTCGCAGGAGCCTTCTTGGCGACAGCCTTCTTGGTCGCCTTCTTTGCTATTTTTTTACCTGGCACGCCGCGCACCCTATGCTTTTTTCTCTTCGTAACCAACTTTGCCACGCATGGTTTAGACTTACAGTCGTAATACCTTGCAGGAAAAGTGCGTTGAAGAGGCGATCACCTCGGGAGCACGCTGGAAGATTCGCCCCAAAAAGGGTGAGGTAGAACCAGCCGATGTGAGCTAATAAAGAGGTATTGCCCGCATCATGGCGGTCAGTACAAGGCGGGTGGTACCGCGAACTGTGCGCAGTTCGTCCCTCCAAGAGTTCTTTACTTCTTGGGGGATTTTTTATGTCATCACCATTTCGCGCTATCGGCGCCCAGATTGATCTGCCCGCAATGGAGCACTCAATCCTGAAATTCTGGCGTGATAACGAAATCTTTGAAAAGAGCACCGCATCTCGCGCAGGTGAAGAACCATGGACGTTTTATGAAGGTCCACCGACAGCCAATGGAATGCCCGGAACTCACCACATTGAAGCTCGAGTATTTAAAGATGTATTTCCTCGTTATCAAACCATGAAAGGTAGATACGTCACCCGTAAAGCAGGCTGGGATTGTCATGGTCTGCCGGTAGAAATTGCAGTGGAGAAAGAACTTGGCTTTGCAGGAAAAGGCGATATTGAAAAGTACGGGATTGCACCGTTTAACGATAAGTGTCGTGAATCAGTAACCCGACATGTGGATGCATTTACGCAGATGACCGAGCGAATGGGTTTCTGGGTTGATTTCGATGAAGCATATTGGACGATGGCACCTGAATATGTTGAATCTGTCTGGTGGAGCCTGAAAGAAATTTGGAAGAAGGGGCTGCTGGTTCAAGACCATCGAGTCGCACCTTACTGCCCACGTTGTGGAACCGGGCTCTCTGATCATGAACTCTCGCAAGGATACGAGACTGTGGTTGATCCATCTGTTTATGTTCGCTTTCCCATCACATCGGGTGAACTTGCTGAGCTAAAAGCATCGCTACTTGTCTGGACAACTACGCCCTGGACGTTGGTATCAAATACCGCAATTGCCGTGCACCCAGATGTTGATTACGTTGTAGTCAAAGCAACTGTTGATGATGTCAGTGAAGTATTGGTAGTTGCCGAGCCATTGCTCTCGGTCGTTGCAGGTGAACACGAGATTCTCAAGACAATCAAGGGCGCCCAGCTTGAGCGCACCACATATACCCGTCCATTTACCTACGTTGATATTCCAGATTCTCACTTTGTTGTTCTAGCTACCTATGTCACAACCCAAGATGGCACAGGTCTGGTGCATCAATCCCCCGCATTTGGCGCCGATGACTTATTGGTCTGTCGTTCCTACGGATTGCCAGTAGTAAATCCGATTGCACCAGATGGAACTTTCTTACCTGAGGTTGCAGTAGTCGGTGGCATGTTCTTTAAAGATGCCGATAAACCACTGGTAAAAGAACTCAAAGCAAGTGGGGCGCTCTATAAGCACCAACCATATGAACATGAGTACCCACATTGCTGGCGCTGTCACACAGCGTTGATTTATTACGCACAACCTTCTTGGTATATCCGCACGACTTCCATTAAAGATGAATTGACTCGTGAAAATGCCAAGACAGATTGGCATCCAGAGACCATTAAAACTGGTCGCTATGGTGATTGGCTTAATAACAATATCGACTGGGCCCTTTCACGCAATCGCTATTGGGGAACTCCACTGCCCATTTGGCGTTGTGAAAATAAGCATGAAGTCTGCGTTGATTCCTTAAAAGAGTTAGGCGAGCTTGCCGGCCAAGAGTTGAGCAACTTAGATCCACACCGCCCCTTTGTAGATGACATTTCATTTGCCTGCAGTGAGTGCGCATCGGTCATGAACCGCGTTCCCGAGGTCATCGATTGTTGGTATGACTCAGGTGCGATGCCCTTTGCGCAGTGGGGGTATCCACATAAGCCCGGCTCGGTCGAGAAGTTCAAAGCTGCCTACCCAGCAGATTTTATCTGCGAGGCTATTGATCAAACTCGTGGCTGGTTCTACACCCTGATGACAATTGGAACGCTGGTCTTTGATCAAAGTTCATATAAGAGCGTTCTCTGTCTTGGCCATATTCTTGATAAAGATGGTCGCAAGATGAGTAAGCATGTTGGCAATGTGCTGGAGCCAATGTCACTAATGGATCAACATGGCGCAGATGCGGTGCGTTGGTACATGTTGGCAGCCGGTTCACCATGGTCTGCTCGTCGCGTGGGACACGATGCAATATCTGATGTTGTCAGAAAAACTCTGCTCACCTACTGGAACACAATCTCATTCCACGCCCTCTATGCCCAAGCATCTAATTTCGAACTGTCCCAGAGCCCGGCCCTAAAGGATCGTTCACTGATGGATCGTTGGATTATCAGTGAACTTAATGCTCTGATTACTGAGGTTGACTCTGCGTATAACGATTTTGATTCACAGGCCGCCGGTAAAGTGCTAGCGCGCTTTATCGATGATCTCTCTAACTGGTATGTGCGCAGATCTCGTCGACGTTTCTGGGATGGCGATGTGGCAGCACTTGCCACTCTGCATGAATGCTTGGTGACCTTAACGCAACTCTTGGCGCCGATGGTTCCCTTCATTACTGAACATGCCTGGCAGGAGCTAGTGCGCGTTGCCGATACCAATGTTTCAGATTCTGTCCACCTAACAGATTTCCCTATCTCTAATCCAAAACTTATCGACCGCGAACTCAACGCTCATGTGGCAATGACTCGTCGCGTTGTTGAACTAGGCCGCTCAGCGCGCGCTGAATCTGGAATCAAAATTCGTCAACCACTACAGCGCGCTTTGATCTCAGCTCAAGGCTGGGCCCAGTTGCCTGCCGATATGAAAGAGCAAATCTCTGATGAGCTCAATGTGATTGACCTGGAAGATATCGCCGATGCTGATGGGGATCTGGTGGATATCTCTGTGAAGGCGAACTTCAAATCATTGGGTGCTAAATATGGAAAGGCAGTTCAGGATGTCGCCAAACTTATTGGCGCAACCGATGCCACCGCACTTGTAAAGCAGTTGCGGAGTTCTGGATCTGCAGAAGTTGGTCAGTTCGCACTCGATCTAGATGACCTAGTCATTACTGAAGTACCAAAGAGCGGATGGATGGTTGCTAGCCATGATGGTGAAAGCGTTGCCCTCGACCTTGCACTGAGCCCCGAGCTGATTGCCGCCGGTCATGTGCGCGAAGTAATTCGACTCATTCAAGAGCGCAGAAAGAGTGATGGATTTGATATCTCTGACCGGATTCACGTTAAGTGGAGCGCACCTGCCGAAATGGTTGCAACAATTAATTCCAATATCGCACATATCTCAGATGAGGTTCTCGCACTGTCCATGACGGAGGATTCCACTATTGCAACTATTGAGAGTGAACTCGGTGTCAATGTCGAGCTGAGTAAAGCTTGATAGTTGTAAAGGGAATTACAGAACTATAAGAATTACTCGCTGAAGCAAGCTGAGCGCAATCAAGATCACGATAAAGGAAAGGTCTAGTGCTATTCCGCCCACGCGCAGTGGCGGTACGAAGCGTTGGACAAACTTCATCGGTGGATCGGTAACCGAATAAATCACTTCAAATATTGATGAGAGAAATGGTGATGGGCGCCAGTCGCGCTTAAACATTCTGACGTAATCGATGATGATTCGGGCAAAGAGGGCAAACTTAAATAGACCGATTACTTGCAGCAGTAATGAGGTAATCATAGAAAATAACCTCAGCTCTGGTTGAAGAAGCTTGCTTGCGCAGCGGTTTTATCGTCGTTGCTAACATTTACATTTGCAGGTGAGAGCAAGAAAACTTTGAGGCTAATTCGCTCAATGCGGCCATGAAGTCCAAAGACCAGTCCACTTGAGAAATCTACAAGGCGCTTGCGTTCACTCTCTTCCATGTCATCTAAATTGATGATGACCGGATTACCTTCACGGTAGTACTCGCCCACTTTGCGAGCCTCTGAATATGAACGTGGCTGCAAAGTGACAATGTTGTAATGAGCAGCTTGCTCTTCCATCATTGCCGGCTGACTTGCTGAATTGGAAACGCTATGTGAACCAAGAACTGTGACGCCTGTGCGTTCGCGTTGCGCACGTGGGGCAGCAGGACGTGATGGAACTTCTGCGATTGCGCCCTCTTGCTCGGTATCGACCAGGCCAAGGAAGCCCATCATTTTATTGAGTGCTGACATGTGAATAGGTTACCCGTGGGGCGGGCGCATCCCGAGGATTTGGCTACCCACGCGTATATGTGTCGCACCGCAATCAATGGCAATTTCAAAGTCGCCCGACATTCCAGCCGATAGCGATTGTGCGCCAGGAAATTCACCTTGAAAATCACGATGGATTTTTGCAACTTCAGTGAAGCCAATCCGCGCTTCGACGCCAAGTGGCAGCACACACATCAATCCGACCAAATTCACATTCGGCAAAGTGTGTAGGTGCGCGCCGAGGGCAGCAAGCTCTGAAGCCCTTACTCCCCCTCGTGCCGGGTCGCCATCGAGTGAAAGCTGCAGAAAAACATCGATCTCTTTTTCAGTCACCGAATTTAGCTTCGTGGCGTGAGATGCATCATCGAGTGAATGAATGACATCTGCCCACCGTGCTATATCGCGTAGCTTGCGGCTTTGAATCTCTCCCTGAAAATGCCATCGCCCCTCTACTTGAGCAGCTTTTTCCAACCCTTCTTCGTTCCGATTCTCGCCAAAATTTCTCACACCTAACTCATGCAAAATCTGCACATCACTTACCGGATAAGTCTTTGTCACAGCGATCAGCGTGATATCAGGACGGGTAATTTTCCCCTGAAGCTCCGCCAAATTCGCAGCTATCTCATCGCGACGGTTCATAGCCAGACCAACCCAGCCTGTCGTCCCGTCACTCCATCTCGACGGTATGAAAAAAGTTCACTACTTTCTACGGTGCACCCACCCGCAATTTCAACTGCGATCTTCTGGCCCTGAAGTACTTTGACAAGGGCAGCCGGTAAATCAAGAGCGTGGTTGCCGCGTGCACTTCTTGATGCAGCAGCAGGGTGCTGTGCCGTAACTTCGGTGAAGATTTCTTCTGAGACTTCATAACACACACCACAGATTGCAGGTCCTATTACTGCTCGGATATCACGCGCTCCCATGTCTCGCATCACTTCTAGTGCGCGCAGTGTTACTCCATTCACGAGTCCCTTTCTTCCAACATGAACTGCAGCAACTGATTGCGAAGAGATGAGCAAGAGTGGAATGCAATCTGCTACTTGCACTGCCAGCGTTATGCCCGGGATTCCAGTTACCAAGGCATCGGCTGTGGGATCCACATCGCTGACATCTTCCACAACTGCTACTCGATCACCGTGGACTTGTGTCATGAACGCTACTGGGCCAAACTCTTTAGAAAACCGCGCGCGATTGGCAGCGACATGATCAGGGTCATCTCCCACATGGAAACCAAGATTTGCAGATGCAAAAGCACCGGTGCTTGCGCCTCCGGTGCGATTGGTAAAGCGGTAATTCATAGAGCCGATTCCATGGCGATGAGCCTCTGGCCTACTTCATAAAATCTGGTACATCTATCTCATCTTCAGCAATCAGTTCTTCAAAGGTCACGCGCTTGCGTGAACTAGATGAGTCGAGATCAAGTGCGACAGAGAGCGGATCATTAGAAGGAATGGGATCAGCTACTCCGCCTAAAGTCGATGCGTTAATAACCGGCATCTGAACCTTTGTTGGTTCCCCGCCTGCAAAACCAGCTGCAATAACAGTAATGCGAACTTCATCACCAAGTGCGTCATCAATTGTGGTTCCGAAGATAATGCGTGCCTCTGGATGTGCCGCGTTTTGAACCAATTCACACGCTTCATTAATTTCAAAGAGACCGAGATCAGAGCCGCCTGCAACAGAGAGGAGAACTCCCATCGCTCCATCAATTGAAGCTTCAAGAAGTGGACTTGAGATTGCTAACTCAGCAGCTCTGGTTGCTCGGTTTTCACCGCGGGCAGAACCAATTCCCATTAATGCAGATCCAGCATCAGTCATCACTGTCTTCACATCTGCAAAGTCGAGGTTAATCAGACCTGGCTGTGTGATGATTTCTGTAATTCCTTGAACGCCAGAGAGCAGAACTTGATCAGCACTCTTAAATGCATCCACTGCTGTAATGGAACGATCAGAGATGGCAAGGAGTCGATCATTTGGAATAACAATAAGAGTATCTACTTGTTCACGGAGTAGTTCGATTCCTTCATCTGCTTGACGGGAACGAATCTTTCCTTCGAATGAAAACGGTTTTGTGACAACACCAATGGTGAGTGCTCCGAGATCGCGCGCAATCTTTGCAACGATGGGTGCGCCACCAGTTCCGGTGCCACCACCTTCACCGGCCGTAACAAAAACCATATCGGCGCCGCGAAGAATTTCTTCAATCTCTTCAGTGTGATCGATTGCTGCTTGACGACCTTTTTCTGGAGCAGCTCCTGCTCCCAAACCTTTTGTTGATGTGCGACCGATATCTAATTTCACATCGGCATCACTCATTAATAAATGTTGTGCATCTGTATTAATTGCAATGAACTCAACGCCTTTTAAACCGACATCAATCATTCGGTTAATTGCATTTACTCCACCGCCACCGATACCGACAACTTTGATGACAGCTAAGTAATTCTGTGGTGCAGCCACGTGAGTCCCCCTTGCGAACTGTAAACCTCGACTTGAGACTTACATTTCTTCTCTTTATCTTTGCGCTGAAGGTATGGCGTTAGGTAGTAGTAATCAAAGACCGCCACGAACTATTTTCTCAACTACACATTGATACATTTTTAGCAGAAATCAATGTAAAAAAGATTGATCACTCATCGCTATTTAACAATAGGTGCATGTGCAGCCGAAAGATCTACCCTGCGAAGATTCTTATTCTCAGGCAGTTTTACCAAGGCGTTAAATACTTGAACTTTCAAGGCGTTTTTCTCGTTAGCGCCCCACTTCACCGCCAGCTCTCTGCCCTGATAAGCAAGGCGCATGGAGAAGTTGGATTCATTACGTGCCGACAGAGAAATTATCCTGCTTCGAAATGTTTGTGGAAGAGAGCGAAAGAGGGCGATGGCATCGACTCCTAGGGCTTGCGTAGAGGCAGAGACATAGGGCAGATCTGCTCCCTTAAATCCGGGGAGCAGAAATATCGTCCCAGTGGAGTCGATGGTTTTTCCAGCAAAATATGCACTGGGTTTTCGAGGCTCAATTGCAATTCCCACATCGCCACTGATCCAATTACGTGAGACTTGCACATCACGAATCCAAGTCAGCGCACTCAAGCGTTGGGCAACCGAACGAGGTTCGATGCGTGCGATTTTTTGCCCAACTAGAACACCGGATGTCATAAGAACTAATTTCTTTGATTCAACTGTTGGCGCCCCAGATATGACAATGCTCTTGGCGGTAAATACCGAAGACCATGCAAAGAGATAGATCAGACCAACAAAAATTAGCAGCAGCATCGCTGCGATAAGTGAGAATCGATTAACTCTAGGCAAAGCGCTTGTTCAGCCCTTCGGCAATGATGGGGGCGAGCGAGTTAACATCTCCAGCACCCAGTGTGATGATCACATCTCCAGGTTTGGCTAACTCAATCATGCGCTCTGCAGCGAGTGCAAAATTTGGGATGAAGTGTCCATGTTGCATCTTCTCGGCAATCAGCTCTGCCGAAATTCCAGGGATTGGTTTCTCACTTGCGGCGTAGATTTCTAGCAACGTGACATCATCGGCCTTATCTAGTGAGGTTGCGAATTCATTCAAGAAAGCCTGGGTGCGTGAATAGCGATGTGGTTGAAAGATAACTAAGACACGTCCATCACCTGCATATCTGCGCGCCGCATCTAGGGTCACAGATATTTCAGTCGGATGGTGGCCGTAATCATCAATGATTCGAATTCCATGTTCGGTGGCTTTGAGTTCAAAGCGGCGCCCAGCGCCACGGAAACTATGAAGGCCAGCTAGCAGTTGGTGGATGGGCTCGCCCAGACTGAGCCCCATTGCAATACATGCGGCTGCGTTGAGCACATTGTGATGGCCCGGAACCTGCAACTCCAGTGTTCCCACCGTGCGACCATGCCAAATAACTCGAGCGCTGGATCCCATCGGCAGAAGTGAAATCTGATCAAGGCGAAGGTCAGCACCTTCAGCTTCGCCGTAAGAGACGGTAGTGAATGGGTGTGATTGCCCACCTAGCTCGCGAGCACCTTCATCATCGGCGCAGTAAACAAGAAATCCGCCAGGTGAAATGGTGGCAGCAAAGTTGGCGAAGGCAGTTGTTACCTCTTGCGGGGTGTGAAAGAAGTCAACGTGATCGTGTTCAATATTAGTAACAATTGCTGACAGTGGTTTGTATTCGATAAACGACCCATCAGATTCATCTGCTTCAGCAACAAAATATTGTCCTGTTCCTCTATGTGCATTGGCACCGGACGCCATCAGGGTGCCACCAATGGCAAATGATGGATCACTTCCGCATGCCTGCAAGGCAACGGTCAACATCGATGAGGTCGTGGTTTTCCCGTGCGTGCCAGCAACTGCAATGCTCTTTGTGCCCACCATGAGTTGAGCCAGTGCTTGCGCTCGGGTAAGGATTGGGATGGATCGCTCCACTGCATATGACATCTCAGGATTAGTAGATGAGATAGCCGTTGAATAGATCACCACATCAGCTCCCACAACGTTTTCGGCTGCATGCTGTGAATACACAGTGGCTCCCAAAGCAACCAGGGCGCTGAGCACAGTGGAATCTTTGGAATCTGAGCCACTGACGGCAATTCCATCAGAGAGGGCGATGCGTGCCAGCCCACTCATTCCAGAACCACCAATTCCAATGAAGTGAATCTTTTTACCGTGTAGGGAGTGCACTTATTTTCCTCCCGCCAGCACAAATTCCATCAGTGATGCAATCTTTGCAGCTGCCTGTATATCTTTAGCGGAGCCACTTGCTTGGCACTGGGCGCTCTTGGCCAGAAGTCGCTCGATATTTCCGATGAGCCAACTAGACGTGAACTCTCTTTGATCACAAATTTCTGCTCGAGCGCTACTGACTAACTCTGCGGCATTCAGTCGCTGTTCACCATTACCTACTGGCAGCGGAATAAAGAGTGCAAACTTTCCCAAGGTACCCACCTCAGCACATGTCACAGCGCCGCTTCGAGAAATAATGAGATCCGCTGCTAAATACGCTGTTGCCATATCGGAAATGTAGGGGTGAACTTGGTAGTTCTCATCCGATGACATGATTTCGGCTGAGCCACCAGCGCCATGCAAAATTTGAATTCCTCGCACTGCCAGCTCACCCTTAGATTCAGTGATCACGCTATTGATAGCAGTCGATCCTTGAGAGCCGCCAAAGACAAATATCAGCGGCTTCTGCCCATCAAAGCCGAGGGCGGATTTAGCTGCCACTCGCGCTCCACTCCAATTTTGCTCGGCGCGCGAAAATGCCAGCGCAATATTTTCTTTTAGCGGCAGGCCCACGATAAGTGAATGCGCAAGAGAACCAGTAGTGACAGGGTAAGCAACAGCAGTGTGCTTTGTAAAAAGTGCACCCAAGCGATTAGCCATACCGGGCTTGGCATTTGCTTCATGAATAACGATGGGAACGCGCCTGAGCGCTGCCGCAATATATGCGGGCCCCGAAACATATCCACCAAATCCAACAAGGAGGTCAACACCGCGCAGATGTGTCAGGCACTGCGCAATAGATTTGATCAGCGTCAGCGGTGCCAGAATTAATGAAGGCGCGAGTGAACGAGCAATGCGCACTTTGGTGATGAGTAGCAGGTTAAATCCTGCCTCTGGAATAAGTCTTGTCTCTAGCCCAGTAGAAGTGCCCAGGAAATCGATGCGGTCTTGGGGATGTGCCGATTTCCATTGACGAGCAACGGCGAGAGCAGGTTCGATATGTCCTGCGGTGCCACCACCGGCAAAGAGAATGTGAGTCACTTCTGGCGCTTCTTTACAATTTCTCTTCGCACTTCAGGATCGCGCAGAGCCGCACCAGCAACAAAGCCCAGAGCGCAAATTGTTGCAACGAGTGCCGAACCACCGTAGGAAACTAGCGGCAGTGTGACTCCTACGACCGGAAGAAGGCTCGTTGCCGAACCAAGATTCAAAAATGATTGCACTGCAATCCACACACCGATTCCAGCACATGCATATCGAGTCATCGGATCTTGTGCACGTAATCCAATTCTAAAGATGCTGTAAATCAAGGTAGCAATCAGTACGAGAACTCCCAGTGTCCCAACAAGTCCTAACTCTTCACCGATGACCGAGAAGATGAAATCTGTATGTGCCTCGGGAAGGTTTCCCCATTTCTGACGACTGCCACCGAGGCCGACACCGAAGAGTCCACCACTGGCAAGTCCGAGCAAACTGTGGGCTGGCTGCCATCCGAGATCTTTGTAATCTTCTGGTGCAAATGGATCGAGAAAGACTAAGAATCTCTGCATGCGATAGCTCGATGTCACGACAAGTGCTGCAAATATCATGGCACCTATTACGCAGATAGTGCCGAAAACTCGCAATCTGATTCCTGAGACGAAGAGTAATCCAGCCAAAATCACGGCAATGACCGAGGCAGTTCCCAAGTCCCTGCCTAGCATCACTAAGAAGAGAATGAAACAGAAGGCGGGGGCAATCAACTTCAGAACATGAGTATCAAACTTGCCACTTTGCTCTCGCCGAGCCAGTTGATGGCTCGCCCATAGGATCATAAAGAATTTCGCAATTTCACTTGGCTGCACATCAAAGTATTTGAAATCAATCCAGTTCGTATTTCCATTGACTGTCCTACCAACACCAGGAATCAAGAGAATCATGAGAATTGCAATGGAGAGGATAAATCCAAGTTTGCCGAATGCATTCCATTGCTGAGCGCTTAACTTTGCAAGATAGGCTGCTAGCGGAAGTGCCAAGAGCAAGAATAGGAATTGCCGTATAACTATAGCTAGCGCAGTTCCACGCGTATCAAGTGCATGGATTGATGAGGCAGAAAAAACCATCACTAGCCCTAAGAAACTAAGTGCGCCGGCGCTCACCAATAGCATGTATAAATGATTGACGGGTTTGGCTAAGAAAGTTTCACGTGTCTTAGTTGCCATTTTCAACTACCTTCTTAACTGCTTGGGTAAATCTATCTCCACGATCGGCGTAGGAGAGAAATTGATCCATAGACGCGCACGCAGGTGCAAGGAGAACCGTGTCCCCTGGCAACGCCTTCTCGCGCGCGCCTCTGACTACCGACTCCATTAGAGCGTTATCAGTTGCACCAATCTGATAGTTGGCAGGTGCATCAATCATGATGATTTCAATCTGTGGGGCGTGTGAACGCAACTCTGCTGCAATTAATTCACGGTCGGCGCCAATAAGAATGGCAATGCGAACCCGACTCTTGACTCGCTCGATGAGATCTCCCATTGCAGCACCCTTAGCTAGCCCACCAGCAACCCAGATCACCGAAAGTGCGGACATGATTGAGGCAGCTGCTGCGTGTGGGTTTGTAGCCTTGGAATCATTAATCCAGGTAATGCGATCTTTCTCTAAAACAGTTTCAATGCGATGTCGTCCAGGTCTAAATGTCGTAATCGCTGCCCGGATCTTCTCGTGATCGATACCAGCAGTTCTGGCTAGCCCTGCAGCCGCAAGAGCATTGGAAACATTGTGCGGAACGGTAGGCAATACTTCAGCGAGTTCGCAGAACATGGCAGCTTCTTGGGCATCTGCCACAAAGGCGCGATCAACAAGGAGTTCTTCCACGATTCCAATTTCACCTGGCGCCGGAGTATCCAGTGAGAAAAACACCTTTCGCCCCTGCCAGTGCGCACTATGGGTAACTACCCGCCCATCTTCTGCGTTAAGAATTGCAGTATTGCTCTTTTCTAGAAGAGAGAATTTATCTGCAGCATAGGCATCAAGGCTTCCATGCCAATCAACGTGATCTTCGGCAATATTAAGAATTGCTACCGAGACGAAATGCGCATCTTCTAACCAATGCAGCTGGAAAGATGAAAGTTCGAGAACCAGGAACTCATACTTTTCTGGGGATTCAACAGCTTCAATCACGGTTGTTCCTACATTTCCGCAGGCAAGAGCAGAAACTCCGCCAGTACGAATCATGTGTGCGGTGAGTTCTACCGTTGATGTCTTGCCATTTGTTCCGGTCAGGCCAATCCATTTTTGAGTAGGGCTTTTAAGGCTCCAGGCGAGGTCGATCTCATTAATGATGGGAACTTCTATTTTTCGGGCAGAGCTCACCAGCGGATGATCTTCGCGCCAGCCTGGAGATAAAAGTAGTAAATCAAACTCTGAAATTTCTACATCAGCTAGTGCAAGCAGATCAAAACCTTCCAACTCTCGAACCTTTTCATCCGTGACTTTTACCTGCGCGCCACGCTTGATCAGTGCACGCGCTGCAGCAACTCCTGTGACACCTGCCCCTGCTACCAGGATGCGTTTGTCAGATAATTCGACATATAAATTCTGTGGCATAGCTACCTGGTATTTATCCAGCAACCCACTGGGTATAAAAGAGTCCAAGTCCGAGCGCCACACTCAGGCCAGCAATAATCCAGAATCGCAGCACGATCGTGACTTCTCCCCAACCCAGCAATTCGAAATGGTGTTGCAACGGAGCCATCTTAAATAAGCGCTTTCCACCAGTTGCTTTGAAGTAGATAACTTGAAGTGCAACTGAGAGCGTGATGATGACAAAGATTCCACCAAGTGGAATTAAGAGAAGCTCTACCCGAAGTGAAGCAGCCATCCCGGCTAGCGCTCCACCGAGTGCAAGTGAGCCGGTGTCACCCATAAAGATCTTGGCCGGTGATGCATTCCACCACAGGAATCCGGTACAGGCACCTGCAAATGCAGCAGCAAGAACTGCGAGGTCAAGTGGATCTCGAACGTTATAACAATTAGCTGTCACTGCTACCGCACAACTTTGCCCGAACTCCCACACTCCAATAAGTATGAAAGCAAGGAAGGTCATCACAGATGCACCGCTAGCAAGACCGTCAAGGCCATCGGTGAGATTGACTCCGTTACTTGTAGCGGTCACCATAAATGCAATCCACACAACAACCAGAATTGGGCCGAGTGAAATGCTGGTATCGCGCAGGGTCGAGAGATTAAGTGAGATAGGAGTCAGGCCATCTTTATCAGGGAAATGAGTTCCGAGATATCCAAAAATGGAAGCAAAAAATACTTGGCCAAAAATCTTTGCCTTGCCTGATATTCCAGCTGAATTCTGTCTCGCGACTTTCATGTAGTCATCGAGAAAACCAACGAGCCCAAGTGCTACAACCAGGCCGAGGATAAGAACTGCTGAAACTGAGATAGTGCTTCCCAGTACTAAGTGGGCAAGTAAGTATGAAATAAGTGCGGAAAAAATAATGATGATGCCACCCATAGTGGGGGTGCCACGTTTAGTGTGGTGGGTAGTTGGACCGTCATCTCTGATGATTTGCCCATAGCCGCGCCGGGCAAGTGCTTTGATCAAAACGGGAGTTCCGAAGAGAGAGAAGAAGAGTGCGAGGGCGCCAGCGACCAAAATAAGTTTCACTCTGCAACCATCCCTTCACTCCATTGCACCGAAATCATTTGCGCTAACTCTTCAAGTTTCTCGGAACGAGACGCCTTGACTAAGACCACATCACCTTGGTTGAGGTTGCGCGCAATAGCACTCGCCTCATCTTTGCTCGCACATAAATGGATTGTGGTGTGAGATCCATTTTCTGCTGAGCTTGCATACTCCGGTGCATTGACACAGACCAGATGGTCAATTCCAAGCTCAGAGGCAAGGGTGCCAATATCGGCATGGTCAGATTGGGATGACTCGCCGAGCTCCTGCATCTTTCCCAAGAATGCCCATGACTCTCCCCCGCGTTCTTGGGCAAAGAGAGCTAACGTGCCAAGGGCTGCAACCATGGACTCTGGACTGGCGTTATAGGCATCGTTAATCAAAAGCAATTGCGGAAGTTCAATAATCTCCATCCGCCATTTAGCACCAGATTCTGCCGTTGATAACCCACCAGCAATCTGATCAAGTGAGAGTCCGAGTTCGGTGGCAACAGCTGCAACGGCAAGCGCGTTGGCAACTTGGTGCAAGCCAACGATACGTAGTCCTACCGCGGTTCTGCCCTCCGGTGTCACTAAATCAAAATGAGCTCTGCCTTCGCGGAATTCAATATCTGTGGCACGAATATCACAGCTACTTTTTTCGCCAAAGTAAGAGGTCTTTCCGCTATGAAGCGCCGCCATCTTTGGCGTGAACTCATCATAGGTTCCTAAAATTGCAACGGCGCTCGGTGCCAAAGCCGAAATTAATTCGGACTTGGTTCGCGCAATCATTTCAACTGAACCAAATTCACCTTTATGGGCAGAGCCAACTTTTAAGACAACGCCAATATTGGGCGCAGCAATAGCAGCCAACCTAGCAATATCACCTGCGTGGCGCGCACCCATCTCCACAACGCAATATCGAGTCTCTTCCATGCACTCTAATAATGAAATTGGCATTCCCAAGTCATTGTTGAAATTTCCAGATGGGGCAACTGTCTTGGCAACATTGGAAAGTACTGAGGCCAGTAACTCCTTCGTCGTTGTTTTTCCTTGCGATCCAGTAATTCCAATAACTGTGAGGTTTGGCAGTTGCATGCGAACATGGTGCGCCAATTTTCCTATTGCGAGAACGACATCATCGACAATAATGTGAGGACCAGGTACTGCCTTGCTTCCTAGCGTGAGCACTGCACCGTGTGCACGTGCATCTTCCACAAAATCATGACCGTCCGCATTCTCACCCTTAATTGCAAGAAAGATGGAACCCGTAATCGCTTTCCCAGAATTAATGACAGGTGCCTGTGTGACCGTGACATCATCACCATGGAATGTGCCACCGACAATTTCTGCGATTTTCAACCCCTGCATAGGAATCATTTTTTTGCCTCAATCGCTTGCGCCAGCGTGAGTCGATCATCAAATGGAGTAATAACGCCAGCGACTTCCTGGCCCACTTCGTGACCTTTACCCAGAATCAAGACGGTATCCCCAACAGAGGCCAGGTTCACCGCATAGGTAATCGCAGCTAAACGATCTTCAATAATCTTTGATGGTTCATTGATATCCACCTTCGATGTCATCTGGCGCAAGATCTCCGCCGGGCTCTCGCTACGTGGATTATCGCTAGTAAAGATTGCCACATCACTACCGCTGGCAAGTGCCTGTCCCATCAGAGGGCGCTTGGTGGCATCTCGATCTCCACCACAACCTAATACTGCAATCACTTTCCCAGTTGTGAATTCGCGCGCTGCTGCAAGTACTTTCTCAACGGCATCAGGTGAATGCGCATAATCCACCAGTGCGGTGAAATTCTGTCCTAGTGAAATAGGTTCCACTCTGCCGGGGGCTCCGGTAAGAGCAGGAATCAGTGCAGCGATTTCAACAGGATCAATTCCAGATTCGTGTGCGATGGCAACTGCCATCAGCAGATTATCTAAGTTATATCCACCGAGTAAGGAAGTTTTACTCTCAATCAGAATTCCACCGTTACCTCTGATACTGATCTCAGCCCCTGATGCAATGGTGTGAATCGCAGTGAAGTGCCATTGGGCAGCGCTATTGGTTCGCGAAAGTGTGACAACTGGGATTTCGCACTGCGCCGCCAGTCTTGCACCATACTCATTATCAATATTGATAAAACCAAGATCGGCATACTCGTATGTAAATAGCTTTGCCTTAGCTGCGAAATAGGATTCCAGATCCTTATGAAAATCAAGATGATCTTGCGAGAGATTAGTAAAACCAACGATTGCAAAGTGAGAAGCTTTCACGCGATTCATGGATAGCGCGTGACTAGAAACCTCCATCACAATCGATCGCATATGTCGCTCCCGCATCACCGCAGATAGAGCCTGTAATTCAGGTGCCTCCGGCGTAGTTCTCACACTTTTGAGAACTTCAGATCCAATCCTGGTTTCGATGGTGCCGATAAGTCCGCTCTCGCGCCCGGCACCTGCAAAGAGTTGATAGAGCAAGGTAGATACCGTGGTCTTGCCGTTGGTGCCGGTGATGCCGATAGTGGCTAAGTCCCGAGTGGGATCTTTATATAAAGATGAGGCAATCATGGCGCCAGCGCTGCGAACATCTTTTACTACCAAGGTAGGTAGGGCGCTTGTGAGGGCTGCGCCAGCTACATCAGTAACAACTGCAACTGCTCCCCGAGCAACGGCTGCTGCGATGAAGTTTGCCCCATGCACCTTTGTTCCTGGAATTGCTAAGAAGATATCTCCAGCTTCAACTTCGGAATCAGAGTGCACTACTCCTGTGATTTCAATACCTGCAGCTAATTTCTTGATTGCCTCAGTATTTTCAGCGCTTACAAGTTGCGCCACCTCAGATAGGTTGAGGGAGAAATTTGTAAGCGGGCGAATCATTGGGTTTTCGTCGCAATCTGTGTCACGCGAGCTCGTGCCAGCTCTGATTTAGTCAGCGCCACCGGCAGGACCTTGGTTCCAGTGGGTGCAACATTTTCTGATTGCAATGCGAAAGTCATTACCTTCTTAAATACTGGTCCACCAAGTGATCCGCCCCAGTGGCCATTCTTGGGATCTTGCAAAGTAACACTGATGACATAACGAGGAGCATCTGCTGGTGCGAATCCAATAAAGGATGCGGTGTAACCGCTGTAGCGACCAGTGTTTTGGTCATATCGGTTAGCTGTTCCTGTCTTTCCAGCCACTCGATAACCAGGAATTGCCGCACTCGGCGCGGTTCCATGGGCTGAGACAACGCTCTCCATCATGATTCGTAGCTTTACCGCTGTGTCCTCACTGATCACTCGCGTGGAACTTCTATTGGCAGCTGGCGTGAAGTGTCCTGATGCATCACTTGTTCCAGCAATCACTGTGGGAGAAACGCGAACTCCATTATTTGCAATGGTGGCAAAGACACTCGTCGCTTGCATTGCTGTCAGTGAATACCCTTGACCGAAAGCAACTGTGGGAGCTGTTGTTCTAGACCAATCCGAGACGGGACGTAAGAGGCCAGCTGATTCACCCGGAAGTCCAGAACCAGTCTTTGATCCAATTCCAAACTTTCGCAAGTAGTTATACAAAGTATCGTGGCTGAGAGTTTCACCCACCTGAATAGTTCCAGTATTGCTCGAGACGGCAAGAATTCCGGAAGTAGTCAGATGCTGAATGGGATGTTTTTCATGGTCATGAAATGCCTCACCACCACGTCTAAGCATGTAAGGCACAGTAAAGACTGTTGTGGGCGAAACTGTTTTCTCTTCAAGTGCTGCTGCCATCGTCATTACTTTGCCAGTCGAGCCCGGCTCATACACATCTTGCACTGATGGATTTCGCATCAGTGAGAGTTCAACGCTTTTTGTATTATTTGGATTAAAAGTAGGTGCAGTTGCATGGGCAATAATTTCACCCGTTTTTGGATCCATCACGATGACCGTTCCATTCGATGCCGCTGAATCCTTTACCGCTGTCGCAATAGCTTCGGCT
This sequence comes from Candidatus Planktophila versatilis, assembly GCF_002288265.1. Classification (NCBI taxonomy): domain Bacteria; kingdom Bacillati; phylum Actinomycetota; class Actinomycetes; order Candidatus Nanopelagicales; family Candidatus Nanopelagicaceae; genus Candidatus Planktophila; species Candidatus Planktophila versatilis. The sequence goes on along the minus strand of NZ_CP016778.1, from coordinate 505,455 downwards.
GCTACCCACTGAACATCACGATCAATTGTGAGACGAATGTTGGTTCCTGATTTGGCCGCGACTAGTTCGCGCTGCGAACCTGGTATTTCAGCACCGTATCCACGGGCATAGGAGTAACGACCATCGGTGCCGGTAATCAATGAGTTCTGCCCTGATTCCAGACCTGATGCGCCAATGCCATCGGCGCGCACAAAACCGATCAGTGATGAGACCAGGGAACCGGATGGATATTCGCGAATGAATACACGTTCTGGAAAGAAACCAATGATTCGATTCTCAAGTTCCTTGCCTGCGAGTGTTTTGTTGTAGTTATAGAGCTCTTCTGTGAGTCGATCCCAGAGCGCTGGACGCGCATTCTTAAGCACAATTGAATACTTTCGAGTACCCGTAATGCTGCTTTGAATATCTTCTGCCGGTAGATTTAAAATCGGAGCGACAAATGCTGCAACCCGAACTGGGTCGGTAATCTGAGTTTGGTCAACCACAATATTGATAGCAGAGACGCTACGAGCAAAGCCAATTCCGTTAACATCGGTGATTTCACCACGGGGGGCAGGTATGACTCTCGTGGATTGCATCTCATTCGCTGCTTTAGCCTGATATGCATTGGCTTGAATTACTTGCACACGAACAAGCTGACAGGCAAAGAGGATAAGCACGCCAAAGATGACAGTAACCAGGATGGCAATCCTTGAATGAGCCAGGCGCAAATTACCCATTGGTTGCTCCCACCGTAGGAGTGAGATCTAGGAATACCGGTGTCTCAGATGGGCGCATCCCAAGCAGAGTGGCAGCGGCAGCAAGATTTTCTGGCGCCGCATGTGAATCGATGGCGCGATTAATCGCATCTCGTTGATCTGCCAACTGCTTAGCTTCATATTTAAGATTCGAGAGCGTAAAGGCATCTTGCGCGAGCAAGGTATTGATTCCAAGAAGTGTAAGAAATCCAACTAAGCTGACAATTGTCAGGAACTTGGCAAAGTATTTCTGAGTAGCTCGTGCTCCGCTATTCACATCAGGAAATAGCCCAAGAATGACATCGGCAGTTCGCTCCCCCACCGGTTTGCGATTCTTCGCTGGTGTGCGCGAAGGCAATAGCGCGCGGGCAGTTGCTAATGACATTAGGCAGCCACCCGCTCAATTGCGCGAAGGCGAACTGAAGCAGAGCGTGGATTGCTTGCTAGCTCTTCCTCCGACGGAGTCTGACTTGAACGAAAGACGAGTGAGAATTTGGCCGCGTATTCCGGAAGTTCGATTGGAAGATTACGCGGGCTCTTAGATGTTGATGCTTCGGCAAAAATCTCTTTAACGATGCGATCTTCCAGCGATTGGAACGACATCACAACTAAGCGTCCGCCGACCATTAATAAATCAAGGGCATCGGGAAGAGCGCGCGAAATTGCTCCAAGTTCATCATTTGCTTCAATACGTAGGGCCTGAAAGGTGCGCTTTGCTGGATTTCCTCCTGTGCGCCTAGTGGCGGCCGGAATGCTCTCTTTTACTAGCGTGGCAAGTTCAGTCGTTGAATTTAGGGGCGCTTTGGCGCGGGCTTTGACAATGTTTTCAACGATGCGGGTTGCAAACTTCTCTTCCCCGTAGGTGCGAAGAATGTGAACTAATTTGCCTGGCTCGTAGGTATTAACGATTTCAGATGCGGTGATTCCTTGGCTGCGATCCATGCGCATATCAAGAGGGGCATCTTGGGAGTAGGAAAAGCCGCGTTCTGATTCATCAAGTTGAATGGAGGAAACCCCTAAATCAAAGAGGGCGCCATTGATATGGCTAAAGCCAAAGCTTTTTGCTACTGCAGAAATTTCATCAAAGACGCAATGGGCAGTCTTTAATCGATCTGAATATGGGGTAAGTCTTTCTGTCGCTCGACCCAGCGCGATTTCATCTCGGTCAATGCCGATAACTGTGAGGTTTTCAAATCTCGCTAAAAGAGCTTCGGTGTGTCCACCTAAACCAAGAGTTGCATCGATAACAACTGGGTTCTCTGATTTTTCAATTGCAGGGGCAAGGAGTTCTACGCAACGATCGCGCATCACAGATATATGTTGCATCTTCTCCCCCATTCCCATTTTCTGTCTTACTTACTAAGCGCTCAGCTCTGGTCACCGCCGGCCGACGGATCTATTGCGATAGCGACGCCGGGGAAGGGACGTCGCTGCCGGCCCAACTGGTAAGGAGAGGTCGGCGGTGGCCACAAATGAGCGCTCTATTTAGTTGTGAACTTTTTATTCAGTTATAAATATTTTTTGCTGATGTTTTAAAAAAGTCCCGGAAAAACTTCTTCAGAAACATCAGCAAAACTCTTTTCGCGATCAGCGAGGTATTCACTCCAGGCAGCGCTATCCCAAATTTCAACGCGGGTATTGGCACCAATTACTACGCACTCTTTTTCAAGACCGGCATAGGTGCGAAGTCCTTGTGGAATCGTCACGCGACCTTGGCGATCAGGAATTTCATCGTGGGCACCGGCAAACATCACGCGCTGGTAATCGCGAGCGCTCTTTGCAGTCACAGGTGCTTGACGCAAGGTCTCGGTAATCGTTGCGAATTCAGTTGCGGGAAATACATAGAGGCATCGCTCTTGACCCTTAGTAATGACTAGACCTGGTGAGAGCTCTTCCCGGAATTTGGCGGGAAGGATCAGGCGTCCTTTTTCATCAAGGCGTGGTTCGTGAGTACCGAGAAACATCGCTATCGAACCCCTTCCCCAAGTGGCGTAAGCGTGAATTTCCCGCTTAATTCCCCACTTTACACCACTTTCCCCCTTTTATCACCACTTTCTGCCATTATTTTCCCTCCCTCTCCCCTTTCAAGGCGAGCTGAAAACGGGCGTAAAAAAGCCCCGACCGTAGGGTCAGGGCTGGTGAGGTATGGCGCTTACTTAGAGATCTCGTTGTTCCCAACGCTCATCAAGACGCTTGGAGAGTGATTTACGCGAGGATTTAGTACGTGGGGCGCCCTTTGTCACAGCGCCAAGGGAGCGAACCAGGGTAAGGACTCCGGTGAGGGAGATCAGAAAGCCCACTACTCCCACTGGGGTGGTCTTTGAGATCAGGCCGGCAAATATGACGCCAATGCCTAGAACTACCAGGGCGAGTGCGAGTAGAAGGCGAGGCTTGGTTGCTGTCATTGTTGAGCCAGCCAACTTTGACTCTAGCCCTGGATCATCGGTAGCCAGGGCAGCTTCCATCTCGGCCAATAAGCGGCGCTCACGATCAGATAAAGACATATACACACTGTAGAACACTTCTTTTTCTTGCGCTACTTACGCCTCACTATCGCCAGAATCCCCCGTAATCAGCCGTCCTGGGCGCACGCTGCCCCCGCCAAAACGGGCTTTCGCCTTATCGATAGCGGTATCGGCATCGCGCCACCCGCGCTCGCGCGCTCCAAGTTCTAGCTGCACCGGCGCCTCATCAAGCAAATTACTCAGTGAGACCCCAACCAGGCGAATCCGTGCACCTTCATTGTTAAGGGCTAGATATAACTTCTTCACAATTTCATAGGTCTCATGTGTGCCATCGATTCCGATAGGTAAAGTCTTGGCCCGGCTAAGTGTTGTGAAATCTGCAAACTTAATCTTCATCGTCACTGTCTTGGCAAATAAGCCGCGTTCTCGCAAGCGCGCTGTTGCCTTCTCTGCCATGCGCAAGAACTCCGCCAATATCTCTTCCGGGCTATCGATATCGCGAGCAAAAGTTTCTTCATTGCCAATACTTTTCTCTGGCTCATCTGGAATCACATTTCGATAATCACGACCCCAGGCAAGTTCATAGAGTGATTCACCGGTGGCATCTCCGAGTGCGCGCACGAGAGTTGACCGCGGAGTATTGGCGATATCGGCAACAGTATGTAGCCCAAGTCGATCCAGTGATTCAGCTGTCTTAGGGCCCACTCCCCATAGTGCGCGCACGGGAAGTGGATGTAAGAACTCCAAGATTCGATCTGATTTGATTTCCAGCATGCCATTAGGTTTGCAGTGTTGCGATGCTAGCTTTGCAATAAATTTAGATTGTGCAATTCCCACCGAACAGGTAATTCCCTCTTCCTGCTCTACCTGCGCCCGAATCTTGGCAGCAATCTCGCGTCCATCACCAAATAGTTTCTGGGACCCTGTCACATCAAGAAATGCTTCATCAAGTGAGATGGGTTCAACAAGGGGTGTGAAGGAGTTAAATATCGTCATCACTCGCTCTGAAATTTCGGCATAGCGATGATGCTCTGGTGCGATAAAGATGGCATGAGGCGCCATTCGCTTTGCTCGTCCCACCGGCATAGCAGCGCGAATACCGAATTTACGCGCTTCATAGTTTGCCGAAAGAACTACGCCGCGCACACCAGCACCAACAACCAGGGCCTTACCTTTATATTGCGGGTTATCGAGCTCGGCCACAGATGCATAGAACGCATCCATATCTACATGCAAGATTGTTGCTTGCACTAGCTCTTCACTCATATCGCCACACTATCTCTATGCACGCGCCATTTTTCGTAGGCCAGGCTTAAGTCCCACACCGCTGTTGCCCGTATTGATATGCCACGTGCACCTGTGCGCCGAGTTTGCCCACGCACCAAAAGCAGCGATGTCGAATACAAGGTAGATGCATGATCGACTTGGGCATCAGGAAAGAAGGTGGAATCACTGCAGCCATAGCCATCATCTAAGGTAAGAAAGATAACGCGGCGACCAGAGCGCACCGGCGGAGTTTGTAAAGCAACTTTTACACCAGCCACAAGTACCGAAGACTTCGAACGTAGTGAAAGTAGATCTGATGATTTCACCGCCCCAATTGCGTTAAGAAATGGCGCATAGAAGCTGAGCATGTGTTCGGTGACATCCATTCCCAGATGCTTGATCTCACTACGAACTTTCTCGGCCGAGTTCATAGGTGCCAGACCGCTACTTTCTAGTGCGGGTGGTGCGAAACCAAAGGTGAGTTGGGAACCAGGAAGGTGGGCCACAGGTGATTTCTGGAGATCGCTAAAGTGCAGCAGCAGATCGCGTTGATTGCTGTGCACCGAATCAAAAGCGCCAGTGAGAATAAGGTTTTCAATCACTGGAGTTGAAGCGCCAGATCTGCGGTAGAAATCGGCGAGATCGATATAGGGCTGCCCGCTAATAATGGATGCAATCTCTTTCGCAGAAATTCCAGCAACGGTAGCGAAAGCGATTCGGATTGCATCACCATCGAGGGTGCGCTCCACGTGATAATCAGTAGCTGATTTATTGATATCAAGGGGTGCAATACCCACACCCAGTTGTCGCACTTCATCGAGCATGAGTCGCTTGGGATACATACCGGGGTCGTGCGTTAAGACCCCAGCCATAAATGCAGCTGGGTGATGGGTCTTAAGCCAGGCTGATTGATATGTGGGCAGAGCAAAGGCAGCCGCATGTGCTTTACAGAAACCAAAGGATGCAAAGGCGCGCAATACTTCCCAGATTTCAGTGATGACCTGTAACTCATATCCGCGCTGGGTTGCAGCAGGAAAGAACCAGTCGCAGACTTCTTGTTGGCCGCCCCTATCCCCCAGCGCCCTACGTTTCTCATCAGCGGCGGCAAGTGAGATACCTGTCATGACCGAGATGATTGAAATTACCTGTTCGTGAAAGACCACAACACCTTCAGTTTCCGACAAGATGGGAAGCAAGTCGGGATGGATGATGCGTGCCGGAGTAAAGCCATGTCTGGCCTCAAGAAATGGGCGGATCATGTCACTTTTGACCGGCCCTGGCCGAAAGAGTGAGATATCGATAACCAGATCGCTAAATGTGCGCGGCTCTAACTTGCCCACAAGTTCGCGTTGGCCAGGACTCTCTACTTGAAAGATACCGAGTGTGCGCGTTGATTGAATCAGGTTATAGGTATCAGCATCATCGAGTGCCACGGCATCAATATCAATTTCAGTATCTTCAATTCGTTTAATTTCATGCACGGCGTGTGCGATAGCCGATTGCATCCGCACGCCCAAGATATCGAGCTTGAGTAAACCAATATCTTCCACATCATCTTTATCAAATTCCACCATCGGAAAGCCACCAGCGTTGAGTTGTATCGGTGCCCGGTCAAGAAAAGCTGCATCAGATAAGACCATCGCACATGGATGCATGGCAAGGTGGCGCGGCAGACCATCAAGGCGGGCAGCGAGAGCAATCGTTGCCCGAGTTAAAGGCGCCGATGTATTCATATTCTTTAACTCAGGTAACGAGTTCAGCGCGGCATCAATATTGCCGGCTCGAATATGCGGCATCGACTTTGCCAATAAATCAATCTCCATCGCTGGCATGCCCAGCGCCGCTCCGGCATCGCGAATTGCATGGCGGGCGCGGTAGGTATCAACCATGGCAACTGTGGCACACCGCGAAAGAGCACCTGGCTTACTCCAATCTTGTGCTCCATAACGCTTAAAGACCATCTCATAAATTTCAAGACGTCTTGCAGATTCAACATCGATATCAATATCAGGTAGCGCCCGGCGCAGCGGTGAACAAAAGCGCTCCATGAGTAGCCCATGTTGCATCGGATCAACGCCAGAGATTCCAAGTAGGTGACAGATCAATGAACCGGCGCCGCTACCACGTGCTGCAACACGAATATCGGCAGCGCGCGCCATATCGGTGATATCGGCAACGCTAAGAAAGTAAGACTCATATCCCAGTGTTGCAACTGTTGCCAGTTCATCATCAAGGCGAGCACGTGCTTTGGCAATCGTTGCGCCGTCGTTATAACGCCAATTAATTCCAGCTTCAGCACGAGTACGCAAAAGTGTGCGCATCGCAGCAGGTGAATCAGCGCCCACAACATGGGCTTCCGGTAGATGAATGGCACCTAACCCAATATCGCGATGTGGTGATAAGACTGCACGCTCGGCCCACTGACGCGTTGTTTTAAGTAGTAAACGCGGTGTGCGCTCACCTGCTGCGCGTGCGATTTCAGCAGCGAGTGCAATCATTTCATCGCTGCTCTTTAAATACGCTTCCGCATTTCGACGTTCAACATTGCGTGGATGCAGCGGCACTAATTGGCGAGCGCAATCTAAGACATCAGCAACCGGACCATCAGCGCGATCACGCATCCGCACAGCGTTGGTAATCACCGCATCAATATCGTTATCGCGGGCAAAGATAAGACTGCGTGCTGCGTGCACGGTAGAGCGCGGTCCATTACCGGCCACCAAGTGCGAGACACATTCGATGGCATGGTCGGCAAAGAGATCGCGGGTCTGATTAAAGATATCAAGGGCGCTATCAAAGCGATGGGTGGCAATTGCCTGCGATACCGGTGATTCCGGGCCATGAAGCAGATGCAGCTGAGATGTGTACTGGCTAAATTTTTCCAGGAGCTCGGGTGTGAGTACCGGCTTTCGGCTATCGGTATTCATATGTATGCCGGTCATCAAGCGCACCAAGCTGCGCCATCCCCCATCGCCATGCGCCAAGATTGTGATGCGCGGCAAGACACCCGATGTATCGCCAATTGCAATCGGCAGATTGATTCCAATAATCGGTGCGATGCCATGAGCTACACAGGCCTTAGTAAAACGAATTGCGCCAGCTAGGCCATCGCGATCTGTTAGTGCCAAAGCGGGCATCTCGAATTCAGATGCGCGAGCAACAAGATCGCGTGGTTGAGTAGTGCCATATTTAAATGAATAGGCACTTGCTGTGCGTAAGTGAATAAAGCTCATGGTTAGATAGCTCTAATAATCCATTGACCCGTTGTCTCATCACGTTCGAGTTGGAAGGTTGTCAGTGCGCCAATGGGCGCCGCCTCTACCGTCCAGAGCGCACGCGCTTGATCATCGGGGCGAAACTTTCCATCGCTAATGCGATTCCACCATCCGCCTGCTTCACACCATCTAGATAAAACTGCATGGATACGAAAACGCTTACCTTTAAAGGTGAATTCAATGGGTGTGAGCCCACCATCGGATAGGACCTCGTGCGGCCTTACTACTTCTGCTGCCATCTTTTACTACTTCCCCTGGTGCCTGTGGATATTCGAACAGATGTTCGAAAAGTAGTCCAGAGCTCTGACAAGGGCAACTCCCCCTCGATTCACGCTCAACTAGGCAGCCCGATCATGCGTGGCGTGGCGAAATATAGTTGAAATTTCAACTACTCTTAGAAGTAAGACCCACCCCAACCTTTAGGAGAATCAATTGGACGCAGTTCTAGTAATCGGGCGAATCCTCTTCGCACTTATTTTTGTGACATCAGGTATCGCTCACTTTGCAAAGCTTGAAGCAATGACAGGTTATGCCCAGTACAAGAAGCTACCGGCTGCAAAGCTCGGAGTCCTTATCTCAGGTCTCTTCTTCCTGCTTGGCGGCATCTACATTGCAGCCGGATTCTGGGTAGACCTTGGCGCGCTCTTGCTCGCAATTACGCTCATCCTGGCCGCAGTGATCTTCCACAACTTCTGGAAAGAGACTGACCCAACAACTAAGCAGAACGAAATGATCGCCTTTAACAAGGACATCGCACTTGCCGGAGCTTCACTTATCCTCTTCGCTCTCATCGCATGGGGAACACTGACAGAATTCGGACCAAGCATCGGAAATCTTGCATTCTTCAACTTCTAATTAGCCAGTAATTCACGAAAGCCCCTACGAGAAATCGTGGGGGCTTTCGCATTCTCATGGAAAGATGCGGCTATGGAAATCCTCGGAGCCCTGATTGCCGGATCATTTATTGGCGCAGTTCTTGGCTTTGTTGGCGCAGGTGGAGCGATGCTCTCTGTGCCGATTCTCATCTATGGTTTTGGCTTTGACCCGAACGAGGCAACCACGGCTGCTATCGCAGTGGTTTTTCTGGCAGCAGCCTCCGGTGTCATTCCGAAAGCACGAAAGAAGCAGGTGCTCTACCGCGATGCCTTAGTAATCTGGGCATTCGGGCTCATTACCAACCTTGGCTTCTCATCGATTGCAGATAAATTACCTGATGCATTTATTACTTCTGGATTAGCTGTCGTGCTGGTAGTTGCCGGTGCTTCTATGTTGCGCCCACCAAAACTTGAAGAACAAAAGCGCATGCCCATACCTGTGCTTATAGTGATGTCGCTGGTTATTGGCTCCATTACCGGTCTCTTCGGAATTGGTGGCGGATTCATAGCGCTACCAGTGCTGGTGCTCTTCTTTGGAACACCGCAAGTAGTCGCAGCCGGAACCGCACTTTTTATCATCTGCATCAACTCACTCACTGCCTTCTTGGGCCGCCCAGATCAGTGGGGGGATGTGCAGTGGCATATCCCCATCTTTATTGGAGCTGCCGCAATTGTTGTTGCCCAAATTGCATCATCGCAGGCCCATCGCACCAACCCTAAAGTCTTGCGCGCATCCTTTGCCTACCTGCTCTTTGCCCTGGCAACCTTTACCGTGATTCAAACTTGGATTTAATTAAGTTCGCGCACCTTGATGTACTTCGATTGATACCCTGCCACGAAGAAGAGCAGGACCGGAAATGCAAATGCGACAGGAAGTGAAGTTGCTTCTGCAATTCCACCCATCAAGGTAGGGCCGGCAAAGTATGCAGCGATAGCAATCAATCCAATTCTTGCTAGACCCACAGAAGGTGCAACTCCAGGTATAGATGCAGCTGCCAAGTTAAATGCTGGAAAGAATGGCCCGATACCGATTCCTGCCGCTGCAAAACCGATGCAGACAATGACCAAGCCCCAAGTTTGATGCGACGCCGAAAGTGGAATACCCACAGCAAGACATGTGCCCCACACCGTGCCACCGATATATCCGCCGTACTTCACTGTATTGACATAGCCCCATCGTTCAAATGATTTATCTCCCAGCAAGCGACTTGCGATCATCGCAAGTGAGAAAGTTGTTGCCGCTGCCGCATTAAGCCCTTTGCCGATTCCCATATGGTCTTGCAGAAGGATTCCGCTCCACTCATAAGATCCACCTTCAGGGATAAGTGCGGACATCAAACCAATTCCTAGCGCCCATAAGACAAGTGACCCTTTACCAAAGAGTGGAATCTTCGATTCAGTTACTTCATCAGGCTCACCAAGATGCCCATCGATATCTGCTGACAATAAGAATGTATTGGAAACGAGAAAGGCGAAGAAGGTTAATCCGGCAAAGAGCCATAAGTTTGTTTGAGGAGAGACAAGGTTTGCAATCAAGCCACCAATTAACGTTGCAGCAAATGCTCCTACCGACCAGAGACCATGAAAGGTAGACATCCAGCGTCCATTAGTATGTTTTTCAACTGCAACAGCTTGCGCATTAATTGCGATATCCATAAAGGCCACGCTAAAGCCAGTAATGAACATTCCGACCAAAAGCACTGCCACGCTATCTGCAGCGCCCATGATGGCAACACCAATAGGAAGTAAGACACCGGAAATTTGAATGACTAACTTCGATGAGTGCATATGAACTAATCGCCCAGAAATTTGCGCACCTGGAATTGCCCCTAAGGTGCTTCCAAGAAGAACTAATCCAAATTGACCATCACTTAAACCCAAAGAATCTTTGATCTCGGGAATACGCGGAACCCATGCAATACCGGCAAAGCCAAGGAGGAAAAATGATGCCCAGAGCGCATTACGAGCCCGAATTCCCCGCTGATAAATAGTCAGAGCACCCGAAGACATATGGCGACGCTATCTCATAAAGTTCACCTATGGATGGAATTCTGGAGAAGGCTGCAGTTAAAAGGTTTCAGGAAGCAGCCACAAAGCTCGGTGTTAAAGGTGAGGTAAATATCCTTGCTGAAACTGCGCGCACCGCTATCGATGCTGCCAATGGTCTTGGCATAGAAGTTGGCCAAATTGCATCATCGCTAATCTTCAAACTTCCATCCGGCAATCCACTTCTAATCATCACAAGCGGCCGTCATCGCGTTGATACCGAGTTAGTTGCAAAGAATTTAGGTATCCCAGAACTTGGCCGTGCAGATGCTAATTATGTAAAAGAAGTCTCTGGTTATTCCGTTGGTGGCGTGAGCCCACTGGGGTGGATTTCTAAGCCAGAGGTAATCCTGATTGATGAAGCGTTAAACGATTACGACATAGTCTGGGCTGCATCAGGACATCCGCATGCGGTGTATCCAACAACATATGCCGAACTCATTACTTGTACGGGCGCACAGCCAATGGTTGTTGGGGATTAAGCGAGTAACTCCGCGAGCAACTTCTCTACTCTGCCCTTAATGTCATCACGAATTACTCGCACAGATTCAATTCCTTGTCCGGCTGGGTCATCAAGTACCCAATCTTCATAACGCTTACCTGGGTAGTAAGGGCAGGCATCACCGCAGCCCATAGTGATCACGGCATCTGATGCCTGTACTGCTTCTGGTGTAAGAATCTTGGGAGTGTTATTTGCTATATCAATTCCGACTTCAGCCATCGCTGCAACTGCAACTGGGTTGATGGAATCTTTTGGCGCAGAGCCGGCAGAAAGTACTTCCACGCGACCTTGGCCAAGCTCGCGCATAAAACCCGCTGCCATCTGGGAACGACCTGCATTGTGAACGCAGACAAAAAGAACGCTTGGCTTACTCATTTATTTTCCTGACTTTGTTTTAGAGGTAAGTGCTTTAAATCCTAGAAATCCAAGTAGGCCGCCAATAATTTCGGCCAGTACAAATAGCGGCGCTGACTTAGGTGCTATTCCAGAGAAGGTATCTGAGAACATGCGGCCAAAGACTGCTGCTGGATTGGCAAAGGAGGTTGAGGAGGTGAAGAAGTAGGCAGCTCCGATCCAGGCGGCCACCAGGCGAGCAATTTTCTTATCTTCCTTCTGCTTGAGCGCTAAGTGAATAATTAAAATCAGACCCGCTGTGGCAATGACTTCACCGAGCAGCAGATGGGCACCGGTGCGCTCTTTTTCTGAAATATAGATTGCAGAATACTCAAACATCAGATTGGCAACTATTGCTCCAACGGCAGCACCTGCCAGTTGCGCAATGATGAATAGCGAAAACTCTTTGCCCTTGATTTTCTTGGTGAAAAAATCAACTCCAGTAACAACAGGATTGAAGTGGGCGCCACTGATGGGGCCAAGTAAGGTGATCAGGATGTAGAGGACAAATACGGTTGCAATGGTGTTAATCAGCAACTGGATTCCAACATCGTTACTGAGCGCTGTAGCCATTGCTCCAGAACCCACAACTGTGGCAATCAGGGTGGCCGTGCCTAGAAATTCACTGGTTAACTTTCTGCTCAACATGGATGCTGGGTATCCTTTGCCTATGAGTAGCGATGAGAGAGTCACGGTCGCTTACTTCTTTACCGTCAAAAGTAAGAGTATCCCTTTCGCCTTTATGAGCATGGCAACCCACGCTCTGCGCACGCGATTGTTCACCGGAATTTCATTTGCCAAGATGCTGGGCACCGGCAGCGGTGAGACATTTACACCCAATGATGCAAATCTCTATCGCTGGGGCATGGTGGTCGTAATTAAAAAAGACCAGCTCGCCACCTTTAATCAATCTTCGATAATTAATGCCTGGCGCAGCCGTTCGACTTCTGAATTTCGCGCAGTGCTCACTCCTCTGTCATCACACGGGCTGTGGGCGAAGCAGAACCCATTTGATTTCACAGCGCCACAACTAAACGCTGATGCTCGAATCGCTGCGATTACACGTGCGCGCATTAAGTGGAGTAAGAACTTCATCTTTTGGAAATCAGTACCTCCTGTTGTCACTGATTTGCATCAATCCCCAGGCTTTATTGCTGCCATAGGAATTGGTGAAGCACCTATCGGATTACAAGGGACTTTCTCACTATGGGAATCCGCATCTGCCCTGCGAGATTTTGCATATAAGGGCGCCGCACATCAAAAGGCGATAGCGCAGACTAAAGATATTGATTGGTATAGCGAAGAACTCTTCGCCCGCTTTGAAGTCCTAGAACTTCGAGGTGAGATTTCTTCGATTACCCATAAGTAAGGCAGACTTAACCTATGTCGATCCGCCATTACAACCCACGTCGCAGACGCCGTGGCGGAGTCTCCCCGAAAACACGCAACTTCCTTTACGCACTCGTTGCACTCACTATTGCTCTGCAGATTTCCTATCCGCTCATCGGCGGTGAAGCACTTCGTATTGTCACAATCGCAACCGTCTATGCCGGGGCCCTGGCCATGATTTTGCATGGTCATCTCTCTTATGGATTCAAATACTCCTCACGATATGTGCCAGCGGTATTTCTCTTCGGCCTAGGAATCGAATCTCTTGGCTTACATACTGGATGGCCCTTTGGTACTTACGAATATGACTCATCGCTAGGTGTTGCACTCTTCGGTGTTCCACTCGTTGTTCCCTTTGCCTGGTTGATGATGGTGCATCCAGCGCTCATAGCAGCGCGTCGAGTCACAACCAACTGGGTATTTATCTACGGCGGAGCACTTCTGATGGCCTGGGATTTATTTCTTGATCCACAGATGGTTGCCGCCGGTCGTTGGACGTGGGAAGTACCTGGTGCACACGTGCCCTTCACACCCGATGTTCCACTTTCCAATGCATTCGGTTGGTTACTTTCAGGGTTAGTCATAACCGGAATTTTGCATCTGATTCTGCCGCGCGAGCGACGCAAAGAGAGCGCTTCACTTGTTGCTGTCGATGCGTTATTAATTTGGACTTGGTTCTCAGGTTTCATCGGCAATCTCATCTTCTTTGATCGCCCAGGCTTGGCCGTCTTCGCTGGATTTGTGATGGGAGTGATTCTTACGCCGTACTTCTTCTCCAGCTGGCTCGGTAATAAAGATTAGCCTCTGATGCGCTTTGCACTCTTTGTCCTGTGTTATCTAATCTTGCTCATCGCACTCTTTAACTTCTTTACCATTCGAATTCCTCGCAATAAGGCGGCGGTTTCCACGCCAGTAACCGTGCTGCTGCCTGTACGCAATGAGCAGGCCAATGTCGGCCCGTGTGTTGCAGCGCTAGTGGCACAAAAAGGTGTTGCCCAGCTTGAAGTAATCATCATTAATGATCAATCAACTGATAACACAGCTGATGTTCTCACAGACGCAATCGGTGCAGATTCCAGGTTTTCTGTGATCGAAGCCGATGGTCCGCGCGATGGATGGCTCGGTAAAGTCTCCGCTCTCCACACGGGCTTTGCAAGAAGCACAGGTGAAATCATTATCTGCCTCGATGCCGATGTGCGATTAGAACCCGATGCCATTGCGCGTGCGGTCAATCAACTCCAAGATCTATCACTGGATTTTGTTTCACCATACCCGCACCAAATCGCAGGCACTTTCAGTGAAAAATTAATTCAGCCTCTATTGCACTGGTCTTGGATGAGCACTGTCATTCTGCGCCTGGCCGAGAAAGTTCCATATCGAAGTACCGCCGTGGCTAATGGTCAATTTTTTCTTATCCGTGCCAAAGCTTTGACTGCAATCGATGGTTTCACATCTGTCTCAACCAAGATTCTTGATGATGTAGAACTAGCTAGATCACTGATTACCGCCGGGTTTTCAGGCGTTGTGACTGAAGGTTCTGGGATTTCACATACGCGCATGTATACAAATTTTGATGAGATTCGCCAGGGCTACGGCAAATCTCTTCACAAAGCATTCGGTGGCGCACTCGGCGCCATTGTTGCTTCACTATTTATTGCAGCGACCGGTCTGGCACCACTGCTTCTCATACTCGATGGCTACTTCATTGGCTGGATCGCCTACCTCTGCATTGCATTTACTCGAGTGCTCAGCGCCATTCGCTCTCGTTCTAATCCGCTCTACGCGCTCTTGCATCCACTATCTGCAGCTCTTCTTCTCTATCTCATCGCTTACTCTTGGGCCAAGCGCGGAAGTATTCAGTGGAAAGGTCGCACCGTATGACCGGACACGTAGGAAAGGTAAAGCAGCCTGAACGCATTGCAGTTGTGGGCGCAGGTATCGGTGGACTCTGCACCGCAGCTCGCTTAGCAAAAGCAGGTCATCTCGTCACAATCTTTGAAAGCTCCAATCGCACCGGCGGAAAGTGCCGAACTGAATGGATTGGCCGTTATGCATTTGATACCGGGCCTTCACTTCTCACACTGCCAGCTGTCTATCGTGATTTCTTTCAGCGCACCGGAGATGTCATGGGGCGCGTCATGGAGATTGAAGAAGTAAATCCTTCTTTTGATTACCGCTTCCATGATGGCAAGAGTGTGAAATTTTCTAATCTTTCTCGCAAGAAAACTTTGGCCGCAATTTCTGAATCACTTGGAGAAGAAGCCGCACTCGAATGGGATGCGCTCATGCGCCAAGCAGAGGCGATGTGGGATGTCTCGCGCGGACCATTTGTGGAATCAGAGTTGAAATCTCCGCTCTCATTACTTAAACGACCACGACTGATGCGCGACCTCAAGACAATTGCTCCCTGGAAATCACTGCGTGGAATCGGAATTCGCAATCCTTACTTGGCCAAGATTATGGATCGCTATGCAACATATAGCGGCTCAGATCCACGAGTAGCACCGGCCGTGCTTTCCACTATCGCCTTCGTGGAAGAGGCATTTGGTGCTTGGCATGTAAAAGGTGGCGTTGGCACGCTCTCTGAAAAGATTACAGAACGCTGTGAAAAACTTGGAGTCACTATTCGCCTAAATACCTACGTTGATGAAATCACAACTAAGTCGGGTACTGTCACAGGCGTTGTGGTCCAGGGCCATCATGAAGAATTTGATCGCGTTGTGGCAAATGCTGATGCCCAATTTGTCTATAACAACCTGATGGCACCGACAAATAAAGTGGTAAAGATTCGTAAGCAGCTCGCAAAATCAGAGCCGTCCCTTGCTGGATTCTCACTGCTCTTGGGGCTCAAACCGAGTACAGCTGAACCACTTGCTCACCACACAATTCTCTTTCCCGAAAATTACGATTTTGAATTTGAATCAATCTTTACCAGTAAGACTCCCGTTGAAAAACCAACTATCTATATCTGCGCCCCACGAGATCCGTTGATGGTTAAGGATGCTGGACATGAGGCCTGGTTTGTCTTGGTTAATGCACCACGACATGACCCCTACGAAGGTGGTTTCGATTGGAGTGATGCTGAATTTAACCAACGCTATGCCCACTCAATCATCAATCAGATAGAGGCTGCTGGAATTGCGGTGCGTGAGCGTTTAGAAGTTCTTGAGATTCGCACCCCACTTGATTTACAAGAGAGCGTGCATGCACCAGGTGGTTCTATCTATGGAAGTTCAAGTAATGGAGCGCGCTCGGCATTCTCGCGTGCGAAAAATCGTTCTCCTATTAATGGGCTCTATCTGGTTGGCGGCTCTGCCCACCCCGGTGGCGGCTTGCCACTTGTGGGGTTAAGTGCCGAAATAGTTGCTAACGCAATTCTCGATTAAGACAAGGTCTTCTTGGCAACTCTCATTACTTGCACGAAGCTGACCAGAAGAAGAAGTATGAAGGCGTAGGAAATGTAAGTAACTCCTGGAATATCTAGAATGAAAATAATTAGAACCAGTGCCAGGAAAATTGCTCGCACCGGTCGCTCTGTTGCTGTCACAACTCCAACTTCAGAGTGACCAAGGGAGGCAAGTCGTGCCCGGGCATATTCCTGGGTAGCTGCAATCGTCCACATCAGAATTGCTGCCCAGGCCGGAATTCCCACAGTCCAACCAAAGTAGAGCCAGCACGCTTCCGAGATGCGATCAGCAATGGAATCAAGAACTGCGCCCCACTTACTTTCACGCCCCTGCACAATGGCAACACTTCCATCGATGCCATCGAAGAAGAGCGAAACTATAAGAAGAACCAGTGCGATGCCAGCACTTGTTGAAAATGCCATCGCCACTGCAGTTGCGAGTCCAAGGAGAGTTAAAAAATTTGGGGTGAACTTCAGCGCTGTGCAGACGCGTGCAACTTGATAGGAAAAACTCAGCCAGCCAGCAACTGCCCCTTTAATCGCAGCTCCCCCGTGAAGTGCGCTCCAGCGCTCTTTGAATTCTTGCTCAGTCAGTGCACTCATCGTTCATCTTTAATCTGTGCATAAATCTCACGGGTGGCAGTTGATGAATTCATTGTGTAGAAGTGAAGTCCGGGAGCTCCACTTTCTAGTAATTGATGGCAGAGATTTGTGGCTATCTCCACACCTAACTTACTGACATCTTCTGGGCTATTTTCTACCGCTGCAAAGCGCTCTGCAATAGATGCTGGAATCGGTGTTCCACCCAACTCTGCCATCCGGTTAAGTTGTTTCACATTTGTCACCGGCAAGATGCCAGCGATGATGGGAAGGCTGGAACCCTTGGCCGCTAACTTATCAACCAGCGCTTTCCATTTATCTACTTCAAAGAAGAATTGCGTGGTTGCAAACGTTGCACCGCGTCGCTGCTTTTCAAGTAAGACTTCAATATCTTTATCAATATCTCCAAGAGAACTTGGATGACCATCAGGAAATGCTGCAACACCGATTGTGAATCCACCGAACTCAGCTGCCATGGTGACTAATTCATCCGCGTGATTGAGTCCGCCTTGCGTGGGAACCCATGGTGCTCGCGGTCCACCGGTGGGATCTCCACGCAGCGCCAAAATGCTTGTAATTCCGGCATCGCGATATTTTCCGAGAATCTCAATTAGCTCGTCGCG
Organism: Candidatus Planktophila versatilis; assembly: GCF_002288265.1. Taxonomy (NCBI): domain Bacteria; kingdom Bacillati; phylum Actinomycetota; class Actinomycetes; order Candidatus Nanopelagicales; family Candidatus Nanopelagicaceae; genus Candidatus Planktophila; species Candidatus Planktophila versatilis. Next base: position 487,878 of record NZ_CP016778.1, on the reverse strand, counting down.
CGTTGAACCCACACAGGTTAAGTGTGCAACGGTGGGAATATGTGTTCGCGCAGTGATTTCAGAAGTGATGCGAATGGTGCGATCTCGCGTACTTCCACCTGCGCCATAGGTCACAGAGATAAAGTCTGGGGAAATTGATTCCAGTTGTGACATCGCCGACCAGAGGCGCGCTTCACCTTCGACATCCTTAGGCGGGAAGAATTCAAAGGAGTACGTAACTCCACTTCTCACGCTGCTTTTCTCCACTGCCTCAGAGTATCGTTGCGCCGTGGATAAAGAGCTCACTTCAAGTATCGATAGCGTGCGCAGCGCCGTCAAGGAAGAGCTCACCCACTATCTGGCAGAACAGCGCGACTACCTGACCAGCATCGCATCTGAGTTAGTTCCGGTCTGCGATGCACTCGAAGATTATCTGCTCGAAGGTGGCAAGCGACTTCGTCCGCTCTTTGCTTACGCCGGCTTTATGGCCGCCGGCGCTACGCCCACTCGCACAGATATTCGTGCGATGGCCAGCCTAGAACTCTTGCAAGCATGCGCACTTATTCATGATGATCTCATGGACGGATCAGATACGCGGCGCGGAAAACCTGCCATCCATCGCCACTTTGAATCATTACACAGACAAGGATCCATGGCGGGTGTTCCAGAACAATTTGGCGCAGCAGCTGCGGTGTTACTCGGTGACCTAGCTTTGGTCTGGTCTGATCACATGTTGCATAACTCAGGTTTATCGCATGAGAGCTTGCTGGCAGCGCTGCTGATTCATGATGAGATGCGCATTGAGTTAATGGCTGGTCAATATCTCGATGTGCGAGAAGCCGGTGAGAAAGAATTTAGCGTGGAACGCTCCTTGCGTATTGCTCGTTATAAATCTGGCAAATACACCATCGAGCGTCCACTTCACCTGGGCGCAGTGATTGCAAGCCCGGCGCAGAGTGAGCATGGCCAACTGCTCAATGTTCTTTCGGCATACGGGCTGCCACTCGGTGAGGCCTTCCAATTACGTGATGATCTACTTGGAATCTTTGGAAATCCTGATGTGACCGGAAAGCCAGCCGGTGATGATTTACGCGAAGGAAAGCGCACGGTATTGATGGCGATGACGCTAGAAAAAGCCAGTGCACCAGCTCGGCGAGAATTGCAACGTGACCTGGGCAACCCAACTCTCACCGTGCAGCGAATCGAGGAGTTGCGTACCATCATCACTGAAACTGGCGCCGTGGCTGATGTAGAAAAGCTCATCGACGGCTTGGCGACAGAATCAAAGATTGCAGCTCAATCATCTGCTATTGCCGCAGATGCCCAACCTTTTCTATTGGCACTTGCCGATAGCGCTATCCGCAGGAGTCACTAATGGTTGCACGTGTAAAAGGTCCGACTGATCATGTTGTTGTTGTCGGAGCTGGTTTAGCTGGGCTCAGCGCAGCGATGCGGTTAGCTGGCGCCGGGCGAAAAGTCACCGTCGTTGAACGTGAATCTGTGCCTGGTGGACGAAATGGTCTCCTTAAAAAAGACGGATACTCATTTGATACCGGACCATCCGTCTTAACAATGCCATCCCTGATTCAAGATGCATTCTCATGTGTCGGTGAAGATATGAAGGATTGGCTTGAATTAATGCCACTTTCTCCTTTATACCGCGCCTTCTACGCCGATGGTTCACAAATTGATGTCCATGCCAACACTGCGCAGATGGAAGAAGAGATTCGCACCAAGGTCTCTGCCGAAGAAGCACTCGGCTATCGTCGTTACGTTGATTTTGTCACCAAGTTATATAAGTATGAAATGAATGACTTTATTGATAGAAATATCGATTCACCACTTAACTTACTGACACCTAACCTGGCGCGACTCATCGCACTGGGTGGCTTCAAACGGCTACAGCCAAAGGTAAATCAATTTCTGAAAGATCCTCGCCTGCAAAAGGTCTACTCATTCCAGGCGATGTATGCCGGCGTAAGTCCGCAGCAGGCCTTAGCAATTTATGCCGTCATTGCCTATATGGACTCAGTCAACGGGGTCTTCTTTCCTAAGGGTGGAATGCACGCTGTTCCTCGAGCCTTGGCAGCTGCGGCAACTAAGCATGGCGTTGAATTTAAATACAACACCACAGTGACCTCACTTGATAAGCAAAACGGTCGCGTGAAGGCGGTACTGACCAATACAGGTGAGCGCATTGAGTGCGATGTAGTGGTGATGAATCCAGATCTGCCGGTTGTGTGGCGGGATTTACTTGGCAAGACACCGCTAAATATCAAGCGCCTTAAGTACTCACCATCATGTACCACACTCCTTGTGGGCTCTTCCAAGAAATATGACCATATTGCCCACCACAATATTCACTTCGGTAAATCTTGGGATGGCGTCTTTGATGAGTTAATTGAGAAGAAGCAGTTGATGTCTGATCCTTCCGTACTTGTCACAGTACCTACCCACGATGACCCAACGCTGGCACCTGTAGGTAAGCAGTCGTATTACGTACTCTTTCCAACTCCTAACTTGACTGCAGATATCGATTGGACCAAGCAGGCCGGGCCATATCGCGATTCCATGATTAAGACTTTAGAGGAGCGTGGATACACAGGTTTTGGTGATGCCATTGAAACTGAAGTGATGACAACCCCACTTGATTGGCAGAGACAAGGTATGGAGCAGGGTGCACCATTTGCTAGCGCGCATACCTTCTTCCAAACAGGTCCATTTAGACCTCGAAATATTGCTGCCGGTTTTGAAAACGTAGTCTTTGCCGGCAGTGGAACCCAACCAGGTGTGGGAGTTCCGATGGTTCTCATCTCAGGTCGTCTTGCCGCCGAACGCATTGTGGGTCCGGTTAAGTAAATGGATGCGTTGCTACAAGCGTCTTACCTTGAATGCAAGCGCCTGAACTCGCTGCATGGCAAGACGTATTACTTAGCAACGTTATTACTTCCAAAGAATAAGCGCCCATACGTGCACGCCCTCTATGGCTTTGCCCGTTACGCCGATGAAATCGTCGATGATCTAGCATCTACGCTCACACCACAAGAGAAGGCTGATGCACTTCGCAGTTGGAGTACCGGTGTATTAAATGATTTAGCGGCAGGACGCTCAACCGATCACATTGGTAGAGCCTTGGTCGATACGGCTAAGAAGTTTGCTATCCCCCACCAGCACTTCGTAGATTTCTTACACTCGATGGAGATGGACTTAACCGTCACGCACTACCAAACATACGAAGACTTACTTGAATATGTCTATGGCTCTGCCGCCGTCATCGGCCTTGAGATGGTTCCCATCCTTGGCTATTCCGATGAGCGAGCATTCGAAGCGGCCAAGAAGTTAGGGATTGCATTCCAGCTTGCTAACTTCATCCGTGATGTGGGTGAAGATCTTGATCGAGGCCGGGTATATCTACCATTGCAAGAACTTGCTCAATTCGGTGTTGACAGGGCGATGTTAGAACGCAGAAAGTTAACGCCCGAGATTGTTGCAGCTCTTAAGTTTCAAATTGCGCGCGTGCGCCAATTGCAAGCGGAATCACAGGCGGGAATCTCATACTTGGATAAGGAGTCGCGCCCATGTATTCGCGCCGCCAGTGAGCTCTATTGCGGCATCGTCGATGAAGTCGAAGCCATTGGCTATGACATATTTAATAAGCGGGCCAAGACATCAACTGCTCGACGCGCCAAAGTAGCTGGCCTTGCTTATTTACAAGCAATCACAGCTCGTATTCGCTAGTATTTTCACGCACGGGAGCCAAAGTGGCTGAGAGGACTTCATTGAAGTCGACCGTCTGACTGGTCCGGTAATGCGGATCTAGAAATGGCAGGTGTATCTTGTTTTCAACTCTATTTACCGCATGGGGATATGAAGTCTCTTATCTCGAATTCATCGCTTCACTAGTCTCAGTTATCGGAGTCGCACTAGGTATTACTCGAAAGCGAATTACCTGGCCATGGTGGGCGGCAAGCAGTGTTTTATATGGCATCTTCTTTTTGCAGTATGAACTCTATGCAAGTGCTGCCCTACAACTGATCTTTATTGCAGCAGCCATCATTGGTTGGTTTGGCTGGGAACCAACCGGTGCTAAACCAGGGCCAGTAAAGAACTCTTATCGCATCTATATCCTGGCTGCGATTTTGATTTCCACTCTGGCACTTGGGCCAGTACTTAAATCTTTGGGAGCGGCCTCTACTTACGTTGATGCCATTCTCTTCTTTGGAAGTTTTGCCGCACAAATGCTGATGGTCTATCAAAAGTATGAGACCTGGCCGCTCTGGCTGGTAGTCGATGCTGGATACGTCGCCCTCTATGCCTCACAAGGGTTACTCTTTACAACGTTGCTCTACGTACTCTTTACAATCATGGCAGCACTGGGATGGAGCAGTTGGTATGGAGCTCACCGCCGCGCTACTAGATCTCTGTAAAGGTGTAACACAACCCGTCATTGCAATCGATGGACCGGCAGGTGGTGGCAAAACCACCCTTGCACAAAACCTAGCACTCGCATTTGCCACATCACTTTCCACCACCGTGATTCATATGGATGATCTCTACGATGGCTGGGATGGCGCACTCGATGAAGATTTCTCATCAGTCCTATCGCAAATCGTCGGATTACATAAGAAATCAGAGAATATTTTATATTCTTCCTACAACTGGAGTGAGGCAAAATTCGATGAAGCAAAAGAAGTGCCGCGCACGCAATTATTGATTCTAGAAGGCGTAGGAAGCGGTCAGAGTTCTATCCGCTCTTCACTCACTGCCTTAATCTGGATAGATATCAACGATAAGCAAGGTTTGGCGCGGGTTATCGCGCGCGATGGTGAATCAATAAGAGTTCCGATGGAGAAGTGGCTCACACTTCAGGAGCAACACTTTCACCTCGAAGGTACGCAGAACGCCGCGGATTTCATACTCACTACCTAGAATTTGCCATATGTCTGACCTCACCGGCGAGCTAATCGATGGGCGTTACCAACTCATCCGCCAGATGGCCAGCGGTGGAATGGCAAGCATCTATGAGGCGGTAGATACCAGACTTGATCGCAAGGTAGCAGTCAAGATCATGCATCCACACCTTGCCCAAGATGAGCAGTTTGTGGAACGTTTTATTCGCGAAGCAAAAGCTGCCGCATCATTAACACATCCCAATATCGTTGCCGTCCAGGACCAGGGCTGGAACCAAAATGGAACGCCAGCAGTATTTCTTGTCATGGAGCTCATCGAAGGTCACACCCTTCGGGAATACCTCAATGAACGTGGCAAGTTATCGATAGATGATGGCATTAAATTTCTATCACCCGTTCTAAGCGCTCTTGCTGCTGCCCATAAAATTGGGATTGTTCACCGTGATATCAAGCCTGAAAATATCTTGATCTCCAAAGAAGGTCGCATCAAGATTGCAGATTTTGGTCTGGCCAAAGGGCCACTTCTGGGCGGAACGATGACGGCTGAATCAAGTGTCATTCTCGGCAGCGTTTCCTATTTATCGCCAGAGCAAGTGCAACGTGGCATTGCAGATGCCCGAAGTGATGTGTATTCCATTGGCATCACAGCATTTGAAATGTTTACCGGCAACAAGCCATTTGAAGGTGATGCTCCTATTCAAGTGGCATATATGCATGTCAATAACCGAGTTCCGAAAATAAGTTCAGTCTTGGATAACGTTCCCAAGGCACTCGATGAGCTGATCTACCGGGCAACCAGTGCTAACCCGGATGAGCGTCCGCGCGATGCTGGAGCATTCTTTGAAGAGCTCAGCGCACTGAATCCCAAGAAGAATCAGCTGAGTCTTGAATTAGATATTCCCATTGCACCGATGCGCCCGAAGAAGGAACCTAAATCACTGCGCAAGCGAGTGCGTGAAATTACCGCTGCGATTCCAGTTCCAAAAGCCCAGGAGACAACGGCCCAAGTGGAAAAGCGGAAAAAGATAAGTAAGCGAGTAAAGCGAAATAGATTTGTCGCACTCGGGTTGGCAGTCGCACTTGGAATATTCGGTTGGTATGCCCTGATTGGGCCAGGTTCTCGCGTTGTTGTTCCCTCCACCGTGGGTGCGACCCAAGATGAAGTACGCGCCGCACTTGACCCACTCGGGCTCACCTTTGTCGTTACCGAAAAACGATTTAGCGAAGAGATTGGCGCAGAGCGAGTTATTGAATCTTCTCCCGAAGGCGGCGGGCGCATTGATCAAGGCGGAATCGTTGACCTCGTTATCTCTAAAGGACCAGAGCGTTATGCGATTCCACAACTAGCTGGTCTGACTCCAAAAGCCGCTACGAATTTAGTGAAAAAACTACCACTGTCGCTACAACCAAATATTGAAGAATTTAACCTCACTGTTCCCAAGGGTTATGTCATTGGCTCGGTGCCAAATTCTGGCGAGAAGGTAAAGCGTGGCACCGCAATTACGATTCGCATCTCTAAAGGAATTGAACAAATTGCAATTGGATCATATGTGGGTAAGAGTGCAGATCAAGCGCTCAATGAACTTACCGAAGCTGGTTTCATGGTGAGTTCGATCTACGGCTTTAGTGAGTTGCGACTTGCCGGTGAAGTTATCTCGCAAAAGCCCGAAGGTGGGAAGAGCGTTAACAAAGGTGCAGAGATTGAGCTCGTCGTATCTAAAGGTTCACAATTTGCATATATTCCTAATGTCTTCTCCATTGAGGAATCGCTAGCGATTCAAAGCCTGAAAGATCTTGAACTCAAAGTTGTCGTGAAGAAGATTGGCAAAAAAGCGATAAAGAAAGTCACTTCTGTTTCACCGAAGGTAGGCACGAAGGTTAAACGTGGCAGTACTGTAACCATCACAGTAGGGTGAGCCGGTGAAGAAACCTCGTATCGGCGCCCACACCCCCACATCTGGCGGAATGGCTAAGCGATCTATCGCCTATGCCGAACTCACCGGTGCTGAAGCTATTCAAGTCTTCACATCTAATCCTCGTGGTTGGGCGATGCCGGAAACAAACCATGAAGCAGATGCCATCTTCCGAGAAAAAGCTGCGGCACTTGATCTAGAAACGTATGTGCATGCACCATTTCTGATCAATCTAGGTTCGCCTACCGAGGCCACCTATAAGAATTCATTGGCATCAACTGCGTATTCCCTCAAGCGCGGCCAGGAAATTGGCGCTCTGGGTGTGGTCGTTCATACCGGCTCTGCCGTCAATGAAGACTTTATTGATAAAGCGTGGAAGCAGATCAATAAAGGCATGATGCCAATTCTTGAGGCACTCTCCGATGATGCGCCATACCTGCTGCTAGAACCCACCGCCGGACAGGGGCAATCGCTTGTAAAGCGCCTTGAAGATCTTGAATACTATTTAAAGGCCCTTGAATATCATCCAAAGGTCGGCGTTTGTCTTGACACCTGCCACGTCTTTGCTGCAGGCCATGACATTGCAAAAAAGGGTGGCATGAAAGAAACGCTGGATCTCTTAGTTGAAGTTGCTGGCATTGAACGTATTCAACTGATTCACGCCAATGACTCAATGGATGTGTGTGGCGCACTTAAAGATCGCCATCAAAATATTGGTGAAGGATTTATCGGCGTTGACCCATTTAAGGAACTCTTACATCACCCAGCTGTTGCCAACGCTCCCCTGATTCTTGAAACTCCAGGAATGGAGCCCGAGCACGGTGCTGAAATTGCATTGCTAAAGAAGTTGCGGGGATGAGTTCTTCGCATGCGCTAAAGATGCGCCTTGCGCCTTGGGCGCTGCTCCTAGTTTCTGCATCATGGGGACTTGCCTTTGTGGTCATGAAAGATGCGATCGAGCGACAGAGTGTGAACAGCTTTCTCTTCACCCGTTTTCTGGTCGCTGTGATTGCAATGTTCTTACTCAAACCAACCGTGATTCAATCCATTAACCGGGAAGTACTGCGGAAAGGATTTATCGCAGGTCTTTGTCTAGCAGCCGGATATATTTTGCAGACACTCGGTCTGGCACTTACCGGCGCCGCCGTTACTGGATTTATTACCGGGCTCTATGTTGTTGCCACACCAGTGATTGCAGCTCTCGTTCTACGCGTGCGAATCACTGCCTTCACCTGGGGATGCGTTCTCTTAGCCACCGTGGGTCTGGCTCTACTCTCACTTAAAGGGTGGAACCTGGGCTATGGCGAGTTCTTAGTCTTCTTATGCGCCATTGCCTTTGCCGCTCACATCATCGCCTTAAGTAAATGGAGCAATGGACTCGATGTCTATGCCATGACAATTGTGCAACTTGCAACGTGTGCACTGGCAACAGGTGTCATCTCACTCATTCAAGGCTATGAAGCACCTCCAGATAGCAACGGTTGGTATGTCGTTCTCTTCACCGCCATCATTTGCACAGCCGTCGCCTTTGTTGTGCAGACTTGGTCGCAGGCACATATGTCAGCGACAAAAGTCGCCGTCATCCTGACGATGGAAGTTGTCTTTGCCGCCCTTTTTGCCGTGGTTTTCGGCGGTGAATCCCTCTCACTACGCACATTATTTGGTGGTGTTCTAGTCTTCGCCGCCATGTTTATGATTGTGCTTAAGGAGGCCTAAAGATGGCAATTGATCTACGTTCAGATACCGTAACGGCGCCCAGTACTGGGATGCGAGCTGCAATGGCTGGCGCTGCTGTCGGTGATGATGTGTACGGCGATGATCCCACCGTTAATTCTCTAGAAGAGCGCGTTGCCGCACTCTTTGGCCACGAGGCCGGTCTATTTAGCCCCACTGGTTCACTTGCAAATCAATTAGCAATTCGCACCTTAGTTAAACCTGGCGAAGAGTTGCTGACTGAAACTAGTTCTCACATCGTGCGCGCCGAGCTTGGAGCCGCGGCAACATTTAGCGGAATCACTACTCGCACCTGGCAGTCCGCCCATGGTGTGTTGCGCGCCGAGGATCCACTTGCAATCACCCATGAAAATGCCGGGCCATATTTAGTATCAACAACTGCAATAGCTATTGAGAACACCCACAACTTCGGTGGCGGAACGATTCAACCGATTGATGAGATTGCAGTTCTGGCTCGAGCCGCACGAGCTCGTGGAATTGCGATGCACTTAGATGGTGCCCGCATCTGGAATGCCCATGTCGCATCTGGCGTTTCACTGATCGAATACGGAAAGCACTTTGACACTATTAGCGTCTGTCTCTCCAAGGGGCTGGGTGCACCTATTGGTTCACTTATGCTTTCGACTAAAGCACGCGTGGCAGAGGCGCGCATCTGGCGCAAGCGCTATGGCGCTGGAATGCGACAAGTAGGAATCATTGCAGCTGCCGGACATTACGCACTAGATCAGAACATCACCCGGCTTGGCGAAGATCACACCAAGGCGAAGAAGATTGCCCGCGCGATGCATGCAATTAATCCATCGCTGGTGCATCCAGATAATGTGCACACAAACATTGTGGGCCTAGATCTTGTTGGTATGGGCATGACAGCGGCCGAATTAAATACCCGCTGCCGCGAAGCTGGGTTATGGATTAGCGCACTTGGTAAACATTACGCACGTCTAGTAACTCACATGGATGTCAATGATGGGCAATGCGATGAAGCAATTGCAATATTACAGCGCGCCCTCGTGGCGAAGTAACCACTCTTTCTTCTCTAACCCATACGCGTAATCACCGAGTGCTCCCCCGGTCTTTACTATTCGGTGACACGGCACCACCAGCACAATTGCATTCTTGGCACACGCACTTCCCGCTGCCCGAATCGCAGCCGAACTTCCGGCCCGAACCGCAAGCTCGGCATAGGAAATGACTTTGCCAGGGCGAATCTTCTTCATCGCCTTCCATGCCTCTTGTGAAAAATGACCACCCGTTTGGCGCACATGTATTGCACTTAAGGCAGCGATATCGCCATCAAAGTAATCGGTGAGCAAATCAGTGATGACTGGAATCTTCTTCACGCTAGTGATTTCTCGCAATGAATCTTCTTGACTCAAACTTTCCTTGAGCGCCTTCACGCTAGATAAATTAGCGGCCAGCACCACATGCTCATCGGCGATGAGATTGAGAGTTCCGATCGGGGTGTGGAAGGTGGAGAGAAGCAACGTCACGCTGGCAAAGTTAGCGGTCGCGCAACATTTCGGCAACCAAAAATGAGAGTTCAAGTGACTGCGAATGATTCAGGCGTGGGTCACACGCTGTCTCATATCGGGACTCGAGATCCTTTTCCGAGACCTCATTGCCCCCACCAAGACACTCGGTGACATCATCACCGGTCAGTTCGATATGGATTCCACCTGGGTGGGTGCCAAGCTTCTTGTGCACCTCAAAGAAGCCACGCACTTCATCGAGTACATCTTCAAAGTTACGGGTCTTATAGCCATTCTTTGATTCAAAGGTATTGCCATGCATGGGATCACAGACCCAGAGCACCTGTGCTCCGCTTTTAGTAACGCCCTCAACAAGTTTAGGAAGTACTTCGCGGATGGTCTTTGCGCCCATACGCGTAATAAAGGTAATGCGCCCTGGTTCATTATCTGGGTTGAGTTTGGCAATCAGCGCTAGCGCATCTTCCACAGTTGATTTCGGCCCCAACTTCACTCCGATTGGATTGCGCACCTTGGATGCGAAATCAACATGTGCACCATCTAGTTGTCTTGTGCGCTCACCGATCCAGATGAAGTGCCCAGAAACGTCATACGGTAGCTCGGTTCGTGAATCAATACGAGTCAGCGCCTTCTCGTATTCGATGATGAGGGCTTCATGGCTGGCATAGAAATCAACGGCCTTAAATTGCTCCGGATCAACACCGGCAGATGCCATGAAGGCAAGTGCTCGGCCAATTTCGGTTGCCATCTGTTCGTACTTCTCACCGAACTTTGAATCGCGGATAAATCCCTTATTCCATTCGTGCACCTGACGAAGATCTGCAAATCCACCACGCGTAAATGCTCGAACCAGGTTTAGCGTTGCAGCAGAGGTGTTATAGACGCGCACCAAACGTTGTGGATCTGGTGTGCGAGAACTTTCGGTGAATTCAATATCGTTGACCGCATCGCCGCGGTAGGCAGGAAGTGTGACATCACCGCGAGTTTCAAGATCATTAGAACGTGGCTTAGCAAACTGCCCCGCCATCCGACCTACTTTGATGACCGGCAAACTTGAGTGATATTGCAATACTGCCGCCATCTGCAAGATTGTCTTAATTCGATTACGAATGGAATCTGCCGTGGCTGAGGCAAATGTCTCTGCGCAATCTCCGCCTTGCAACCAAAATGCTCGACCTGCGGCAGCTTCGGCAATCTTTGCTTTGAGATCATCGCACTCACCAGCAAAGACAAGTGGCGGTAACGCTTTGAGATCAGCAACAGCCTTAGCAAGTGGCGCGCCATCTTTGCCACCAGGCCAATTAGGTTGCTGCGCAGCAACTAGCGTGGGGTCAAAGAGGTTATCCAACTTCGAGGAAGAGTTCATAGGCATAATCGTAGAGCGTTCAGTTGCAATCTCGGAGCGAGTTTAGCCAAAGAACGAAGTGATCTCCTCATAGCGCTCGAAGGGAACGGTCTTAAGGACATCAGTTGCCGATGCCAATGGCACGCGTGCAATCTTTGTGCCGTGAAGAGCCATCATCTTTCCGAAATCTCCGTCATGGACTGCCGTAATTGCTTCCAGTCCAAATCGTGAGCTAAGAACTCGGTCAAATGCCGAAGGAGTTCCACCGCGCTGGATATGGCCCAGAACTGTGCAACGAGTTTGGTAACCAGTCTTTTTCTCAATCTCTTTGGCAAGCCAATCACCGATACCTGAGAGTTGAACATGGCCAAATGCATCAAGTGGCTGGTCTTTGGTAATCATGTCCCCGTCTTGCGGGATAGCACCTTCTGCAATAACAATGATGGGCGCTGTGCCAGTTGCAAAACGTGACTTCACATATTCACAGACCTTATCGACTGAGAACTTAACTTCTGGAATCAAGATACAGGCAGCATCGCCAGCGATTCCGGAATGCAGTGCAATCCAGCCTGCGTGACGGCCCATGACCTCAACGATGAGTGGGCGGTGATGTGATTCAGCCGTTGTGTGCAGGCGATCAATTGCCTCCATGGCGATATTTACTGATGTATCAAATCCAAATGTGAAATCTGTATTGTTCAGGTCGTTATCAATAGTCTTTGGGACTCCGATTACCTTCACACCCAAAGCATCGAGCTTTGTTGCCACACCGAGAGTATCTTCGCCGCCAATTGCAATCAGAACATCAATTCCTTGGTCTGCAAGATTTTGCTTAATGCGTTCAACGCCATTTTCAATCTTAAAAGGATTGGTACGTGATGACCCAAGAATGGTTCCACCCTTGGTAAGAATTGGTTTCACTATTGCTAGATCTAGCGGCATAGTCAGCGCCTCAAGCGGGCCTTTCCAACCATCACGGAAACCTACGAATTCATATCCGTACTCTTTGATTCCCTTTGTGACGACTCCACGAATAACCCCGTTGAGTCCTGGGCAGTCGCCCCCACCAGTAAGAATTCCAATGCGCATTACATACTCCAAAATTGGCTGATTGGTAGTCAACATTGACTGGCACAGTCTAGCCTTTCCACTATGACACTAGCGCCAGAAATTCGTGCTTTCCTAGAAGCCGGTGCCGCCGCCGGATTACCACAAGTGTGGGAAGCCCCCATCGAAGTCATCCGCGGAAATAGGCAATCTCAGACCGCATTTACCGGCCCAGTAGAAAAAGTAGCGGAAGTAGTTAACACATTTATCCCGGGCCCAACAGCTGATCTTCCGATTCGCATCTACCGACCAACAACAGCTACCAACGCCCCAGCGATTATCTATCTGCATGGCGGCGGTTGGGTACTGAACTTCCTCGATATTTATGATGCATCCCTATCTCGTCTGGCAAATCAAACTGGGGCAACAATTATTAGCGTGCACTACCAAAAGGCTCCGGAGCATCCATTTCCGATTCCATTTGATGATTGCTATGCCACCCTGCTCTGGGCGATTAAGAACGCCGAAGCGCTACAGATTGATAAAAACAGAATTGGAGTTGCAGGCGATAGCGCCGGTGGAAATCTGGCATCGGCAGTTGCACTCAAAGCGCGCGATAATGGAATTAACCTGGCATTCCAGCTCCTTGTCTATCCCTGCAATGATCGCAAATTTGACACTGCTTCTTATAAAGAACATGCAACTGGGTATGGGCTGACAACCCAGGCGATGGAATGGTTCTGGGATCAATATTTACAAGGTGATGCACATGATCAAAATCCTTATGCAATTCCGCAAAGAGCGAAAGATTTTTCCGCATTGGCTCCTGCCATCATCATCACGGCCCAATATGATCCGCTGCTCTCTGATAGCGAGAAATATGCTGAGGCGCTAAGAAATGCTGGCGTCACAGTGCAATACCGCGAGTATGAAGGAATGATTCATGGTTTTTACTCAAATATGGGCATCACACCAACATCGGCCACAGCAGTTGATTTCGCTGCTGCTGAAATTAGAAAGCTCATCTAAGGAGTGTCAAGACGCGGTTGGTTCCTTTTCATCTTAGTTGGCTTCCTTTGGGGTATTCCGTACCTATTTATTAAGGTTGCCGTAGATCCCGACAATGGGTTTACGCCAGCAATCGTCGTCTGTCTTCGCACCGCAATTGGCGCAGCCATCTTGATTCCGATTGCAATCAAGCAGAAGCAGCTCATGCCAGCACTTCGTGGAATCAAATATGTTGCGCCATATGCACTCTTAGAGATGATCGGACCCTGGATTCTGATCGGCACCGCCGAACAGAAGATTTCATCAGGGCTTGCCGGACTACTCATTGCCTCTGTTCCGATCTGGGCGACAATCTTTGCATCTATGCAAGGTGATAAAACAGTCTGGCATCGCACCCGATTAGCGGGGTTGGTACTCGGTTTCATCGGACTTGTTGCAGTTGTTGGTATTGAAAGCATTAAGGGAAGCGCTGATGCCCTCTCCATCTTTATGGTGCTAGTAGCTGCAGTGGGTTACTCATATGCGGTGATGATGGTGCAACGGGCGCTGCCTGGAGTTTCCGGAATTGCAATCAATGGTGTGGCGATGGCGATTTCGGCGCTCTTCTATCTTCCCTTCACCATTGTTCAGTGGCCAACGCATGAGATTTCAACTGCCGCAATTAACTCAATTATCGGTCTTGGAGTTCTTTCGACCGGGGCGGCATTCGCTGCTTTCTTCACACTTGTATCGATTATTGGCGTTGCCCGCGGATCACTGGTGACCTATCTCAATACCGCTTTCGCAGTAGTTCTGGGTGTGCTTATTCTCGGTGAACCACTGACAATCGGAATGGCGCTAGGTCTGCCGTTGGTATTGATTGGTTCTTACTTCGCGAGCCGAAAGCCGGTAACTAAGTAATTCGCGCCATAATGTGACAATGCTTGAAGCGCTCTTCCTTGGATTAATACAAGGTCTCACCGAATTCATTCCAGTTTCCTCCAGTGCTCACATCCGAATCGTTGGTGAGCTCTTGCCGAATGCAAGTGATCCAGGGGCTGCCTTTACCGCAATCACTCAGATTGGCACAGAACTGGCGGTATTGCTCTACTTTAGAAAAGATATTTTAAGAATAATCCGAGCTTGGATTACCCGCGATGGTTCTCCGGAAGCGCGCCTTGGAACGCTCATTATTATTGGCTCTCTGCCCATTGTCGTTCTTGGTTATCTCGGTCAGGATTACATCACCAATCACTTCAGATCACTCTGGATTGTTGCCACAACCTTGATTCTCTTTGGTCTGATCCTTGGCTTTGCAGATCGCATTGGAAAACGAGAAAAAACACTAGATGTTTTAAATTCCAAAGATGGCATCGCCTACGGCCTGGCCCAATCTCTTGCACTGATTCCAGGTGTTTCAAGGTCCGGTGCAACGATTGCCCTCGGTAGATTTCTTGGATACAAACGCGAAGCTGCTTTGCGTTACTCATTCTTGCTCGCAATTCCGGCGGTATTCGGAAGTGGGCTCTATGAATTAAATGCTGCCATGGAAGATTCAACAGTCTCGGCCTATTCCATGCCAGAGATCTTGGCCGCCACAGTTGTGGCATTTGTTGTCGGCTATAGCGTTATTGCGTGGCTGATGAAATTTATTGCGACTAAGACCTTCACACCATTTGTTATCTATCGCGTGGTGCTAGGTACCGCACTCCTGATTGCACTTGCCACCGGCGCACTTAGCGCTCAATAAAACCAAGTCTTTCCAGTAATTTCGGATCGCGCTGCCACTCCTTGGAAACTTTCACGTGAAGACCGAGGAATATTCTTGCCCCAAGTTCACGCTCAATATCTTTTCGTGCCCGCATTCCAATATCTTTAAGGCGCTCACCTTGATGGCCCAAGATGATTCCGGTCTGTGAATCGCGCTCAACGTGAATCGTTGCGTGAATATCAAAAAATGGTCGACTTCCCTTTTCTTCCCGCTCTGACATTTCATCAATAGTGACCATAATCGAATGTGGCAGCTCTTCCCGAGCATCGCGCATGGCTGCTTCACGGATGAGTTCGCAGATAAGTTGTTGAATTCCTTGATCACTCTTCACATCTTCCGGATAGAAGGCAGGTCCAGCAGGAAGGTTCTTGCCAATCAGCTCTTCCAGCAAATCTATCTGCTCGTGAATGGCAGCCGAGATGGGAACAATTTCATCCCAGGTGAAACCTTTGGCAAGTTCTGAGATGCCAAGTAAGCGGGTGGCAATGTTCTTCTTTGAAACTAAATCAGTTTTCGTCACAAGTGCAAATTTCTTTGCCCGTGGATGCTTGGCAATTTCAGCAGCGATAAATTCATCACCAGCACCTGATGTCTCATCAGCTGGCAGACACATCATCACAATGTCGACGGAATCCATACTTTCATTGACTACCGCATTAAGGCGATGGCCGAGCAAAGTCTTTGGTTTATGCACTCCCGGAGTATCTACAAGCACTGCTTGAAATTCTGGGTTGTTCACAATTCCGCGAATCGCATGACGGGTGGTATTTGGATGTGGAGAAGTGATAGCAATCTTGCTACCAACTAGGGCGTTAATGAGAGTTGATTTTCCAGTGTTAGGGCGCCCGACAATTGCGACAAAGCCGGAACGGAATTCACTCATGCGCATATTCTCTCACTTCACACGAGCATTACCTAAAGGGCGGAAATCAACTCCATCGCATCAGCAACTGATGTCACCAATTCAGCGGCACGTTCGCCAATAAGTCGATGACACCCTTCCGATGATGGCGAACTAATTGGTCCCGGAATTGCCATCACCGGACGCAATAGCTCTGCGGCATCACGGGCGGTGCGCAGAGATCCGCTTCTAAATGCAGCTTCAACAACGAGTGTGCTCAAGGACAACGCCGCAATCAGGCGATTGCGGATTAGAAATCTATGGGGCATCGCAGTGACGCCCGGCATTACTTCACTGATGATCGCACCGTTCTCACAGATCTCATCAAAGAGTCGTGCGTTGCCGGCCGGGTACTGCACATCAATGCCGGAAGCAATCACGGCAATCGTGCGCCCTTCTGCCACCAACGCCCCACGATGGGCAGCGGTATCTATTCCATATGCTCCCCCACTGATGATGTCCCACTCTCGATCGACAAAACCTGCTGCAAAATCACCAGCTAAGCGCACGCCATACGGTGTTGGATTTCTCGTTCCCACAATGGCAAGGGAAGGATTGTTCAGAATTGAAAGATCGCCTTTCACAATCAGACCCAGCGGCGGGATTGCTAATTGATTGACGCGCGTGGGCCAGCTGAGATCTTCGGGAGTAATAAAGACGCCTCCGGATTGCGCAATTGCAGCAAGTGATTCATCGGCGTTAAAGGCGCTGATGCTCTGAGTAATTGCGCCATATTTTGTGGCGTCATAGACACCCAGTGCCAAATGCTCATAGACCATTGCGATGCCAAATTCATTGACCTGGCGCGCCCAATAAGTATTTCCAGCTTCGATGGCGCTAAAAAGTGCCAGTCTCTGTATCTTCACATCATCGGTAAGTAGGCGCATGTGGGCACCGTAGTTGCACCCGCTGCTCAAAAACCAAAACAAATGAAGTGCTGTGTAAAACTATTCCAGCAGGGCTGCAATATTTGAAAATGACCGGCGATGTTCTACACATGGTCCATGTTTCACCAGGGCTGCCGTATGTGCTGCCGTGATATAGCCCTTATGCCCAGCAAAACCGTATTGCGGATATTTCTTATCGAGTTCAATCATCTCGCGATCACGCGTTACCTTGGCGATAATGGAGGCAGCGCTAATTGCCGTTACTACCTGATCACCTTTCCAGACCGCCACATTAGGAATAGCTAGCCCTTGGATTGGATAACCATCGGTGAGAACATAGGCCGGTTCAATAGTCAGGCCCTTCACCGCCCGGCGCATGCCATCGAGATTGGCTGCGTGCACACCGCGCTCATCAATTTCTTGCACCGAGACCCGAATGACACACACACTTGCAGCCAATTCCATGATGACATCAAATAACTCTTCCCGCTTCTTCTCTGAAATCTCTTTTGAATCTCGCACCGCAGCCAGCTCTGGTGCCGATGGATCATGAAGAATCACTGCTGCAATCACAAGTGGTCCAGCACATGGGCCACGTCCAGCTTCATCAACACCGGCAATGGGAGAAATACCTGCGGCCTGAAGTAACTCCTCAATAGCTTTCATCGAGATGCCTTCATCAAGATGCGCTACTTAATTGGGTTTTGAGATGAAATGATGCCAATATTTTTAATCGGCCAGATAATGGCATAGGCGCGACCAGTAATTCTTGATACCGGAACAAATCCATTATTGACATCATCTTGGTGATAACGAGAATCAGCAGATGCCGAGCGATGATCACCCATTACCCAGATCTTGCCTGCTGGAACTTTGATATTAAAATCCATCTCACTCACTTTATTTCCAGCAAAGATATAAGGCTCTATTGCCTCTTTGCCATTAATGGTTAACTTGCCACTCTTGGAGCAGCAGATGACGTTGTCTCCAGCTACGCCAATCACACGCTTCACCAGGTATTGCTTTGCTGGATTAGGAAGCACGCCTACTAAGACGAGCCCCTCTTTAATCTTGGCGATAATTCTATTTTCATCAGCAGAAAATGGCTCTGGCAACCAATTATCCGGATCTCTAAAGACGACAACATCGCCACGATTTATATCTTTGGAGAAAAAGGGAAGCTTATTTACCGCCACCCGATCTTGGATCTGGAGTGTGTTCTCCATGGAGCCGGAGGGAATGAAGAAGAATTGAACAAGGAGTGTCTTAATCAGAAGTGAAACAGCGAGCGCAACGATTACAAGAATCGGGAACTCACGAAGGACTGAGCCCTTGCGTGACATATGAGTGAAGTTACTCGGCAGGCTTTTCTTCAGTAGCTGGTTCTTCAGCAACTGCTTCTGCTACAACTTCTTCAACCACTGCTTCTGCAACTGGCTCGGCCACTACGACCTCTTCCACCACTGGGGCTTCAACCACTGCTTCTACAACTACTGGAACCTCAGCAACTGGAGTTGAAAGAATTCCATCGCCGTAGCCTTCAATGCCATCGCGCTTTTCGCGGATCTTGGCAGCCTTACCGCGTAGATCGCGGAGGTAGTAAAGCTTGGCGCGACGTACATCGCCCTTCTTTACTAGTTCAATCTTTTCAATAACTGGTGTGTGAACTGGGAAGGTGCGCTCTACGCCAACGCCGTATGAAACTTTACGGATTGTAAATGTCTCGCGGACTCCTTCACCTTGGCGACCAATAACAATTCCCTGGAAGACCTGAAGGCGTGACTTGCTACCTTCAATAACGCGGACGTGGATTTTAAGCTCATCGCCAGCACGGAACTGTGGAATGTCCTTGCGGAGTGAGGCAGCATCTACTACGTCGAGAATGTTCATCTTTATGGTCCTGTTCATTACCTAATCAATTAAGCACGGGTATCGCCGTGCAGATGGGCTATCTTGCCATAGAAGGGGCCTTGAGCGTAAATCGGCTATCTACCCCAGCAAATTACGCGGAGAAACCGAGAGTTGCCACCAGCTGCTGGTGCAGATGCGGGCCAGCGGCCACCGTGATTTGTTGGGGCACCGCTCCATATTGGGCAAATGTTGCGCCAGCCTCACGGGCAATTAATCCACCGGCAGACCAATCCCATTCTTTAAGCCCGGCCTCGTAATAGCCATCGATCGCGCCCATTGCCACATGACAGAGATCAACTGCAGCAGCGCCATTGCGACGGATATCGCGCACAACAGGCACTAGCTTTGCAAAATCTGCTAACTGAGTCACGCGATGTGCCACATCGTATTGAAATCCGGTTGCAATCAGTGCGCGATCTAATTCAATCGGCTCATTACAGCGAATTGGATGCGAGTTATAAAAAGCACCACCGCCCCGGGTTGCCCACCAAGTTGAGTTAATGGTTGGCGCAGTGACAACACCCACAATGACGCCATTCTCATCTTTGGCTGCGATTGAAACATTCCACCCAGGAAGGCCATAGAAATAGTTGACGGTGCCATCGAGTGGA
Organism: Candidatus Planktophila versatilis; assembly: GCF_002288265.1. Lineage (NCBI taxonomy): Bacteria > Bacillati > Actinomycetota > Actinomycetes > Candidatus Nanopelagicales > Candidatus Nanopelagicaceae > Candidatus Planktophila > Candidatus Planktophila versatilis. The sequence continues at coordinate 468,395 of NZ_CP016778.1, read as the reverse complement.
TCAATCAGCCAGGTGATGCCTGAACTTCCCTCGACACTCGCTCCTTCTTCCCCGATAATTCCATCATCAGGGCGGGCGGCAAGTAGTGATTGCACAATAAATTTCTCAGCCTTGATATCCATCTGGGTGGCGATATCGATTGCCGTTGACTTGGATTCAACTTCAAATGCCAATGGTCGATCCAGCAAAAGCGCCCCGGCTTCGGCGCCGACTTTCTGGGCCAAGGACAACAATTGTGCATACATACTCGCATCTTAGAGGGTCTAGCTATCTAGAAAATGCTCCCCTATCGGATATTCTCACCTCATGACCGAGCTTCGCCTTACCGGCAAATCTGACGATGGTAGCCATCTATCACTCGTTGATAACCAAGGAGGCGAGTTCTCACTTCGTATTAGCGACACACTTCGTGCAACGGTTAATCAACAACGGCTGACCTCAGTTCCGAGTGTCGATGCCACCGAAACGATGTCGGTAAAAGAGATTCAGCGCCGACTACGTGCCGGTGAGAGCATGGAACAAGTTGCTCGCGAAGGCCACCTCACTCTTGAAAAAGTAGAACGATTTTCTGGTCCCATCATGCAAGAGCGCGAATACATCCTTGATCGCGCACGTGAACTAGTGATGCGCAAAGATGTTCACCGCATCGAAATGACATTTGCCGATGTTGCAATCGCCAAACTTGCTCCACGTGGTGTTGATATTGATCAGATTTCCTGGAACACCTGGCGTCTGCCTGATAGCACCTGGCATATCGAACTCTCATACCCAAATCGCGATGGCAATGGTGTTGCCACCTGGAACTTTGATTTAGCTCGCCGCGCACTAGATGCCAGCGATGCTAATGGTGCTTGGCTCATTGATGAAGATGCGCCAGCGCAACCAGTCTCATCTGGAATCATCCACTCTGAACCAACACATCCCTCACGCATTGCCGAGATTCTTGAAACACTTCCGGTGGAGGCTCCAGTAGAGAAGATTGAAACTCCTCGTCTTGCCGTCATTCGTGAGACTCCCACACCAGCGGACTCCCAAGATGGAATTACCGCTCGAGCAAAAGTTCCTTCATGGGATGAAATTATGTTTGGTCACAAAACACAAGATGAACCAGAAGAGAACTAGTCCGCATCTCTTACTAAAAGCGGCACCGAACTCTCAACAACGGAATCTCCACCGTGATGACCCACCATCTCACCCTCTTTATCTGCCCGCTCCGGATCAAGTAAGACCAGGCCATCTTGAGCAATAGCAATCACATCACCTGCGCGCTCTGCCGCAGCTTGCGAAACTTCTGCCCCAAAGAGTCCTGATGCGATTGCGGTTGCGCGAGAGTGCAGCGTTACTTTTTCGCCAAAGAACTCACTCCATCTATTAATTACTTCAGACAAAGCCTGCGGTGAATCAGCCTTCTGCCCCAAATATAAATGGCGAGCTCGAGGCTCGCCAGCAATGACGGCAATATCAGTCAGTAACTCATTGTCTTGTCCCAGCACAACTTTCTCACCCACGTTAATCATTCCGTGATCTGCAGTGACCCAAATTCTGGTTCCGCGCGGTACTTGCTCAATGAGCAGCGCCACTAGTTGATCAATACTTGTGAGCGCAGCCAGCCATTTATCCGAGCCCACGCCATCTGAGTGTCCGGCTGAGTCAAGATCATTGACATAGAGATAGACAAATGATGGGCTCACTTTCAGCGCATCATTTGTCTCTTTTAATAAATCACTGGTGATATTGGCACCTTTGTAATGCGCCCCGCGAAAAACAGCGCGGGTAAAACCAGAATTTTCATATCGCTTAGCTGCCACGTGTGTAGTTCTAATTCCAGCTGCCATCCCTCGTTCAAAGAGAGTGGGAACTGGCTGCCAAATAACTGGGTCAACTCGTTCATCCCATTTAAGAGTGTTCAGTATTCGTCCCCCACTGCGCGGAACTTGCACGGTGTAGCCGAGCATTCCGTGGGTGCCAGGCATTTCACCTGTAGTCAGCGTTGCCAGACTCGTTGCTGTTGTTGAGGGAAATGATGTCTGCACGGTGGCATGGGCCAGAAGTGAAGCAAGAGTCGGTGCCACAGTTGCATACCTTGCTAATACATCTGCGCCAAAGCCATCGATGAGAAAGAGGAGTTCACGACCTGACGGAGATTGCCCGGCGCTGATTGAATCTGCTGCACTTGCTAGCCCCAATGAAGAAAAGATTGATGGCATGATTTGCGACAAGTGCACCGAGGTATCTTCTCATGAGTGCTAACTCATGGCCTCCGAAGGCGTGTAGGTACCAAGATTTAGCACAATGCCTTGGCAGAATACGCGCCATGGCAACGAAGAAGGAAGCAGCTCCCAAAAAGACGGCAAAGCTAGCCGGACCAAAGCCGGGCGAATTTCCAGGCAAGATCGTTGATATTGATGTCTCATCCGAAATGTCAGAATCATTTCTTGAATATGCCTATTCCGTTATTTACTCACGTGCACTTCCTGATGCACGTGATGGTTTAAAGCCAGTACATCGCCGCATCCTGCATCAGATGGCAGATATGGGTCTTCGCCCTGAGCGCGGACATGTAAAGAGCGCGCGTGTTGTCGGTGAAGTAATGGGTAAGTTGCACCCACACGGTGACTCAGCAATCTATGACGCACTTGTTCGTATGGCGCAATCTTTTTCTATGCAGTTGCCACTGATTGACGGCCACGGAAACTTTGGCTCACTCGATGCTGGCCCAGCTGCCATGCGTTATACCGAAGCACGCCTTGCCCCCACTGCGATGGCGATGGTTGCCGAAGCAGATGAGAACACCGTTGATTTCGGTCCAAACTATGACGGTCAATTAGCAGAACCACTTGTGCTGCCGGCCGCATTTCCTAACCTGCTTGTGAACGGTGGTTCTGGAATTGCCGTAGGTATGGCCACAAATATGGCCCCCCACAACCTGGGTGAAGTAATCGCTGCTACCAAGTTCTTAATTGATAATCCCAAGGCAACGCTGAATCAATTGATGAAGCATGTGCCGGCACCTGATTTTCCTACCGGTGGTGAAATTGTTGACCTGGAAGGTGTTCGCGAAGCCTATGCCACCGGCAAAGGTTCCTTTAAAGTGCGCGCAACCACCGAGATTTCTAAAGTCACTTCTCGCAAAATGGGAATTGTTATCAAGGAGTTGCCATTTAACATCGGCCCTGAAAAAGTTGTGGAACGTATCGCAGACCTTGCTAAAGCGAAGAAGATTCAGGGAATTTCAGACATCATCGACCTTACTGATGGTCAGACTGGCACCAATGTTGTCATTGAACTCAAGAATGGTTTTGAGCCAGAAGATGTTCTAGAAAAGCTCTTCAAGCTCACTCCGATGGAAGATGCTTTTGCGATCAACGCGGTAGCGCTGGTCAAGGGCAAGCCACAAACACTTGGCCTAAAGGAACTGCTGCAGGTCTTTATCGATCACCGCATCGAAGTTGTGCGCCGCCGCTCCGAATTTCGTAAAGCAAAGGCAGAAGACCGACTCTCACTCGTTGATGGACTTCTCAAAGCAATTATCGATATCGATAAGGTCATCAAGATTATCCGCGGCAGCGATGATGCCCCGGCTGCTAAAGAAGCGTTAATCAAAGGTTTCAAACTCAACGACGAACAAGCCACTTATATTCTAGATATGCCGCTTCGCCGGCTGACCAAGATGAGCAAGCTCGAACTTGAGACTGAATCAAAAGAGCTCAAAGGGATCATTGCCGCCCTTGCTACCTTACTGAAGAGCGAAGAAGCAATCCGCAAGCAGGTTTCGGATGAGCTCACCGCGGTAAGTAAGGCATTTGCCACACCACGGCGTACCCGAATCGGCAAAGAGTAAATTACTTAGGTCGGATTACTGCTGTACCTTTTTCGTGATCAAGAAATTCCACCATATGTGTCGAAATTCCAGCAGCAAACTTATTCGCTAACTCCTTCTCGCCATCGCGCCCAGCATCATCAAGAACAACTATCGCCTTAGCGCTGAGTTTCTTGAGTAGCTCGGTAAAGGCTGGGTGACGTGCTTGGCCATCAGCCGTTGCTGGTGGCCCATCGATAAAGAGCAGATCAATCTCGGTGATGTCAGTAAATACCGAAGTCTCATACCAACTATTACCTGATGCATGTGGGGCAAGTGGTGCCACACGTATTTCTACATTGGTAATTCCATGGCTATCAAGTAATAGCTGCGTCTTGGCTGCATACTCTGGTGAGTTATCAATACTAATTACTCGGGCTTTCGGAGCCGCTTTTGCCAACACCAGCGTTGAAACGCCAGATCCTAAATCAACAATGGTGCGAACATCAGAACTACGCGCGCTGTGCACCAAGGTAAGAAGCACATCAGGAGAAGCTGCCCAGCCACGTGTTGGCGGAATAGGTGCATCGAGTGCAAGCAAGTTCAGTAACTGCGCATAGGACTCACTCTGTCGATAATCGGCGCGGGCTGTGATATTTACTTCGCGCACACTCTTTCGCAGCTCTTTCTCACTTTTAATGAGTTGGTTGAGTTTGGCACCCAGTTTCCTGCTCAATCGAATCTGATATCCAAGAAATACGAGGGCTATCAATAGGAGTGCAAGGAGCGTGAGGTTAAACATGGTTCTGAGTGTACGGGGCGCGAAATGCCAAGGTAAATACTGTGGGAAGATACGCCCAAATGATTGCAACAACCGCTCTTGAACTCCGTGCTGGTGCACGCCTTTTGGTCTCAGGAGTCACAGTACGTATCAACAATGGGGATCGAATCGGATTCGTTGGGCGTAATGGCGCTGGTAAATCCACTCTCGCAAAAGTCCTCGCAGGTGAAACCCTTCCTGCAGGTGGCGGAGTTCAGCGCACCGGAAAAATTGGCTATCTGCCGCAAGATCCACGCACGGGTGAAGATCAAGGAACCGCGCTAGACAGAATTTTATCTGCGCGCGATCTAGACCAAATTGCTGTACGTATGGCGCAAGTAGAGCACGAGATGTCTACTACTGAAGGCGCAGAGCTAGAAAAGGCGCTAGAGCGTTACACCCGAGTAGATGCTGAATTCAGCGCAGCTGGCGGTTATGCCGCAACTGCTGAAGCCGAAGCAATTGCCCACTCTCTTGGCGTTTCCGAGGCAGTCTTTAACAATCAACTCGACACTCTTTCCGGTGGTCAACGCCGGCGTATTGAACTTGCTCGCATCCTCTTCTCGGGCGCTGAAACACTGCTCCTAGATGAGCCCACTAACCACTTAGATGCTGATTCGATCATCTGGCTTCGAAACTACCTCGTTAATTACTCAGGTGGCCTCGTCATCATCTCCCACGATGTGAACCTGATTGAAACAGTAGTCAATAAAGTCTTCTACATCGATGGCAATAGAAATGTCATCGATGTCTATAACTTAGGTTGGAAGCAATACCTTTTACAGCGCGAACAAGATGAACATCGCCGCAAGAAAGAGCGCGCCAACGCTGAAAAGAAAGCAGAAATCTTGCAAAAGCAAGGCGAGCGAATGCGCGCCAAAGCATCGAAGGCAACTGCTGCTCAAGGCATGTTACGTCGCGCTGAAAAACTACGATCATCTCTGGATGATGTGCGGGTCAAAGATAAGGTGGCAAAACTTCGCTTTCCAACTCCTGCCCCATGTGGCAAGACTCCCCTGTCAGGTGAAGAGTTATCAAAGAACTATGGCTCACTTGAAATCTTCACCGATGTATCTTGTGTTATTGATAAGGGCTCCCGCGTTGTGATCCTTGGTCTCAACGGCGCTGGCAAAACCACACTACTTAAAATCCTGGCCAACCAACTTGAATCTGATACCGGCAAAGTCGAACATGGCCACGGGCTCAAACTCGGCTACTACGCCCAGGAACATGAAATGCTCGACTTCGAGCGAACCATTCTGGAAAACATGATGTCCTCAAAAGATGACTTACGTGAACCAGAAGCTCGTAACGTGCTTGGTTCATTCCTCTTCGTTGGCGATGATGTTCATAAGCCAGTCAATGTACTTTCTGGTGGTGAGCGAACTCGTTTAGCCCTGGCCACTCTGGTCGTCTCTGCCGCAAATGTGCTTTTACTTGATGAACCAACAAATAACTTAGATCCAGCTTCCCGCGAAGAAATCTTGGGGGCTTTAGGTGAATATCAAGGCGCAGTCATCATGGTTTCTCACGATGAAGGCGCCGTCCAGGCACTCAAGCCGGAAAGAGTGATTTTGTTACCTGATGGCGATGAAGATATTTGGAAAGAGGAGTACTTCGACTTAGTCAGTATTGATTAAATACCACCATTTACAGCCGATTGTGGGTTGTGCGGGACTCTCGAGAGTTTGGGCACTTCAATACTCTTGACTGCGAAAAACTTGCTGGTACTTTGAGTTATGCGCAAAGTTGCTCTCGCCCTTGTGGCTATAAGTGCGTTGATTTTCTCTTCGACGCCAGTCTCTCAAGCCGGATTAAATGCGCCAGTTAATCTCGATAATCCAAGAGTGGTACCAATCTTTGGGCAGGATGGGGCCTCAGAAGTTAGGTTGATGGCTGGTTGGAGTGGATTCTTGTATTCACCACGTATTGTCTTTAGCGCTGCACATTCCCATTACCGTTTTGATAACAACGGTAATCGCATTTTGCAAGAACCCCCGTTTATCACAGTAGGTGGACCGAACTCTTCAGCCAAAAATGCTGAAGGTAGAGCAAAAGTAATTAAAACATTTGTTGCAGAATTCACGCAATCTGAGAACGATTTCATTGTTCTTGTATTGGATAGAGATTTAGTTACCGTTCCTCCAGCAAATCTGCTGACTTCAGAAATTGAGGCTGAATTAGTCAACGCTCGAGCAGAGGTAGATTTCCATGGATACGGTGAGTATCGAGACCGTTGCGCTCCAGGTGAGAAAAATCCTTGCAAGAAAGATTGGAATAATCCGAACCAAAGGACTAGCGAGCTTCCAAGAATCACAAAAATGAATCTCGCCCCTCTCTCTGATTCATATTTTTCATGGATCACAGGAAACCAACGAACCGAAATACGTGAGACGATTATTTCAAATCCTCAAGGTTGCCCTGGTGATTCAGGTGGACCAATAACAACCGTATACAAAGGCGAATTACTTTATCTAGGTCAGGGCCTGGCCGGCGCGAATGTTTATGCCTGTGGTGCTGGCGACTCAAAATCAAAGGAGAATACTCCGGATTCCTTTGGCTGGTTCTCACCAGTGTTTAAGCATCTTGATTTGTTAAAAGAGGCAGAGGCATTTGTGGCCCAGCAAGTTGCAGTTAACAAGAGTTCGACCAGTAAGCCAACTACTTCAATAAACTGCGTAAAAGGCAAACTGACCAAAAAAGTTACTGGACCCAATACGAAGTGTCCAAAGGGATTTAAGAAGAAGTAGTACCGATTTTTTGAGGAATTACTTAAACTCGAAGTGAGTAGCGAGGGGATCGAACCCCAGGCCCGGTGTTAAGAACTAAGCGTCAATCTGCTCGCGATCAATCTCAGCTGTTGCAATAAATTCTTTCCGGGGTGCCACATCCGATCCCATCAAAAGCTCAAACATCTTCTCTGCGGCCTCCGCATCCGGCACAGTAATTCTGCGCAGCGTGCGGGCATCGGGATCCATGGTGGTCTCACGCAGCTGATCTGCATCCATCTCACCCAGACCTTTATAGCGCTGAATCGGCTCTTTCCAACGCTTGCCAGTCTTCTTTAAGTCCGCCGTAATTCGCTTCATCTCATCATCTGAGTAGGTGTAGATGTATTCACCCTTCTTGCCGCCAACACCCATTGTTTCAATGCGGTGTAGTGGCGGAATTGCGGCAAAGACGCGTCCAGCATCGAGCATCGGGCGCATGTAGCGATACATCAAAGTCAGCAGTAGGCAACGAATATGTGCACCATCAACGTCAGCATCTGACATCAAGATAATGCGGCCATAGCGGGCATCATCTAGCTCAAATGATTTGCCAGAGCCAGCACCGATGACCTGAATGATGGAGCCACACTCTTTATCATCGAGCATCTGGGAAAGCGATGCTTTTTGCACATTGAGAATCTTGCCGCGAATAGGCAAGATGGCTTGGAATTCAGAGTTACGGGCTGCTTTGGTTGTGCCCAACGCGGAATCGCCCTCAACGATAAAGAGCTCAGTGCGTGTGACATCTTCGGAGCGACAATCAGAGAGTTTTGTTGGAAGAGATGATGATTCCAGTGCGTTCTTGCGGCGCTGCAGATCCTTATGGGCACGAGCACTAATACGGGTGCGAGAAGCACCGGCAATCTTTTCCATGATCAACTTGCCATTTGCCTTATCAATACGACGAGTCGTTGCGAAGAATTCCTTTAACTTATCGGCCACCACGGTGGAGACAATCTTTGTCGCAGCTGCGGTTCCAAGAACTTCCTTGGTCTGACCTTCAAACTGTGGCTCTGACATACGAACTGTGACTACTGCGGTCAGACCTTCCATGACATCGTCTTTAATGACATCGGCCTCGTTCTTCTTCAGAATGCCAGCGCTGCGCATCGCTTCATTAAAGGCCTTAGTGATGGCGCGCTCAAAGCCAAGCACGTGTGAGCCGCCCTTGGGGGTGGCAATGATGTTTACAAAAGAGCGAAGTGTTGTGTCAAAGCCCTCGCCCCACTTCATTGCAATATCTACTTCCATATCGCGCTCAACATCGGTTGAGACCATATGGCCCTTGTCATCTAGTACCGGCACAGTCTCTTGATAATGGCCGCTGCCGTAAATACGAATTACTTCACCAACAGCCTTATCTGGTTGTAAGAAATCGCAGTACTCAGAGATGCCACCCTTATGGAAGAAGGTCTGGGTGGTCTTCTCTTTCTTACGGTTATCGTTAACAGTAATAGAAAGCCCTGGCACAAGAAAAGATGTTTGACGAGCTCTGGCATAGACATCATCGAGGTCAAGCTCGGCATCCTTTAAAAAGATTTGGCGATCTGACCACCACTTAATACGGGTGCCAGTTACCTTGGCCGAAACTTTTCCAATGGTGCGCAAACCTGATTGCGGCGTGAACTCTGCTTTCGGTCCATCACCATCGAATATTCCAGCAACACCGCGCTTAAATGACATCCAGTAAATCTTGCCGTTGCGATCTACTTCAGCATCAAGGCGCTCGGCCAAAGCGTTGACAACAGATGCGCCCACACCGTGGAGACCACCGGATGCGGCATAGGAGCCACCACCGAATTTTCCACCAGCATGGAGCTTGGTTAAGACAACTTCAACACCGGTAAGACCTGTCTTGGGTTCTTTATCAACCGGAATTCCGCGGCCATCATCGTGTACTTCAACTGAACCATCTGATTCAAGATTAATCTCAATTTTCTTACAGTGCCCCGCCAGTGATTCATCAACTGAGTTATCAATAATTTCCCAGAGGCAATGTTGTAATCCACGTGAATCGGTTGAACCGATATACATACCCGGGCGCTTGCGAACTGCGTCTAGTCCTTCTAGGACTGCGAGGTCTTTAGCGGTATAGCTATCCTTAGAATCCACCTCAGGGGTAAAGTTCAATTCGTCAGCCACGGTGGCAAAGGTTAGCCAGCGAATGCTTCGCATCTGCGTAAGCGCGCCGGGACATCTCAAATATTGGTAATTGAGGTGAGATATCCCCTAATAATCGGTGAATATGCGCTCAGATTGCTAAAAATTTACATAATTGGAATCAATTTACCGTGCGGGGAATAAAGAGAACTGGCATGATGTTCCATAGAAGTACAAAACTTCCCACTAAGCGAAATGGAGAGCGCGATGACCGAGCAAGTAATCCTCGAATCCACACCTCTGAATGCCCTCGATCGATGCGATCGTTGTGGTGCACAAGCTTATGTGCGTGCAACTCTGCTCAATGGTGGCGAACTCATGTTCTGTGCCCATCACGGCAAGGAATATGCTGAAAAGCTGAAGGCAGTAGCTGCAGCGATTCAGGATGAGTCAGAGAAGTTGGTTGAAGTTAAGTAATTACTCTTTAAGAATGCCCTTATGCGAACCATCGCATAAGGGTTTTTCTTTTGATTGACCACAACCGCAGAACTTTGGATTCTCGATAGTTTCAAGCACCTTGCCTTCAGCATCGACTAGCTCTACTACCCCAGTGATGCGAATAGATCCGCTCTTGGGATTGATAAAGGCTTGGGCATCGGCCATCTGGTGTTAATCCAGATAATCGCGCAGTGATTGCGAACGAGATGGGTGGCGCAGCTTTGACATCGTCTTAGATTCAATCTGGCGAATACGCTCACGAGTAACACCGTGAACCTTGCCGATTTCATCAAGAGTTTTAGGCTGTCCATCGGTAAGTCCATAGCGAGCCTTAATAACATCGGCTTCGCGGTTGGTAAGCCCACCCAGCACCTGCATCAACTGCTCCTGCAAGATAGTAAAGGTCACTGACTCTTCTGGCTTAACCGCCTCTGAATCTTCAATGAGGTCTCCGAATTCAGAGTCTCCTTCTTCACCTAGTGGGGTGTGAAGTGAAATTGGCTCACGGCCATACTTCTGAACTTCGACCACCTTCTCCGGTGTCATATCAAGTTCTTTTGCAAGCTCTTCCGGTGTCGGTTCGCGCCCAAGATCTTGCAGCATCTGGCGCTGCACGCGAGCTAACTTATTAATTACTTCAACCATGTGTACTGGAATACGAATGGTGCGAGCCTGATCTGCCATGGCACGGGTAATTGCCTGACGGATCCACCAGGTGGCATAGGTGGAGAACTTGTAGCCCTTGGTGTAGTCAAACTTCTCTACTGCGCGGATAAGACCGAGGTTTCCTTCTTGAATCAGATCAAGGAAGAGCATTCCGCGACCGGTATAACGCTTAGCAAGTGAGACCACCAAACGAAGGTTTGCTTCCAACAAGTGATTCTTGGCGCGCTTTCCATCTTCGACAATCCACTCCAGCTCGCGCTTCATCTTCTTCTCTAGCTTCTTAGTGTGCTTTAAAGCTTCTTCCGCAAATAGCCCAGCTTCAACGCGAGTAGCAAGTTCAACTTCAAGTTCGGCATTAAGTAATGCCACGCGACCAATCTGCTTCAGGTAATCCTTTACTGGGTCTGCGGTAGCACCAGCTGTGAGAACTGTCTGTTCTGGTGGAAGGCGCTTAATTTCAATCTGAATAAATCGAGCTTGCTCATTAAAGAAGTACTGCAAATCTTCTAAGTTCTTGAGGTGGCCCTGATTGACCGCTTCCGCGATGAGTTTTGCGGACTTCTCATTAAAGGTGCTCATCGCAAATTGCTGTTGAATCTGCTTGAAGGTAAGTGCCTTTGCTTCCACCTGATCGATATTGCTCTTCGGTGGAAGCTCTACTCCCTGAATCTTGCCGTTAATGGCTTCCAGGACGAGATTTACATTCTTCAAATCCTTCTTATGCTTCTCACGCTCGTTCTTATCTTCTTCTTCATCATCGGCATCAGAGTCAAGGAGGGTAAATGAGCCCGCTTCATTCTTAGTCTCATCCGATAGGGTGACAACGCGCGGCTGATCTTTACCATCTGATTCAGCATCAACAATTTCTGAAGCTTCTGCAATCAGGGTCTCAACATCTTCTAATTCAACTTCTTCGACAACAATTTCATTGCCATCTTCATCGAGCACAATGGCGACTTTCTCACTCTTGTGCGCTTCTGCCTTCGCCTCCACCTTTGGGGCAATCAGGGCTAGCTGCGCCTTTGAAAGAATTCGACTTGGAGCGCCCAGGCCAGCTTTGCGAGCCTTCTCTGTTGCCTCTGGAATCTCAACGTCTAATGCGCGAGCTTCCAGTGCCAACGGCATAAATTCTTTCTTGACCGCTTTGCGATAGTTATCAATGCCACTTGCGGCGAGAGAATCAATGATCTCTTTCTGGCGCGCAATAGCGTTCTTTAAATCAACGAGCTGCTGGATCTCTTTTACGGTGAGTTCTTTCTTAATTTCAATCTTCGCTGGCTTTACCGGCTTAGCAGCAACCTTCTTTGCAGGTGCTTTCTTGGCTACGCCCTTTTTAGCAACGGCCTTTTTCGCAGGAGCCTTCTTGGCAACAGCTTTTTTTGCAGCAGTCTTCTTTGCTGGAGCAGCTTTCTTGCTCTTTGACTTGTTTTTGAGCGCACTAAATACAGCCACAATTGTCCTTTTGGTTTTTCTTCGAACTGCTCGAAGTAATACCTATATTGTACCCGCAACATGCAAGGCGTGGCGAATAGCAGCGCCCATGGCTTCACTCTCCACCAAAAATCCGTCATGGCCGAACTCGGAACTGATGACAATCGGTGGCTCGGCGGTCGGAACCAGCTCTGAAATCTCAACCTGAAGTCGAGGGACGAAGAGGCGATCGGTATCGATGGAGACAACCACCACTGGAACTTTCACGCTGGCCAGGGCCTTGACCACGCCACCGCGCTCCCGGCCGATATCGTGAGAATTCATCGCATCAGTGAGAGCAATATAGGTATTGGCATCAAAGCGTTTTGCCAGCTTATTGGCCTGATGGTCTAGATATGACTGCACGGCATAACGCCCAGTCTCATCTCCTTGTAGTTGGCGACCAAAGCGCACGTCCATCTCAGATTCGGTGCGATATGTCAGATGGGCAATCCGGCGCGCAATTCCCATGCCATCGACCGGGCCTCGCTCTTGTTCGTAGTAATCGCCGCCGTTGAAGTGCGGATCAGATTTAATCGCCTGAATCTGCACTGAAAACGTTCCGATTTGATCCCCGGTAGCAACGGCTGAAGATCCGATGGTGCAGATGGCACTGACTCGCTCCGGTAACTGCACCGCCCATTCCAGGGAACGCATGCCACCGAGTGAAGGACCCACTGCAAGTAAATACTTATCGATTCCGAGCGCATCACTAAAAGCAATCTCGGCGCTGACCATGTCACGAATAGTCACGATGGGAAAGCGAGAACCATAACGTTTTCCATCAGGGGCAATACTTGCTGGGCCAGTTGAACCTTGACAACCACCAATGACATTGGGACAGAGCACAAAGTATTTATCGGTATCAAATGGCAGCCCCGGGCCCACCATTTGCGGCCACCATCCGGGAACATCAGACCAACCAGTCATGGCATGGTTAACTAAAATTGCATTCGACTTATCAGCGTTTAACGTGCCCCAGCTTTGATAGGCAATGGTGATATCAGGCAGAGTTTCGCCATTTTCAAGAAGTAAATCACCAATCTTGATAAATTTACGATCACCTGGATCATCACCTTCAAGCCACGCACCGGTGACATCGAAGTTAGCTTTTCTGCTCATTGGTAAATCCTTCACGCACTTGCAGCTAAGAGCTCTGCCTGGTCGTCACCCGGAGCACCCCGCCGCGGTGGAGGGTTGCCGTCTAGTCAGCCGGGGCTTTCAACTAGAACTCGTGACCAGTGCAAATATTACCCGAAAATTGTGGCAACTACTTTGGGGTGTAGCTCTGCCCGCATCTTGGTAAAGGATTTCGCCGGCCAGCCCACAGTAAATACTCGCCGCAGTAGCACCGCTAGTGAGTAGCTCGGGTTATCTGCCAACGCACGATCGAGGGCCTTCTGGGCCAGAGCGCCCTCACCCCGTTCATAGGCAAGGGCGGCAAAGACCGATGCAATGGGGGCGACAAAACCATTGGGTGCAATGACTAACAAATCGCGCCACATCCGCCAATAAGAATCTGCGCTCTCAAGGCTGTGACTACCCAGTGCGAAATCACGCACTTGAATATCACTCATGCGGCCAATAACCCTGGCAGCCAATTCGCGATCTTCTGCTCCCCTGCCCACGTGATATTCACCGGCTAAATCAATGACAGCCGTTGCACCATCTCGTTGCAGGTGATTTAACTCTTTCGCATCGCTAGCAATGATGAATTGGTTGACCTCACTCAACCAGGACTCATGGGCGGCAGAAGGCAGCGCAGAAATTGAGTGAATCAGCTCAGCAACGGTGGCAAAGGGCATGGGATGTCCGGCAATAACGTGCTCGGCGGCGATGCGCGATGAATCAATTTCTGGAACTGGGCTGCCTTCTGGTGGACAACAATCTGAATCAATACAGAGAAGTGAACGAAAGCGATCACTTTGCACAAGCAGTGACTCTCTAATCTCAATGCCGGCTCGCATCAGTGCAGCACTGGCATTTATCAGCACTGACTCACCGGCTGCCGATTCGGCGGGTGTGTAGGCGACAAGCAGTGCGCCATCAGCTTTTTCGCGGGTGAAGTGTGAGGCAAGTAGGTCATAGCTTTCACACGATAGGTCAACGGGCAAGTCCACCCGCATCGCCATGCCAACGGCATCTTTATCAACTGAGTCAGTATTCAGTGCAACTAGAACAAGTGAATTACTTGGGTGGTAGCCAATCAGAAATGGAATAGCAGCGAGCAGATCATGCGGTGAAGTCAGGGTGGTCATGGGAAGCCTTTCTTATCGATGAAGTGAAGTAGCAGGAATGAAACGAGTAGGTGCAGCAACAACTGTGATCGGCAGAATTGAGACTGATTCAATCTTTCCGGGAATCCGATTTTTCACACCTTGCACCGTGAATTCACCATCCCAACTTGTAACGAGTTGGATGAGGTAGTGCCCCGGATTGGAATATGCATGTTGGATCTGCCCATCTGGAAAAGGTGCACCAGCATCGCGAGTGATAAAGAAGATGCCATCGCCGTAATGCCAGATGAAGGTGGGCTTAAGTGATACCTCAACAACTTCGCCCACGATTTCAATCTTTTTGGTAACAATAGTTGGAATATCGGACCAGAAGAAGACCGGCACTTTAATGAGCGGCTGAAATGAAGGGGAATAAGCGATACCAGCAGTGGGCAGAATTTCAATCAACTTATCGCTCAGCGATGTGGCCGTGGGGGCTACTTCGGGCTTTACCCGTTTTTTCACTATTGGTTTTTTAGTAGCGGTAATAATCTTTGGTTTTGCACTCCCGGTTGGTTTCGGCGGTGGGGTAAATGTTCTCTTGATGATTGGCTTTCTGGTCTTACTCGGAGCCGGTGCTACCTCTTTCTTTTGCACTGCACCCGTTCCTTTACGCCCTTCAATGACAATCTTGCCGTCCTGGGTATAGACATCAATACATGCTCGCTCGATGCAATCTTGGGCATGCGCTGAAGGTGAAATAGTCGTCAGTAGTAATGCGATTACTAGGAATCTCTTCATGCGCGGGAGGTTAATTCCCTTGAGCGCGCAGAAACGATTCAATCGTGCTGGTTGTGGATAGATATGAGAAAGTAGGACCATGGCGGCCCGCGATGGAGATGGATGGATCCAATGCGTATGTGGCTCCAAACATTGGGGCGTTCACGGCGCAGCAGGGCTACTCATTATTCGTGACGGCGCTATCTTCTTGCAGCATCGCGCACCATGGGTGCATAACGGAGACACTTGGGGAATTCCAGGTGGCGCGCGAGATTCGCATGAAAGTGTCATGGAAGGTGCGATTCGGGAAGCGGTAGAAGAAACTGGCATCAACCCAGGTGATCTAGAGCCGCTTCATACCTTTACCGATGATCACCAGGGCTGGAGTTACTCAACAGTGATTGCCCGCGCAAATCAATCACTTGAGGGCCATGAACTCAACGATGAATCATTTGAAGTGCGCTGGGTGAAATTCGATGACGTTACGCGCCTGCCCTTGCACCCTAGCTTTGCTAAGAGTTGGCCGTTATTGCGCCAATGTATCGATGATCTGATCACACCAGGATAAAGAGCTCTTATCAATATGGGCAATCACCAAAACTGTTCGCCCTTGATCACGCAACTCTTGTAAGAGCGCAATAATCCGCGCTTTACTCTGCACATCCTGTGCCGATAACGGTTCATCTAATAAATAGATGGGCGTATCTCGTATCAACGCCCGCGCAATCTCAACTCGCTGCGTTTCTCCCCCAGATAAAGTAGTAACACTCTGGTTTTCATATCTGGTCATATCAAGGCGCTGCATCACAGCGTCCACGCGCGCAAGTTCGGCTGGTCCTTGGCCCATTTCGATCAGTTCCCGGGCGGTGTAGGAAAGCCAGTAATTTCTATTTTGTAAGACAACACTGCGTAGCTGTGCTTGTTCGGCTACCGATATTTCTTTTAGATCGCGACCAGCAATAGTGATCATTCCAGAAGCAATAGGTAGGTCACCGGCCAAAGCGCCGAGCAATGTGCTCTTACCGCTGCCATTGGGCCCGATGATTGCCGTGATCTTTCCCGGTTCAATACTGGCGCTGAAATCGGTAAGGACGTTCTTGCCACCGCGAATAATGGAGACTTTCTCGATCGTAATTAGCGCCATATGTCACCACTTTTTTTAAGAGTGAGTATCAAAATTGGCGCACCAATCAGTGAAGTTAAAAGGCCGATCGGAAGTTCAAAGGGTGGAATTGCAGAACGTGCTGCAGTATCGGCAATGAGGAGAATAAGTGCGCCAATGAGTCCTGAGTAAATAACCAGTACCCGATTGCGTGGGCCACATAAGTAGCGCGCTATGTGTGGCGCAGCCAGCGCTAGAAATGCAATGGAGCCGACGCTGGAGACAGTCACTGCAACAAGAACTGCCAAGATGGCAAATGCGGATAAGCGAATGCGCTGTGCGTTATGTCCGATGTGTCTGACCGATGCATCACCTAACGAAAGTAGATCAAGGGTTGGCGCGATCTTCCAGGCAATCACAGCAGCGATGACGAGCACTGGGGCCACAACATAAAGCGTCTTGCTACTCACCAGTGAGAGTGAACCAAATGACCAGAAAGAGATAGAACGCGCATCTGGTCTGCTCACCGCTGAAAGTGTGAGCCCCACAATTGCACTCAGAATTGCCGAGACGCCAATGCCGATAGTAATCAACTGCAGGGCAGAGCGAGCGAGTGAAAATGTCAGCAAGGTTGCCGCCATCGCACCAATTGCTGCGCAGACAACGGCGCCGGCTGAGCCAATGCTGACTAAGTTGGTCAGTACCCCAAGTAGAACTCCGAGAGATGCACCGGCTGAGGTTCCAAGAATTGCTGGATCTGCCAAGGGGTTATTGGTAGAACTCTGAGCAAGGCAGCCAGCCACACCCAGTGCTGCGCCGATCAGAATCGCTGCTCCCACACGCGGTGCGCGAATCTGCCAAATAATTTGGTGTGATGCGCTCTCCGGATTAAGAAATGGATTAAAGATATATCGAAAAAGTTCACTGACCTCGGTCGCACCGAGTGATAGCGCAACGATAGAGATGATGGGAAGTAAAAGAATCAGTGGCGCAATCTTTTTCATCACTTCATCGCCTTTGCCATTGCCGCACTTAACTTACTTAATAAATCAGGGGTGCGCGGACCAAAAGAGAGCAGCAGTGAATCATCGACGGCAATCACTCGCTTATTCTTGCCGGCATCAGTCTGTGCGATTCCGGGAAGTTCTACCAATCCCTTGAGGCCACCGACTGATTGCAGCCCCTTGCTCATCACCAGAATGACATCAGGATTCAGTGAAGCAATGAGCTCACTTGTCATAGCGTTAAATGGATTAGCAAGCGTTGCCGCCCCAACATCTTGCGCCCCGATTGCTGTGATTAACGAATCAGCACCTGATCCTTTTCCACCAATTAAATAGATGGAGCTGCCACCGCGAAGATAGAGAAAGACAACTCGACTCTTTCGCTCTGCAGTACCGAGTGTGCTCAAGGAAGAATTCATTGCCGCGCTCAAGGCACTCCCACTTGCCGGCGCCCCGATGGCATCGGCTATGGCGCCAACCTTCGCCGGCAGATCACTTAGCGTCCATGCCTCTGGCGTTTTCACTACCCGAATTCCGGCCACTGCTAAGGCATCGAGCGCGCTTTGCGGGCCGGTGGATTTATCAATAATGACCAGATCTGGTGTGAGGGCGATTATCTTCTCCGCAATCACTTGGTGTCCGGATGTCACTACCGGCACCTTTCTCAGGTCTGCATCAGTACTAGCAATATCGCGGCCAATCAGTATTGATTTAAATCCCATGGCAGAGATTATTTCTCCGGCGCCATTGGCAAGTGCCACAACTTTCTGCGCTAGCGGACTTTCACTACTTTCAATGGTGGTCACTTGCGCCGATGAAATCTCAATTGCCGTTGATTGCACCTTGCTGCAACCGGTAAGTAAGAGCGCAGCAGATGTGATTGTGAGAACACCTAAGGTGATCACACTTCGCTCTTTACGCATGAATGAATCCTCTCAAATTTTTTGCCGACAAGTTCCGGCATAGTTGTCGGATAAAGCTAGGCACCACCTTCTCTATTCTTGCCAGCATGCGTAGGAAGTGGGTAGTTATGACGGTAGTCGTCATTGCTGCTGCGCTACCGGCACCTGCTATAGCTGCCACCACTGTCGTTGGCGCAGATGGTCAAAAATTTAGCGCATCTGCTACGAAGGTGAAGAGTGGACAAGAGATAGCAGTATCAGGACAAGGATTTGATGAAACTGTAGGAATTTATCTCGCTTATTGCCTGCTGCCTAAGAAAGGTCAGCCTCCCACACCATGTGGTGGAGGAGTCAATAAAGAGGGTATTGGCGATGCTTCTTATTGGATCTCATCTAACGCACCTTCCTATGCCACTGGGTTAGCAATCGCATTCGCACCTGGTGGACGTTTTGTTGAGAAAGTTCGAGTAACAAAGAAAATTGGTAAGCACGACTGCACCCAAGTTAAATGCGCCATCACAGTCAGATCAGATCACCTGCATGAAGGCGATCGCACCCACGATCTATTCATTCCCGTCACCTTTAAGAAGTAAATCAGCTACGAAACTAGGAGAAACATGTTTACCGCACATAAGAAGGCTTTCATCGCACTTACCGTCATCGCTTTAGTTGCCCCCATCGGCATATCAACACCAGCCCAGGCAGAGACCTTTGCCTTCGCAAGTGCGCCCCTGACAAATCTCAATCCAGCCGGAGACACAATCAATGGCGGTTTCACTAAGTTTCCAACAAAAGCTGGAATGTATATTCAACAATGCATCGCACCAGTAGGTGCTGCTCGCCCGGTAACGTGTGATGACGTAAATCAACTATGGGTAACCGGAACCGGAGAGCCAGGCTCAAGCATTTCAACGGGTGCGATTAAGGTCAAAATTTCTGGATCCATTACCGGTAAGGGCGTCACAGTCGATTGCACAACTACCCAATGTGGACTCTTCTTCCGTTTAGATCGAACAGCTGGTACTGATACTTCAGAAGATAAGTTCTTGCCCATTACTTTTAGAGCCGGTGCCCCAGCGCCGACACTTCCCGCTGATGAAATCACTGTCACCCTGAATGGAACAGCCCTAGTTCGCAATATGCCAAGTAACTTGGCTTACCGCGCAGTTGCCAAGATTGTGGCAACTGCTAAATCAGGGCTTCCAATTACCTTCACATCTCTCACACCTGAATGCTCCTATGCCGATGGAACATTGACCGCCCTCAAAGGCGCTGGGCAATGCGCACTTGGCTATGCAACAGCCGGGAATGCAACCACAGCGGCGGCAACAGGTAACTTCCCATTCATCCTGACACCGGGAGCCCAGAAGATTGGCACACTGCCAAAATCACTGAAAGTCGGTTCGAGTAAATCACTTCCGAAGTTATCGAACTTTGGTGAAGTAGTTATGTATATGACCTCCTCTAAATCTTGCTCAATCAAGGCCAACGTTCTTAAGGCAAGTAAGCCAGGAACATGTGTTCTCGATTATCACGCAGAAGCCAAAGCTGGAATGTGGCAGATGAGCAATGGCTCAGTAAAGATTGCGATTAAGTAACTTACTCATCCACACTTGAGGCAAGTCTGCGAAGTGATTCGCGCACCACTGCCCCATCACTTGTTCGCCACAGCGGTGGCATCGAGTTAAGCAGCACGCTGCCATAGCGCTTTGTGACAATTCTTGAATCAAGGATTGCCACAACGCCTCGGTCTTCAATGCTGCGAATCAAACGACCTGTTCCTTGCGCCAATAACAGCGCGGCGCGCGGTACTGATACCTGCATAAATCCACTGCCACCTGATGCATCAGCTAGCGATGATCGGGCAGACATGACCGGTTCATCGGGACGCGGAAATGGAATGCGATCGATGGCAACTAAAATGCAGGAATTTCCTGGCACATCCACGCCCTGCCATAGCGACATCGTGCCGAGCAAGATAGAAGTTTCATCTTTTGCAAAACGCTCTACCAGAGGCCCCACCGCATCACCACGTTTTTGCGTGATAATCGAAATCGGTAAATCAACTAATACTTCACGCAGGTGGGCATCTGCTGCCTCCACCCCGCGCCAGGAACTAAAGAGAGCAAGGGTGCGACCGCCTGCAGCGTCAATCAGTTCCCCGAGTTCATCCAGTACCTCTTTGCTCGGACCATCGCGACCTGGCTCTGGTAAATGTTTTGGCAGATAGAGAACTCCCTGATTAGCAAAATCAAAGGGAGATCCGACATCGAGCATCTGCACATTTGCTGGGTCGATATCTTCACTATCACTTTCAGCATCAGCATCTGTTCCCACAACGAAACCAATACTGCGCGCCATCGCATCAAAGTTATTGCCCACAGTTAACGTGGCAGAGGTGGCAATCACTGGCGTCTTAGTGAGCAAATTGCTGCGCAAGACGTGTGAGACCGAAAGTGGTGCCAAATGCAAGGTGGAAAATGTTGGCTCATACCAGAGCACATGCTCATCGCCCATTTTAAGTAACTTGCCGGCAGTCGTTGCAATCTCTTGCACCGCACCCTTTACTCGAGCGCGCTCGGCATTGCTATCAGGATCGATGATTTCATCATCGGCGCTCAGTATCTGCACAAATGCCGTTGAACTCTCTTTTAACTTTCGAATCGGTGCTTCTAACATACTTGGAATATCTTCCAGGCGACCTTGCGCTGCAAAATCACTCTTCACGCTTTCACCGTAATCAGCCATCGCATCATGAAAACTATCGGCTGCCTTCGTCAGCGCCTCACTTGGCTTGCCAGGTGAGTATTTGCGAGCCATGGCAGCAGCTCTCTGCACCCGCCCTGATGTGAGCTCTTCGGTTACCGCTTGTGTGGTGCGATCCATAAACTCGTGAGCTTCATCCAAAATCACGGCATCGCGCTCCGGCAAAATCGGATGCGAATCAACTATTTCGATGGCCAGCAAGGTGTGGTTGGTGACAACAACATCAGCCTCTTGCGCTTTCGCTTTTGCCTTCGCGGCAAAACATTGCGCGCCCCAGGCACAGACATCAGCGCCCACGCATTCACGCCCTGATAAAGAGTTAGCCGCCCATACTCTGCGATCTACATCCGGTGCATCATCTCGGTCTCCCGAAACTCCCGGCGTCTTAGCCCAAGCAATCAAGCGCTTGGCATCTTTTTCTAGATAAGAAGATTCCAGAACTAACTCACCATCTGGATCGGTGTCATCGGCGTTCATCTTCTGCAGACAGACATAGTTGCCTACACCTTTATAAATTCCATAAGTAATCTCGCGCCCCAGCACTTTTTCCAGCGCTGGCACAACTGCTGGTAAATCACGTTCTACCAACTGTCTCTGCAAAGCAAGAGTTGCTGTCGCTACCAACACTTTTCGACCATGAACCAGTGCGGGAACAATGTAGGCAAGAGATTTGCCTGTGCCAGTACCCGCCTGGACCATGAGGTGGTGTCTATCAGTGAGCGCGTTCGCAACTGCTTCGGCCATCTCAATCTGGCCTTCGCGCGTTGATCCGCCAATAGCTGCTACTGCCGCATCGAGTGCTTTTCGCACCTGCGCAGATAAATCGCTCATGGTCGCACTCTATCTGCCCGTGGATTTGTCATCATGCTCATAGTCATAAATGGTTATAATTCGGCGCAATGAGAAGATGGGATCAATAAAGTAATGAAGATCTGGACTCAATGGAGTGATCTCACTCTTCCCGCCGGCATGACACACCTAGAAACTGATGGATTTGTTCCGTCTGCATCGCAATTTGATGAGATTGAATTCTACGTTCCCAGCTATATGGGCGGTCTTAAGACCATTGAAATTATTCCGAAGATGAAAAACCTTAAGGTTGTGCACTACAACCAAGCGGGATATGAAGATATTTTGCCCCATATTCCGCAAGGAGTAAGCCTGAGTAATGGAACCGGAATCCACGATGTCTCCACCTCAGAACTGGCAATTGGTCTAGCGATTGCTTGCCGCCGCGGATTTGCCGAGTTTATGGATAACCAGAAGCAGGGCATCTGGAAGCGCACAACAAAGCCAGCACTTGCTGACTCACACGTTGGAATCATTGGCTATGGCCATATCGGCAAGCGAATCGGATCCCTGTTAGAGATGTTTGAAACTAAAGTCACCGCCTTCACGCGAAGTGGTAGCGATGGCTCAATAAAAATTGCAGAATTTGATGCCTATCTTCCAAAGCTCGATGTCATTATTTTAATTCTGCCACTCACTCCTGAATCAAAGAACTTTATGAACGCAGAACGTATAAAGAAGATGAAAGATGGCGCCACCTTGGTTAACGTCGCTCGTGGTGCCATCGTCGACACCGACGCTCTCGTTGCCGAACTTCACACCGGGCGCATTACCGCTGGTTTAGATGTGACCGATCCAGAACCACTACCGGCCGGTCATCCGCTCTGGTCGGCACCAAACGTCATCATCTCCCCCCATGTGGGCGGAGATAGTGGAGCCTTCCAACCGCGAGCACGCACAATGGTGTCGCAGCAGCTACAGCTGCTATCTGAAAATAAACCCTTGCTTAATCAGATTATCGCTGCGAGTTAAACCTTCTCGTTAGATCCGGCCTTAATGGCAACAAATACCTGTAGCGCTGCAAGTCCGATGATGAAGTAGAGCGCGCGATCCCAATTGCCGGTGATGTCAAAGAGTCTGCCCAGAATGATTGGCGAAACGGTCGCCATCACATATCCAACTGATTGCATCATGATGGAAAGTGACTTGGTCTTTGCCGCATCTGCTGCGCGGAAGACAACTAAGAACAATGCGATGGAGAAGGTCACATATACCCCAATGTTTCCCAGGATTACCCATACCCACAGGCTCATGCCGGTATCAACTGAGATAGCAAAGTAGGAAATCGCCAGGAAGATTGAGAAGACAATTAACACCATGCGGAAATCTTTCCGCTTTGCCGCAAAGTGCGGAACGGCCAAGCTAAGCAGAGATCCCACCAACGTTGCTACCGCAACCAGAATTCCCGCGTTGACCAAGGTGAAGCCTTTAGTTATCAAGATAGTTGGCAACCAGGTCGCTGATGCGTAATGAATCATGTTCAGCAGACCGAACAAGATGGTGATTGACCAAGCAGAGCTGCTCTTAAATAGTGGATTTGCCCAGAAACTTTCCTTGCTCTCCACGACATCAGATACTGAAGAGCTAGGAATCTTGATCCACCACCACAGCGCGGTGAGGGCGCCGATGATGAACCAAGGAAGCATGGCCAGGCGCCAGGTGTAGGAAGATGCTTCGGCAAGTGGAGCGGTGATGGCAAGTGAAATGGCCGCGCACGATCCCATGACAGAGGCATAGATTCCGGTCAGTAGCCCCGCATTTGAGGTGCCATTCTCCTTTACCCAGACCGGCAACATGTAGTTAAGCACAGCCACTGAGATACCGAGTGTGATGGAGAAAATTAAGATGGATGCAATATCAAAGGTAGTACGTAAGAAGAGTGAGAGTGTAAGAAGTGTGATGGCGTAAGAAATAACGCGATTGGTATTTCCTAGACGGCTAATACTGCGCATTAAAATTGCGGAAAGTGAGAAGCAGAGAAGCGGTGTTGCAGCCAGAATTGATTCAGTAAAGACGCTGATTCCGTATTCTTCTTTAAGAATTGGAAGTAGTGGGCCAATGAGAATGAGGCCGGCTCTCATATTCGATGAGATTGCAAATATCGGCAGGCCCTGCTTCAAGGTATTTTTCATGGCGCCAAAGTAGCAGGGCGCACCACTAATAAGAAGAAATTAGGAGAGTTTTATTTGCCTTTTGCCATGCGAAAGAAGTAGTTAATGATGAAGGCAATTACATATCCAAGGGCACTGTTTACAATGATTGTCGTTGGATAGATGCTGGGCCAGAAGAGAGTGAAACCAAGAGCAATCAGGGCTCCCAGCCAACCGAATTTAGCTGCCGCACGATGTCTAGAGATAACTTTTTTCGCCATGGCAAAATGATAATCGAAAATCGAAGGTAAAGGTAGGTGACTTATCCCTAATCCAGTGCCGAAATCCGAAGGGAAAAGGAACCGCTCTTAGAAAATATATTGATCGACGCTTCTGAATCCAGGATGCGCACCAGAGTTTCTGAGTGGGCATTAACCCAAGGCCCCGGGTAATCCCAACTCGTGATTCCCGGCCACGGATCAGGGGCCACTCTGGAACGAAAGAGCTCTACGACATCGTCTTCAAACTCTTCGGCAAGAAACTCGGCAATGACTCTCACATCGTGAGAAATTATCTCGGCCGTGACTACCTCACTTGTGGGTAGCGAGGCAGTTTTACGGGTGTGATGAACCTTCCGTCGCATTTCACTCAAGGCATCGGCGCTCAAGAGACAGCTGACCAACCCCTCCATCGCATTCTCCCCTGCTAGCAAATTCTGCTCCGACTCTACAACAGCAGGCTGCTTCTGGCATGTCAGGGCGTTGGGTCCCCCGTTTTGAAAAGCATGTATCATCCCTCCATGCCTGCAACGCCGCTGGTTTATCCGTTCACCTTCGGAGATCGCTCTATGGCCGATCTCCTCGGTGGCAAAGGTGCCAATTTATCCGAGATGACCCGGATGGGTCTTCCGGTACCACCGGGATTTACCATCACCACCCAAGCGTGTCGAGAATTTCTGGCATCAGGTGTCATTCCATCTTCCCTCACTGGTGAAATCGAAAGCGCACTGCGCGAACTCGAGAAGATGCTTGATAAGAAATTTGGCGATCCGAAGAATCCACTCTTAGTTTCAGTCCGTTCCGGTGCAAAGTTTTCTATGCCAGGCATGATGGAGACTGTTCTCAATGTTGGCATGACTCCAGAAGTTGCCGAATCACTTGCAAAGCAAACTGGTGATGCCAAATTTGCCTGGGATTCCTACCGCCGCTTCATCGATATGTTCGGCCGCATCGTCTGCGACATTCCGCCGGCTGATTTCAAGAAAATTGAAGCTCGAATTCTTGAAGCAAATTCCGTAAATAGTATTCAAGAGTTAACTGTAGATGGCCTAAAAGCCCTATCACAGGCTCTCATTAGAGAGATTGAAGCCCAGACCGGTAAGGATTTTCCAACAGATCCACGCCAGCATCTGATTAGCTCTGTGGAAGCAGTTTTCCACTCTTGGAATTCAGAGCGCGCCCAGATTTATCGCCAACGTGAACGCATTCCATCTGATCTAGGAACTGCGGTAAATATCCAGTCCATGGTCTTTGGAAATCTCAGTGATGATTCTGGAACTGGCGTTGCCTTCACCAGAAACCCAGCCACTGGTGAAAACGGTAGTTATGGCGATTATCTAGATCGCGCCCAAGGTGAAGATGTTGTTGCCGGTATCCGTAACACTATGACTTTAGTTGAGATGAATGAGCGCGAGCCAAAGGCTTTCCAAGAGCTAGAGCGAGTGATGTCACTTCTAGAAAATCACTATCGCGATCTATGCGATATCGAATTCACGGTAGAACGCGGAAAACTCTGGATCTTGCAGACTCGCGTAGGAAAGCGCACCGCCGAAGCAGCATTTCGCGTTGCCCTACAACTTGTCGATGAAGGCAAGATTTCTATGGATGAAGCCCTCTCTAGAATCTCTGGTGAGCAGCTAGGTCACCTCATGTTCCCGCAATTCGATTTGGCCGGACAGGTAACTGAAATTGCCCGCGGTATCCCAGCTTCAGCAGGCGCCGCCGTCGGTGAAGTTGTCTTTGACTCAAGACGAGCATTTGATTTAGCACGCGCCGGACATAAGGTAATTTTGGTAAGACGTGAAACCAGCCCTGATGATCTAGTGGGAATGGTTGCCTCTGAAGGAATTCTCACCAGTCGCGGTGGCAAGACTTCTCACGCAGCTGTAGTGGCTCGTGGAATGGGTAAGACAGCTATTTGTGGAACAGAGAGCATCTCAGTTGATGAGCGCGCTAACTTATTTACCGTCGGTGCGCTCACCGTCTATGAAGGTGAAGTGATCTCTATCGATGGCACAAGTGGCATCGTCTACTTAGGTGCACTTCCTACTATTGCCTCCCCCGTTACCGCCTACCTAGAAGGCAAGCTTGATGCTAATTCGCCACAGGCAACACCCGTTGTAAAGGCGGTAGACCGCATTTTGCAGCATGCAGATGCCTCACGTGTGCTGCGGGTTCGAACTAATGCTGATACCCCAGAAGATGCCGTGCGCGCCCGCATTCTCGGCGCCGAAGGTGTGGGGCTCTGTCGCACAGAACATATGTTCTTAGGACCACGCCGTGCCTATGTTGAGAGCCTGATTTTGGCTGAAAATGAAGAAGCGCAACGTGGAATCATCGCCGAAATGGAACCACTACAACGCGGCGATTTCGTCGGCATCATGATGGCGATGTCTGGACTTCCAGTGACAATCCGACTGCTTGATCCACCACTGCATGAGTTCTTGCCTAATATTGCAGAGCTCAGCGCCGAGATGGCGCGCGCAGAAGCACTCGGAGAAGAAATTTCTCCGCGCCAACAAGCAGTCTTTGCCGCCGTGAAACGCCTGCATGAATCTAATCCAATGCTGGGTCTTCGTGGAGTTCGCCTTGGAATTTTGATTCCCGAACTATTTAAGATGCAGGTTCGCGCCCTTGTGCATGCCTGTCTTGAAGTTCGAAAGCTTGGCCATAACCCAATGCCAGAGATCATGGTTCCACTTGTTGCCACCCAGCGAGAGCTGCTATACTTGCGCAAGACCCTGGAAGAAGAAATTGCCAATACTCTTACCGGCACCGGACAACACTTCGATATTCCAATCGGTAGCATGATTGAGACTCCTCGCGCTGCTATGACTGCCGGCAAGATTGCAGACCATGCCGACTTCTTCTCATTTGGAACAAATGATCTAACCCAAATGACCTGGGCCTTTAGCCGCGATGATGTGGAATCAAGCTTCTTGCCGCGCTATCTAGATTTAGAGCTCGTGCCCTTTAATCCATTTGAATCACTGGATCAAGATGGTGTGGGGCTGCTGGTGCGCATCGCAACCGAGCAAGCACGTGCTCACACCTCAGATTTTAAAATTGGTGTCTGCGGTGAACACGGTGGAGATCCACGCAGTATTCACTTCTTCCACTCACTGCACCTTGATTACGTCTCCTGCTCCCCATTTAGAGTGCCAATTGCTCGCTTAGAGTCAGGGCGAGCAGTGGTACTGGCTAATATGGCAGGCCCAGCAAGTTCTAGTACTTAGTCGCTCACCTGGCTTTATGACGGCGCATTTAACTGGAATTTCAAGCAGGTCCATTAAAGACTGAATCCCAGATTGTGAAGAGAATTAATCCGAAGAGGACTATCGATGCAGCACGATAAAGAATTCTTCCCAAGCTAGTTTTGTAGAAATACGCCGGTGCCTTAAAGCTAGATTCAGCCAGCGCTTCCATGATGCTGAAATAGAGCACCGGGATAAGTGCAACTGCGAGGACTTTCACATTCACCATATCAGCTTCATCATCGCCAATAACCCCTGTAAGAATTAAGCCGATAGCAACCATCAGTCCTAGCCTTGGCGTTCCAGAGATATTAAACTTCTCAAATCTTGCACTCGGATTAATTCTAAGGATAAGTGCAAGACCAGGTAGCACCACCAGGCCAACGAGCAATCGAGTTTCCAGGCTCATGGCCCCAAGGAAGACACCAGCAAGTAGCCAAGTCCAAGCTCCTTTGCGTAGGTATTGAAAAACTCTTGACCATCTTGGCACTGGCACAGCTTCTGTAACAATCTCATTGATTCGAAGTGCGAAGTGCTTGGCAGTAACTCCTTCTGCGAAATACCTAAGCACAATTAAAGCCCATGAAATGGCAGCTATTAATTTGCAGGTACCGGCAGAGATTTCGGCACCGTTCCCAGCAATCTCCGGAAGCGCTTCAAGCACCTTCCAGATAATCCAAGCTGTAACGATGGGACTAAGCGCATAATCAACAAGTCGCTCCCATCTACCCTTCCGATTAGTATGAACTCCATCAAAACGACGCATGGCACCAGCAAAAAGAGCAGGGCCAGTTGTAAGAATGAAGATACTTATCAAAGTTGCATAAAATCGGTTCCAAGACATTGCCGTTGAATTGCCCAGATGATCACTCAAAAGAATCAAGAAAGCAAAAGTAATGGCTGAAATAGCACCCGCTAGCGCATCAAAGCAACCAAGAATTAAGCCCAAAATCAGGAACTCTTTTGAAGGAATTGGATAAGTTTTATCAGCGCTATCTGTACCCAGGTATTCGACAATCCCTAGGCATAGCGCAACCGGATACAAAATAAGTGAAAATGCACCAGTGGATGCACGTAAATAATCAGCATCACCGAAAATTGTCGCTGCGGGTGGTGAGATTTTTCCAATTTTGCGGATGAATGCGGGAACTTTGACAGTGAAGAATGACCATTTATCCAGTGAAATTACTGGGCCGCTAAAAAACCCCCGCATCCCTTTACCGGAACCAAATTTGCGTTCACGGCGACTGCGCAACTCCATGACTTCAGGAACATTCGATGAATTTGAATTGTTTGGGCCTGGTGAATTAGCCGGATTTTGAGAAGGTACTGGAATTGATGCTTTCAAAACAGCGGACGTCGTAATTGCCAAATAGGTTGCGGCAGCCAAGATGGAAGATTTAACAAACTCTTTTGAAGTACTTGGCAATATTCCATCCTTGGAAGGCTCCGGACTTGAAGTTGGTTCTGGACTAGAAGTTGGTTCTAGACTTGGACTCGGTTCTGGACTTGGAGTTGGACTCGGTGAAAAATCTGCGACAATAATTTTTTTGAGATACGTTTTACTCCACCAGATTTTCTTTTCCAAATCACATTCCGTGTCCGCAAACACCTTCACGAAATCTTCCTGCTCTGGGTCCGGTTTTCCGGGACATTTTGTACCGTAAGGACGCCCAAAAGCTACCTTATCCTTAAGGTATTCATAGGCTGCTGGCGAATTCTGATCCTTAGTCCAAATAAAAGTTGTAGGAATGTTTTGTGACGGATAGCAAATACCAGCGATTTTTTCTTCGGTTGTCGTGTCAATAGCTATGGATCTTGAAGTATAAGTTTCGTTGCTGCCAAGGCAAGGATTGCCCAGCAAAAAACCTCCATCCGACAGCTCCGAGCCGTTAGCAAAAGAATTAAATGCTCCCAGACTCGCAAAAGCCAAGATGGCCGCAGTAATAACTCTGTACTTTTTGCTAACCATGATAGGAACCTAAACCAGGAACTCCCATTTAGATAGGAGTTTTGAGAAATAATCCCTAATAGTTGATATTTAAAGCCAGTTAGCCTGGCCCTTTACCACTGCGTTAACAATTGCGCTTTACTCTTAATCCTCGGGACGAGTAAGACCGTTCTCTTTCCAGAAATTACGTCCTGGAATTCCCCACTCAAGGAAGAAATCTCCGACAGTTTTGCATAGCTCGCTATTCACACCGTTCACGGTCTCAATAATGGACTCCGAACGAGTGGCAGCATGTTCCATAAATCGCTTGAAATCTGCCGCATCTGCAAAGAGTGGATCTTCAGACTTTGGATTACGGATAGCTAATTGTTGATGGAGCGCTTCCCGAGCCTCTTCGCCTAAGAAGGTGATACGAGGTCCCTCGCTTGTCTCAAACTGGAGAACAAGTGGATCGCTATATGGATTTTCCACGATATTTCCATCGATATCTAATGAACCAGAATCCTTGACCTTAATCTTTTCCAGCTCTTCAAAATCAAGTCCGGTGCCAACAAGGCTGAGCATTAACAAACGCACAACCGGGTCAAAGTCACCCTTTTTGCTATTTGCAATATGTGGACGTGGCACGGTGGTGAACTGCTTTACCCAAGGAACATCTACTCCGTGAAATGCCCACCACAGCTTTGGTCCCAAGATTAGGGCCGCAAGTTGGACCGAAGTAAGGTCCTGGTGCAGCTGTAGATACTTCTGGTTCAGCAGCTCTGCTGTGAGTGGATCAGCTTGGCCAGCCTTGAGCGCTGCCTCTAAATCTCCATCGCAGACTTCGCGCGCGAATCGATCAAGAGTTGTCACTGCGCTGCGGATCCAAATATCTGGTTTTCTAGTGCGCTCAGCCAAAATACAGGCAACGCGCATAACAGATGGAATTTCTAACAGTGAGAGTTCGCGTCGATTCTTAAGGCTTCTGCGCGCTACTTCATCTGCTGATAAATACTCAATAACTGATTCGGCTGTTTCATAGCCAGGAAAATAAGTACTGCCGGTTTCATACCTTATAGCCATGGTGGTGCATCCTTTGCAATCTCAACCTCATTGACCTTGGCAGCAATATCTTTTGCAATAAAGTGATCGCGAATTTCAACTGTGGCGCGTGTGACGCCTTCAACTAGTTCTACGCGACGACGTATCTCTTTGCCGATTGAGATGGCGAAAGGGGAAGGGCAGAGAGGCGAGGTCAGGTGGTAACGGATAATCGCGTTACCACCCTCCCTCAGCTCTACTTCATCGATCATGCCTAGCTGAGCCATGGTCTTGCGGATTTCAGGATCGGGAACACTACCTGCCGCAGTACGAATTTCTTCTTCGATACTCATGGATGTTGTAGACATGACTTCTTTCTTTTCTTAGTAACTAACTTGGTCGCTTAAGAATTAAGCACCGACGTAGGAAGCCTTGTTCGCAAGGAATTCCTTACGACGTTGGCTAAATTCATCGTTCTCAATCTTCTTGAGCTTTGCATCGGTGTCAATGCCGTATAGACGTGCGACGTTTCCACCGATGATCTTTGCCTTGATTTCAGGAGTTAGCTGAACGCCAAACTCTTCAGCGATATCGTCTGGGATCTGGTATTCCATGAATTCATCAAGAATCCAGTGTGGGTACCAAATTGGGAAGTCTGTTCCCCAGATGATGCGGTCTTCGCCGAGCCAGAAGAGCAGGTTCGCCATCATTTCACCAAAGTAGCGTGGACGCTTGTGAATAAATGCGTTTGCTACTGCAAGTGATGCATACACGTTTGTTGAACGTGCAGCAATCCAGCAGAACTCATCCAAACGTGGAAGACCAATGTGATCCACAATGAAGTTAAGTTCTGGATAGAGTGATGATGGTTCGTCAATGTCATAGACGTCGAACTTCTCCATTGAAAGAGGCTCTACAGCAGGGCCCTTATGGAAGTGCATGTTCTTAACGCCCATTGCAATTGCTTCTTCGTAGCAAGGGAATACAGCTGGATCATTTGCTTTCCAACCGCGTGATTCTCCGCGCCATTCAGCGGTGTACCACTTGAAGCCCTTCATACCATCGCCTTCAACCTGCTCACGCATGTGACGAGTTGCGTTCTTATCGCGTGGATCTACTCCACCAAGACCGATAAGACGCTCTGGTGCGCGAGCAACCATCTCAGCATTGCGCTTTGAGTTTGTAAATCCTGTGTGATAGAAATCCATCAACACCTGTGTAGAAAGAATAGCCATATCCATTTCACCACGTACGAACATGTGGTGGAGATACCAATCTGGATCTACCTTACGGAACTCTTTATCAAAGTCCATTGTCCATTTTGGATCTGGTGGATTAAAACCAGTCTGAAATGCATAAAATGTTTCAGCGAAAGCTAAACCATATTCATTTTTAATGTTCTCTTTGCTGGCATCCCAGAAACCGGTATGCGCATCAAGAACGAATTTTCCATCCTTCATGTGTTCCCTTTCTTCTTGCACACGAAATGTGTTTGGGAAAATGTAAGTGATAGCGATGCTCTCCGCAAGGCGAAAATTAGGTGATTTGCAGCGCTCTATGGTATGGAATGTAACAATCTGGTAACGAAGAGTTAGGCTAAATGCCCATCTTGGTAGAGCCAGGATTTCTCGGAAGGAAGTTTCAAAAACAGGTTCTTGCCAGCAGGCAACCCTTCGCTGCGCGGGATCTTTACCGAGATTGGTGAGCCCCCAGAGACACATTTAAGGACTCGGACGCTGCCTAGGTCATCATGGCCTAGTAGCTCTGCCTCAATTACATTCTCGCCCGCACTCGTTACAAGTGAAACGTACTCAGGGCGAATTCCCACTTCAATGGCCTTGCCTGTGAACGCCGTGTGGGCAGAGCTGGTCTTTAACTTTGTCGAACCAAAGTAAATCTCACTTGATTTAGCTTCCACCGGCAAGAAATTCATGGCTGGTGAGCCGATGAAGTTACCGACATACTTTGAATTAGGCTTTTCAAATAGCTGCTCTGGGGTTCCACGCTGGATTACTTCACCAAAGCTCATGACCAGCAACTCATCAGCAAAGGTCATCGCCTCATACTGATCGTGGGTCACATAGATAACGGTCAAGTTATTGATCTTATTAATAGCCTTGATCTTCTTACGTAGCTCAAACTTAGATTGTGGGTCAATCACTGTGAGCGGTTCATCCATTAGTAGCGCACTCACGTCATCGCGGACCAAACCGCGACCCAGTGAGATCAACTGCTTCTCATCGGCGCCGAGCTTGACCGCTGAGCGTCCCAACTTATCTGTGATCTCTAGGATCTCAGCAATCTCATGCACTCGCGCCTTAATCTTCTCGGGCTTCCAGCCGCGGCAGACCAATGGGAATGAGAGATTTTCAAATACCGACATAGATCTGTAAATGGTTGGGAATTGAAAGACTTGCGCAATATTTCGTTGCGCCGTAGGAATATCAGTAACATCTTGATCATCGAAAAGTAAACGGCCCTGGTGCGGGGTTACCAGACCTGAGATGGTGTTAAGAATGGTGGTCTTGCCGCAGCCAGAAGGACCGAGGAGGGCATAGGTCTTACCGGACTCCCAGACCATATCAAGTGGCTTAAGTGCCCAGGTTGATTGATCCTTATCCTTATTATATGAATGCCCAATATTTGAGAGCGTAATTTTAGCCATCGTTACTCCCCTGCGCTATCTGGTGAGACACAGAGCGCCCCATTAGTTTCGAATAGGAATAAGCGGTTGCCCGGGAGTTCAATCGAGATTGATTCACCGACTTTTACGTCGTGGATACCTTCCATTTGAAGAACTACTTCACCGGCTGGCGTATCAACATAGACCAGGGTCTCAGAACCAGAGACTTCTACCAAGGAGATGGTTCCCTTTTCGCCACCCGATTTTGCACTGACAATGTCATTTGCCCGGATACCAACTTGATAATGACCTTCTTTAAAGTTCTTCATCTTCGCCGGAATTGGTTGCGAATAACCATCACCAAAACGAATTTCTCCGGCAGAGAGTGAGACTGGCAAGATGCTCATCGGAGGATCGCTGATTACACGCGCCACTGTGGTCGACTGTGGCTGCTCATAGACCTCTGTTGGGCTGCCGTATTGAATGATTCGACCCTCGTGCATCACCAAGATCTCAGCGCCGAGAATGAGCGCCTCCGGAGGTTCGGTCGTGGCATAGATTGTTACGGCATCTTTTTGAGAATTAAATATTTCCTTAAATTCAACTCGAAGTTGTTCGCGTAGCTTGTAGTCGAGGTTCATCAGTGGCTCATCAAGTAACATGATGTGAGATTGACGAGAAAGGGAACGAGCTAGCGCCACCCGCTGCTGCTGACCACCTGATAGTTGTGCTGGTTTGCGATCAAGGTAGTCACTGAGCCCAACTTTATTGATCGAAGCAAGTGCGACTTCGCGCGCCTCTGACTTCTTAAGCCCTTTACGAAGTAACGGGAACTCAACATTTTGCAGAACTGACTTGTTGGGATAGTTAATAAACTGCTGATAGACCACGGCAACATCGCGTTCCCAGATTGGCTTATCCTCAAAATCTTCACCATTCATGGTGATTTGACCGCTATCGATAGGCAAAAGCCCAGCGATGGCGCGCATTAGCGAGGTCTTGCCCGATGTAGTACGTCCAATCAGGATATAGATACGGCCAGGCTTAAATTCAAAGGAGATATCGTCCAGGATCACGCCTTCTTTTTCGGTAGTTACCGAGACGTTTTTAAGTATTAAAGACACTTGATACCTTTCATCGAACAGCTCCGCCAAGGTTTCCACGAGATAAGAATCGTTCAATCACAAAGGCTAACCCGACCAACGGAATAATTGAGAAGACAGTAGAGGCGGCCAGGATCCAATAAGGCGTCACAGTGCCGTTCAGGGCGATGACAGCAACTGGCAAGGTAAGCACCTTTGTTGCGGTCAGTGTGAGTGCGAAGAAGATATCGTTCCAGCCAAAGATGACGCAGAACATGCCAGCGACAGTCAGACCTGGCTTTGATAGCGGCAGGATGGTTCTAAAGAAAGCTTGGATTGGATTACATCCTTCTAACATCGCCATCTCATCGATTTCGCGTGGAAGTGCGTTAAAGAAATCAACCATCAACCAGACCACAATCGGCATCAAGCCAGAAGTAAGAACCAGGATTAATCCGAGGTGGGTATCAAGTAGCTTAAGCTCTTTGAGCAAGAGGAAGAATGGAATAGCGAGAACTACCGGCGGCATGATGCGCTGGGAGACGAAGAAGAAGATGATGTCAGCGTTGCTGTAGTTCTTCCAGCCGTAGGTGAAGCGAGAGAGTCCGTAGGCGGCCAATGATCCGAAGATCAGTGAGATTGCAGTAGCACCTGCGGTGACGATAAAGCTGTTTAACGTTGGTGTCAGCAGATTTGTCAGTGAATCTGGACCAGGAAGGATTGCTTTCCAACCAATCAGACTTGGTTGAAACTCCAAGAATGGAATAAAGGTTGCGCCATTTACTACGGCAGACTCTGGCTTAAAGCTAGTCGTAATCGCCCACATGATTGGGAAGAGAACGAAGAGGCTCCAGATAGTGATGAAGGTTGCCTTTAAGACTTTATACATCAGTTAGATCCCCCGAGGCTTCGATAGACGGGCAAAGACTTTTCCGATAATAGTCAGCGTCAAGATTGCGAGAATCAAATACATCAGTGCCAGGGTGGAACCGTAGGCAATCTGGAAATCCTGCAAGCTGCGCTGGAAGATATAGGCCGCTGGTGTTTCAGTTGCATTTCCAGGACCACCTCGCGTCATAGTAAAGACGGAGTCGAAGATCTTTGAGGCATCAATTAAACGAATCATGATTGCACCAATACTGATTGGCGCCATCATTGGGAAAGTTACCCGCGCAAATGTCTTCCACGCACTAGCGCCATCAATCGCCGCTGCCATAAATGGTTCTTTCGGCAAGCTAAGAAGTCCGGCCAAAAGAATCAAGAACATAAATGGAGTCCACTGCCAGACTTCGACGATAGTGATTGCAATGTTCGCGGGTCCACTTTCGGTGAGCCAGTTAACTGGACTGAGGCCAACACGGGTGAGAAGTCCATTGAGTGCACCAATATCTTCGGTGAAGATCGAACGCCAGATGATTGCCATAAGTGATGGTGTTGTCATCATTGGAACCAACCAGAGAACTCGGTAGAAGCGGCGCGCTGCTATTCCTTTCCAAGCGAAGAGCGCGATGGCAAAGCCGAGGACATACTGAATTGCTACCGTTAAAAATGAGAGATAGAAAAGTCTAAGTAGTGAGCCCCAATAACGGGTGTCACGGACCATCTCGCCCCAGTTTTCCCCGCCAATAAAATTAAGTCCAGATTGGGAAACGTTCCAGCTTGAAAAAGTCACACGAATCGTGAAGAGAAGCGGGAAGATAATAATTGCGATAAGCAAGAGCAAGCCTGGAAGAAGAAAGAACCGTGGGTAACCTTTTTTCACTGAGATCCTGCTCCACTTCTGCCCGCTAATTAAGGGGCAATAAAACCATTACCCGGGTCATTATGCAAAACTCATGGGTGTCGCGCGGCCAAAAAATCTGACCGCGCGACACCTTCGAACGAGTTACTTACTTGATGTTATCTTCAAGCGCAATTACGTTCTGGTATGCAGACTTCACCTTAGTGATACCTACACGCTTTGTAATTGCATTCCACTCTTTAGCAGCCTCATCGAGTGCCTTTTGTGGTGTTGCTTGACCTGCAAGGGCCTTTGCAACTGCATTTTCCATAGCTGTCATGTAGTCAGAAACGCCAGGAACGCGGAGGTCGAACACACGGTTGGTGTTCTTCTCGTAGTTCTGCATTGTTCCGAGCCATGAATCTACTGCTGGCTTGCCCCAGTTCATTTCCTTTACCCAGAAGTCAGATGTGAAGTCTTCTGTACGTGAAGGGTTTACGCCCATGTCACCGATGGTGAGATCGAGCTTGTGGTTCGCCTTATTTGCCCAGAAGCAGAGGTAATCAAATGCCATCGCCTTTGAAGGTGATGCAGCTGTTACTGCTGATGACCAACCCCATGCGATGTATGGCGCGTAGTTGACTCCACCCTTAGGTGTATCCCACTTCTTTGTCACACGGTTCCAGACTTTTTCAGCTCCTGGAAGAGGTGCAGCCTTTACCTTGTTCTTGATTGGGCTTGTTGGCTCATTTGACTTTGACCATGCATCATCCCATGTGTAAGAAAGAAGTGAATCTCCACGTCCAAAGGATTCAATTTCCTTTGAAAGGTCGAAGTTCTTTCCACCGACTGGCATGAACTTGGTTGCTTCAACGAAGTCAGTTAGACCAGCAACGAAGCCTGGGTTGTTGACCTGTGGAACCATGTTTTCATCGAACCAGAATCCACCCTTAACGTTTGGATTCTTTGCATATGGTGCAACGCGGTCGATAAATGCACCGAACATGAGGCCACCCTTTTGAGTGATTTCTGTTGTTCCAGTGAACTTAACTCCTGCTGGCTGACCTGCTGCCTTGTAGCCATTGAATGTCTTTGCGTGAAGGTTGTATTCCTTCCATGTCTTTGGAACTGCAAGCTCTTTGCCAGTCTTTGACTTGTAGAAAGCCTTGGCTGCTGCATTCTCGTAGACATCTGTACGGTACTTGAGGAAGTGACGATCAGCGTCGATACCGAAGAGCTTGGTCTCGCCATCCCACTTGTAAAGTTCCTTGTAAAGAGGTGTAAGGGTTGCAAGTGAACCTTTGCCCTTGGTTACTGAATCTGGAACCTTTGCGTAGTAAGAGTGGAAATCACCAATCTGGTATGAACCATTGAATACAACGTCGTACTGGTTTGTATCTGTCTGGTATGAACGAAGCTGCTTAGCGTAGAGGTCACCGAATGAGACGTGCTCAACTTCAACTTTTCCACCTGTTAGCTCTTCGAACTGCTTAGCGTGAAGCGCTGTTGGCTTACCCATGTTAGGGATCGCGTGAGTGAGGACACGAAGAGTCTTACCTGAGTAATCCTTCTTTGATGTCTCATACCAAGAGCAAGCGTCATCTCCATCAGCTGTGGTTGCAACATTTGCGTACTCAGCACCGTATGCCTTGTATGAAACTTCTTGGCCTGGTGTACGAGTAAGAGTGCCACCTGCTGATGCAGGTGCAATTACTACTACTGATGCAGCAAGCGCAATTGGAAGCGCTACGGCAAGTAGAGTCTTTACTTTCTTTGTGAACATAAAATTCCTTTCAGGAATATTTCTTGAGAGTGTTGTTTAAAACTCATCTGAAGATAATCAGATGAAATTTCGCTTCCAAGTTTCACAAGCTTCTCCCCGAGATTTCCCCCGAAGTTCCCTCGCAACTTTTGCAGCATCCGAATATTACGCAGAATTCATATTTTGGGTAGTTTGAAATCGTGAGGAATGATCATCGGCTATCACCCTGTAACGCTTGTGCAGTGGCCTTTATAACGGTTTGGTAACACGATTTCTATAACAATTTGATAACACGGCAGCTTGCGCTAGGGAACGAGGATGAGCTTGCCGCTGGTCTTGCCGCTAGCTAAATCATCATGCGCCTTATGCGCATCGCCCAGGGCGTAGCGCTTATCGATGCGCACCGTTAACTTGCCTTTGAGTAATAAATCAAAGATCGCATCGCAGCGCCCCTTAAATTCGGCGGCATCTGCCACGTAATGGGCAAGTGTTGGCCTGGTAAGAAAGAGAGAGCCAGAAGAATTCAATCGCATAATTTCAAATGGTGGAACCGCGCCACTTGCTGCGCCAAAGAGCACCATCATGCCCCGAGGCTTGAGACAGAGAAGTGATTGATCAAAAGTTTTCGCACCCACTCCGTCATAGACAACATCTACTCCGCGGCCACCGGTAATTTTCTTTACTTCTTCCACGAAATCTTCTTTGTCATAGCGAATCACATGTTGCACACCTAGTGCTCGAACAGTTGCTTCCTTAGCTTCGGTGGATGTCGTACCAATGACGGTTCCACCTTTAAGAAGAATTAGTTGTGCAATCAAACTTCCGGTGCCGCCTGCGGCAGCATGCACAAGTGCGATATCCCCTGCCTTAATTTCATAAGTGGAGTTGGTGAGGTAATGGCCAGTAATTCCCTGCAACATAAATGCTGCAACCTCTTCTAACTCAAGGCCCTGCGGAACGATTGCCGCTTTTGCCTCTTCCACAATTGCAAATTCGGCGTAACTTCCCAGCGCCCAGGTCCAGGCCACGCGATCGCCAACTTTGATTGTCTTAACATCGCTACCCACCGCTTCGACAACTCCAGCGCCTTCCATGCCTGGGGTATATGGCGTAGTCATGCCATAAACGGGATTTCCATTGCGTTGATAGATATCTACGAAATTAACACCAGCGGCTGCCACCTTCACCAATAGCTGGGTCCCTGCAGGGGTAGCGATAGGTGCATCTACCAATTGCAAAGTCTCGGAGCCACCGAACTGCGCGATTTCAATCTTTTTCACTGGCAGTTCATCTCCTTCGATGAGGTGGTCTTCCGAGACTTTACAAGGTATTACTTAGAACTTCTTTAGGGTTTCTTAACTTTGATATTAAGGAACCAGAATTGCGCGACCCTTAACCTTGCCAGCGTTGAGATCATGTAGCGCCTGATCGGCATCCTTTAGCGCATACTCCACGGTGGAGAGGTGAACTAATCCACGCTCAGCCAAGGACATGAGCTCGTTGAGATCTGCCCATGTTCCCACCAAGTTACCGACGATATTGCGCTCAGTTGTAATGAGATCGAGCGCTGAAATCTGGATATCTTCACCGTAACCAACGATGTAGTAGTTACCAAGTGCGCGAGTCATTGCTAGACCCTTCTTGATTGAACCCTTCTCACCCACGAAGTCGATTACCGCTTCCGCGCCGAAGCCCTTTGTCAGCTGCAGAACAGCTTCCACTTCATTGCCATCAGCCTTAATGACGTGATCGGCCCCGCTCTCTTTCGCCAACTTAAGCGCCATATCTGACATGTCGACCACAATAATTTCAGCTGCGCACATTGCCTTCAGGCATTGAATTCCAATGTGGCCAAGTCCACCTGCACCAATTGCAACCACAAACTGACCTGGTAACAGGGTGCGAGATGCTTTCTTAGCAACGTGATAAGCGGTAAGTCCAGCATCGGCATAGGCAGCAACTGCCTTAGGGGCGAGTGATTTAGGGAGTGCAACAATGTTACGAACGCTGGTGACTAGTGCTTCGGCGTAGCCACCGTTCTCACTTACTCCCGGAAAAGTTCCAGTGCCGTGCATATCTTCACCGCGGCGGTGCTCAATTTCAAAACCAGAAGATAGACGTGGGTGCAAAATTACTGGATCACCTTTTTTAAGGCCAACAACTTCGGAACCAACTTCTTCCACCCAGCCAGCGTTCTCATGGCCCATGATGTATGGAAGTAGGGTCTTGCCATCTGGATCCATACGTGAACGCCATTGACCTTCAATCACGTGCAAGTCGGTGCGGCAAACGCCGGCGCCACCAATCTTTACCAGCACATCTGTTGGCTTAGTAATCTTTGGATCTGGAACATCCTCATATGTGACCCAGTTACTTGCAGTAAGAGACTCGTCGTATTTATGAAGTACTGATGCTTTCATTGTTCCTTTTCCTTTTCCTAAAAGTTTTCCCGCCGTGGGGACGCA
Source organism: Candidatus Planktophila versatilis (assembly GCF_002288265.1). Taxonomy (NCBI): domain Bacteria; kingdom Bacillati; phylum Actinomycetota; class Actinomycetes; order Candidatus Nanopelagicales; family Candidatus Nanopelagicaceae; genus Candidatus Planktophila; species Candidatus Planktophila versatilis. Next base: position 428,407 of record NZ_CP016778.1, on the reverse strand, counting down.
AATGTAGGCTCCGCGCGAAGAAATTTCAAGCGGTGACGCCTTTTGCGCTAGAGCGTAAGCAGTGTCAGCGCTGCAATAGCGCTGTCGTATCCCTTATCTTCTTTGCTGCCTGGGCGCCCCGAGCGCGCAATAGCTTGCTCGAGGTTTTCACACATGAGCACACCGTAACCAATCGGCTTTGACCATTTTAATTGCACATCAATCACACCTTGGGTGACACCTTGGCAGACATAATCAAAGTGTGGGGTTTCACCTTTGAGTACTAGCCCCACCGCAACCACTGCGTCATAACCTTTTTCAAACATCTTCTGGGCGGCCAACGGAATCTCAAAAGAACCTGGGACATAGATGGTCTTAATCTTCTTCACCTGGGCCGCTTCCAGCGCACGTGTGGCACCGGCGACTAGATCACTACAAATATCTAGATGCCAGGAGGAAGAGATGATTGCCACCTTTGCCTTGGGTAGTTGCGGAACTGTGATTGCAGGTGCGTTACCGGCCATTTATTTACTCCCTTGGGTGCGCCTATGTCCAAGGCGATCACGCTTAGTAGATAGGTACTTCTCGTTGTATTCATTACTTTCAATGGCAAGGGAGACCTGCTCGCAGGTGATTCCACATTCTGTGACCGCAGCTATCTTCTCTGGGTTATTAGTCAGTAACTTCACTGAGTTCACCTTGAGGTTTTTTAAGATGGCTATTGCCTCAGACCAATCACGAGAATCGATGACATGGCCCAGCTCCAAATTGGCATCGACTGTGTCCAGCCCCTGATCTTGCAAGGTATAGGACTTAAGTTTTTCAGTCAGCCCAATGCCGCGACCTTCGTGATCGCGCATATAGATAATGTATCCGCAGCCATAGGCTTCAATGGCAGCAATTGCAGCATCAAGCTGTTGTCCACAATCACAGCGCTGTGAGTGCACCACATCGCCGGTGAAGCATTCCGAGTGAATGCGCACCATCGGCACTTTATCTTCTCGGCCATAGCGCATCACTACTTGTTCGCGGTGCTTCAGTGATGGATAAGTTGCAATATCCCACTCAGCGTTTCGCAACTGAACCTTGACCCACTCAAAATCATAAGCCGGATAGTTCACCAGCGTTGGAACATGTTCTAACTTGATCTGATATTCATAGATATCGGCAATTGAAACGATTGGAATTTGGTGCTCGTGTGCAAAATCAAGTAGCTCTTGGCCGCGCGCCATCGAACCATCTGCTGCCACAATCTCTGAGAGCAGCGCCGCCGGATAAGAACCGGTGAGTTCGGCAAGTGCCACACCGGCTTCAGTATGTCCCTTGCGTGCAGCTAGCCCTTGACCGTTAGCAATCAGTGGAAAAATATGTCCGGGGCGAATGAAATCTGTTGGTAGTGATCTGGCGCTACCCAGTGCGCGAATTGTTGCGGTGCGCTCTTGTGCGCTGACTCCAGTAGTGATTCCTTGGGCCAGATCAACTGAGACGGTAAAGGCGGTCTTTCGCACATCTTGGTTCTGTTCGACCATATAAGGAAGGTGCAAACGACGTGCTTGCTCGCTCGTAATTGCAACACAGAGAATGCCGGTTGTATGGCGCACCATGAAGGCAGTTTTCTCAGCCGTTGCATACTCGGCCAACATAATGAGGTCGCCCTCATTTTCGCGCTCGTGATCATCTACAACAATGATCATCTCACCACGTCTAAATCGATCTAGGCTATCGGCAAAGTTAATTTCCACCGGCAACACCTTTCTTCAGTAGTCGCTCGACATACTTGGCCAGAACATCTACCTCCACGTTCACAAGTCCGCCAGCTTTCTTTGCGGACAAGTTTGTCTTGGCTAGCGTCTCTGGAATCAGCCAGACGCTCACACTATTAGTGGCATCATCAAGTGCGCCCACCGTCAGTGACACACCATCGAGTGTGATCGAGCCTTGGGCAACTACATACTTCATTAATGCTGCTGGCACCGTGAGATCTAACTGCGCCCATTTTTCACCGGGAGTCAGCGCAACAACTGTGGCCACACCATCGACATGCCCCTGCACAATATGTCCACCCATGCGCATATCAAGCTTTGCCGCCAGCTCTAGGTTCACAGGTGAACCCACTTCTAATTCAGACAGTGATGTCAGCTTAAGCGTCTGCACCATGACATCTGCGGTGAAGCTATCACCGGTAATTGAAGAAGCGGTCAGACACACACCATTTACGGCAATTGAGTCGCCAAGGCCAAGGCCGGCTACCGACTGTGGTGCGGTGATAGTAAAGACGGCTGAGCTTTCACCGCGAGTAATGCCTTGCACGGTGCCAAGTTCTGTAATAAGACCAGTAAACATTTAGCGCCCCTTCACAATTCGGTAATGGGATTTGGTATCGCTACCAAATTGCGCAGCTGAGATCAGCTCCAAGCCAATGTGATCTGCCAGCGTGGAAATACCGAGATGGCTGACAAATTCTTTACCCGCGCCAAGTAGCTTTGGTGCCTGATAGATAATGAGTTCATCGATATTTCCAGTTGCCATCAGGGCAGAGCCCAGTGTGGGACCTGCTTCAACTAATACTTGGTTAAATCCTTCATCGCTTAACACCTTCATCAGCTCTGGAATCGACTTTGATTTCACAGTAATGGTGCGAGCTTGATCATCAAAAACATTGTGGGTAGGTGGCACCACTTGTTCTCCGCACACAATGCGAACTGGACGAGCAGCATGGCCGCGAGGTACTAAATGAGGGTTATCAATGATTGCGGTATTTGTTCCAATCACAATGGCATCAGATTGCGCGCGTAGCACCTGCACGTCATCCCTAGATTCGGACCCACTAATCCATTGCGAAGTTCCATCACTTGCCGCTACTTTGCTATCAAGTGTCATAGCAACTTTCCAGATCATCAGCGGGCGACCTAGTAGCTGCTTAGTCAGCCATGCTCGTTGGATGAATTCCAGTTCGGCACTCTTCTGATGTTCCACCGTGATGCCGGCAGCGGTGAGAAGTTGCGCTCCCCCAGCGGCAATCGGGTTGGGATCAGTAATGGCATAAGTAACTTGTGAGATTCCGGCATCAATAATTGCTTGCGCACAGGGCGGAGTTGTTCCGGTATGAGCACATGGTTCAAGTGAGATAACCATCGTGGCACCGCGCGCTGCAGCCCCTGCTTTTTTGAGTGCAACAACTTCGGCGTGATCGGCAGATTGCGCGCGGTTATGAAAACCATCGGCGATAAGTTTTCCGCCGGCGCTATAGATAGCAGCTGCAACATTTGGGTTGGGGTATGTGCCACCCAAGCCGGCACGGCTGAGCGAGCATAGATGCGCGTAGGCGTCATCGATAAACATGGTGCACCGATTCCGCTGTTATCTCTCATCCGGACTTTAACCGTCGGTCTCAGAGTTTCACTGAGTCAACCGCCCACTGGATGTGTGCGGGTCGCGGACTATAACCGCCGGTTCGAAATTACATCGACCCCGATAACAACACCGTAATTCTAGCGCCTTTCGACTTTTACACAGAACCCCAGGAATCCACAGACCCCTGGGGAACCGCGTTTGCTCGAGCCACAAATCACTACCTTGCGCACGCTTCAACTTCTTTCGCTCTGTTCGGATCCGTCATTTATGACTTCCCCAACAGAGTTTCCCGCGATGAGCGGGTGAGAAAGGAGGTTCTATGAAAGTAATTGAACTGCTCTCGGTGCTGATTGCGGCTTGCGATCTGATGCTCCAATTATTGGAATATCAGAGGGCTCGACGTGACGGCGACGAGCTCTTCGATACTTCGTAGTCCGAAGCCGAAGAGCCGCTTTGGATATTTTCCTTAGCGGTTTCTTCGTTTCTCATAGTAAGACTGTAAGAGAGATTGATGAATTATCTGGTGAAGAAGAATTGGGTTTTCAAAGAGAAATCCCCCAACTTGTAATCAAGTCGAGGGATTTTCTTACTCTGCGTAATGCAAAAGCCCCGCTGATTTCTCAACGGGGCCTTTGAACGGGGTTGGACAAGAATTAACTGCAACCAGATGTGTTTCCGCATCCTTCGCATACAAAGCAAGCACCTGACATACGCATCTTGACACCACATGTCATACATAGCGGTGCATCAGATTTGATTCCCATTGACTCTAGGAGATCAGATGATGAACCGATAGTTGATGCAAGTGGTTGTGCTGGTGCTGCTTCAATCTTTACCGCTACCGGCTTTGGCGCTTCAGCTTTTACAGCCGCAGGAGCCGCCACAGCCGCAGGTGCTTTTGGGGTATCAGCACTCGCAATTGGTGCGTATTCGCCACCGTTATCAAGGGCTGCTGCCCGCTCTGATGCGGTGTAGAGACCCATTGCTGAACGTTGTTCAAATGGCAGGTAATCAAGTGCCAAGCGACGGAAGATGTAATCCATCATGGATTGCGCCATGCGAATATCTGCATCATCTGTCATGCCTGCTGGCTCGAAGCGAAGGTTGGTGAACTTCTCAACGAATGTCTCTAATGGAACTCCGTATTGAAGTCCGATAGATACTGCGATTGAGAAAGCATCCATGACGCCGGCAAGAGTTGATCCTTGCTTGCCAAGCTTTAAGAAGACTTCACCAAGTGCGCCATCAGCGTATGCACCAGCGGTCATGTAACCCTCGGCGCCTCCGACTGAGAACGATGTTGTTGTAGATGGACGTGACTTAGGAAGACGCTTACGAACTGGTTCAGCAATTGCTTCTATCGGTGCATCCTTCTTCTTCGCCTTGCCATCAGAAAGTGGCTGACCGACTTTGCAGTTATCGCGATAGACCGCGAGTGCTTTAATGCCCATCTTCCATGCTTGGAAGTGAACTTCTTCCACTTCTTCCACAGTTGCTTCCTCTGGCAGGTTCACTGTCTTTGAGATAGCACCTGATAGGAATGGCTGGCAGGCAGCCATCATGCGCACGTGGCCCATTGGCGCAATTGAGCGCGCACCAAGTGCGCAGTCAAATACTTCATAGTGCTCCGGCTTAAGTCCTGGTGCATCAATGACGTGACCATTTGCAGCAATGAATTCAACGATCGCTTCGCTGGTCTCATCTGTGTAGCCAAGCTTGCGAAGTGCTGCTGGAACGGTCTGGTTCACAATCTGCATGGAACCGCCGCCAACTAGCTTCTTAAACTTCACTAGTGAGAAGTCAGGTTCGATACCTGTTGTATCGCAATCCATCATCAGACCAATTGTTCCAGTTGGTGCTAGAACTGAGATCTGCGCATTGCGCCATCCGTTCTTATCACCGGTTGCAAGACATGCATCCCATGCTTTGTTCGCTTCGGTCCAGACATCGATATCAAGAGTTGTCTCTTGCTTAGCTGCAGATGATGCTGCAGCATGCTTGCGCATGACGCGAGTGTGGGCAGATGCATTACGGGCAAAGCCATCGTATGGCCCAACAATGCCAGCAAGTTCTGCTGAGCGCTTGTATGTGATGCCAGTTAGAAGTGAAGTGATGGAACCAGCAAGTGCGCGGCCACCTTCTGAGTCATAGGCAAGACCTGATGCCATAAGGAGTGCACCAAGGTTTGCATAACCGATTCCGAGCTGGCGATATGCGCGAGTGGTCTCACCAATTGGCGCTGTTGGGAAATCTGCGAAACAAATTGAGATATCCATCGCAGTGATGATCATCTCGGAAGCTTTTCCAAATGTCTTGGCATCAAATGAACCATCTGATTTCAGGAACTTCATCAAGTTAAGTGAAGCCAAGTTACATGATGAGTTATCTAGTGACATGTACTCAGAGCAAGGGTTTGACGCGTTAATGCGCCCTGTCTCTGGGTTGGTATGCCAATCATTGATGGTGTCATCAAATTGAATTCCCGGATCAGCACATGCCCATGCTGCTTCGGCAATCTTGGTAAAGAGTGCGCGCGCATCTACGGTTTCAATGACTTCACCAGTTGAGCGGCCAACTAAACCAAACTGCTCGCCCTTTTCTACTGCGCTCATGAATTTATCGGAAAGGCGCACTGAGTTATTTGCATTCTGATATTGAACAGAGATGATGTCTTTTCCACCCAAGTCCATATCAAAGCCAGCATCGCGCAGGGCGCGAATCTTCTGCTCCTCTGAAACCTTGGTCTCGATAAATTCTTCGATATCTGGGTGATCCACATCTAGGACAACCATCTTGGCCGCGCGACGGGTGGCGCCACCAGACTTGATTGTTCCAGCTGAGGCATCAGCACCGCGCATAAATGAGACGGGACCAGATGCGGTTCCACCTGACTTAAGTAATTCCTTTGATGAACGAATACGGGAAAGGTTAAGACCAGCACCAGAGCCACCCTTAAAGATCATTCCTTCTTCGCGATACCAGTTAAGAATTGATTCCATCGTGTCATCAACAGACAAGATAAAGCAGGCAGAAACTTGCTGCGGGGAGGCAGTTCCTACGTTAAACCAGACTGGGGAGTTAAATGAGAAGATCTGATGCAAGAGCATGTAGGTAAGTTCGTGCTCGAAAATTGTTGCATCTTTCTCAGTTGCAAAGTATCCATACTCTTTTCCAGCTTTTGTATATGTTAAAACTACGCGATCAATAACTTGCTTAAGAGACCATTCACGATTCTCAGCACCGACTGCTCCGCGGAAGTACTTGGTCGTTACGATAGTTGAAGCATTTACTGACCAAAAGTCTGCAAACTCAACACCGCGTTGTTCGAAAACAACTTCGCCTGTCTTCCAATTCTGTTGCACAACATCGCGGCGATCCCATGTGACCTGGTCATATGGGTGAAGGCCTTCTGTTGTGTAAATACGATCGATAGTAAGACCTTTGCCTGTCTTAAACTTCGATGCTGGTCGGTTGATGACCGTCTCTGACATGTGTTATTTCCCCGTCTTCTGATTAAGTGATGATGTTTTTTCTGGTGTTCTTACTTGTGATGCTTGTGATGCTGGTGTTGCCTGTCGTGCATTTGAAGGTAGTGCGCGGAGAAGTGCTATCTCACCTTCAAAATCTTCAAGGGAGGCAAAGTTACGGTACACGGATGCGTATCGGAGGTAGGCCACCTCATCGAGTTCGCGTAGTGGCGCAAGAATTGCCATTCCTACCTCTTGAGCTTCAATTTCTGCTTGCCCGGTTCCGCGAAGGGTCTCTTCAACTCGCTGGGCAAGTAAAACCAAATCATCTTCATCTACTGGGCGACCTTGGCATGCCTTGCGCACGCCGACAAGAACCTTCTCGCGGCTAAATGGCTCAGTGGCCCCTGATCGCTTAATGATGTTAAGCAGTGCCACCTCTTGGGTGGAAAAGCGCTGACCACACTTAGGGCATTCCCGGCGGCGGCGGATTTCTGTGCCATCAACGACCGGACGAGAGTCAACGACTCTGGAATCATCGTGTCTGCAGAACGGGCAAATCATCTCGGCGTGTCTCCCTTCGAAATACCTAGAATTTCCAATAAATGCATGTATTAGCGAATTGGTAAAACTACCGTAAAAACACTACTTATGGAAGTTTTATTGCTTTCGACCCCTACATCTAGTGGGAACTATAAAGTATTTCTTGAGACTCTGCAGGATGAAGCGCTGATCTCTTTCGCGTGTCGCACCTGGATGAGCCTTATGCCAGCAGGCGAGCGCCTTTGTGAGCCTTGGCGAGCTTGGCATCTAGGGTCCAGAGCTGGGCCTGATGGGCGCCAGCCGTTGCCGAGATCATGGCATCGGCCATGGTCAGCTTGCCCTGGGATCGAATCTCGGCTGCCTCGATCGCCATAGCGGCGGTGAAGTCATAGATGTGGTCGAGTGAATTAGTAATCGCTAAGGCCAATTCACGGCCGATCGCCCCTGACTGCTGCATCGGTTGAATCAAGCTTTCAGTTAGCGTGATTGTAGAAATCGCAACTTTGCCTCGGTAGCGCTCAAGTGATTCAACGGCAACCTGATGATGAACGTCGTTCTTTTTTCGAAGTGCAATGACGACAGATGTATCAAGAAGAATTACTTCCACTGCGGATCCCATGACCCACGCTCTGCTGCAAGATCAAATCCATCGTAATACTCAGTCATATCCCCCACTAAAGCCATTATTTTATGCTGCTTTCCGACGCCCTGCTCTTTCGGAGTAATCGCAATGACACCTGCGTTATTGATTGCAAATTCCACATCATCTCCTGCCTGTAATCCAATAGCTCGCAGGATATCTACGGGTATGGTCACTTGGTTCTTAGAACTAATACGACTTGTGGATGTACGACCGGCTCGAGTTTTCGGTGCAGAAACTTTCTTCTTACTCTTTACCTTAGAAACCATAGGTAAAGGTTAGCACCTACTTCAGCGGGATGCGGATCTTCTGGCCAGCTGTGAGATCAACTGATGCAAGTGAGTTGACTGAAACAATCTCTGAGACCAGCGAGCGCAGATCCCCATCATGCTCAACGCGGGCGGCTAGTGACCACAAGGTCTCACCGGGAGCCACAGTGATGGTGATAAATGAGCCGGCAGCGGCCGGAACTACCTCGGTGCCAGCCCCAGCTTTGGCGCTGACAAGGGATGCTAAAACGATGGCAAGAGAGAGCACCACGAGTGTGCGAGCTAGGCGACCACGGCGATTTAACTGGGTGCCGGACGGAGGGAAGTTAGCGTTACTTGCGTAAAAGCCTTGCCTATCAATGACTTTAGAGTGGGTAAGGGTTATAGCGCTCATGGTTCTCAGCTCCTGCTACTGCTTAAACCTTGGGGAAGGTTTTCGAACACTTGTTCGATGGGTAAACCATACCTGCCCCCACCGACACCTGCAAGTTATTTTCGAACATTTGTTTGAATTTATCCCCAACCTGTGGAAGAATATGTGTATGACCACAAAGCCCGAGCTCTCAGCTCGCCAGATCACCATCCTTGAATTCATCAAGACCTCATCCGAATCCCAGGGATATGCCCCCTCCATGCGAGAAATTGGCGATGCCGCCGGCCTTAACTCCCCCGCATCGGTCAAATACCAACTCGATATCTTGGAAGAGAAGGGCTTCATCCGCCGCGATGAGAACCGCGGGCGGGCCATGGAAGTAGTCCTACCTGAGCACCTCACCGGCGCCGGCGCCCACACAGATAAGACCCGCTTTATTCCACTGGTTGGCGCAATCGCTGCCGGTATTCCCATTACGGCAGATCAACAAGTAGAGGCCACCATGCCACTACCGGAATCACTTGTCGGCAAAGGTGATCTCTTCATGTTGCAAGTCAAAGGTGAATCAATGATTGATGCCGCCATCTGCGATGGTGACTATGTTGTTATTCGCCAACAAAAAGATGCCAACAATGGCGAGATCGTGGCGGCGATGATTGATGGCGAAGCCACCGTCAAGACCTTCTCGCGCAAGGGTGGCCACATCTGGTTACTTCCTGCCAATAGCGACTTTGCTCCCATCGATGGTGACGCGTGTGAAGTATTAGGAAAAGTCACCGCAGTACTGCGCTCTATCTGACTCTTAACTAGACCTCATCTTGAGGTCTAGTGACGGGGTTAAGTTTTTACCTTTGGTTCACGCGTTCCGCTCGCGCAGGCCATGCCACTGCCCTATTCTGGGCGCCGCTACAGTAAGTTCTGTAGTTTTCTCAACAAGGGGGAGTTACCTATGAAGGCTCAAGACTTAATTGGATTATGGAATCAAAAGCGCGCACAGATCATTCAGGCACAGGTAGCACCAGCACTAGTTCTGATCGGCATCTTTGTCTTAGCTGCAATCGGCGCCTTTGAAAACGCCTCAGATGGCGCTAAATACCTCACTATCGGTGTAGCTGCCGCAACTGGAATCCTGGCCATCATTTCGCAATACGCCGCTGTGCGTGAGGCTGAAGCACTTCTGACTGATCTCAAGTCAGCATCTGAACAGAGCGCGCTCTCAAAGAAGATTGCTGACTCACGTGGTCTGCTCTCACTTTCAGCTATCGCCATCGTTGGACTTGGGCTAGGAATCTTCGCACTCGTTGTCTGGGCAGTTCTAGGCTAAATAATGCGTATTGGTCTAGCGCTCATTGCTATCTACTCCGTGGCAGTTCTCTTTCTTGTCACGCGAGCAGATAGACCTTCCAAAAAGCGAGAGCGCTTGACCGGTCGTGGTGGAGATTTCGAATAAGGGCTTCATAGAAAAACCCGCAGAGTGATCTGCGGGTTTTTTACTGCAACAAAAAAGGCTCCGCGACGTAAGCGGAGCCTTTCTTTATATTCATGACCCTGACAGGATTCGAACCTGCAACCTCCGTCTACGCCAGAGCGGTGCTCCATCCGTTGAGCTACAGGGCCACCTGCGGATAATAAGTTTGATCTTGCCCGCAGATTTTTTTATCAAAGCCAATCTGTTGATAACTCAGGTGCTATATTGACTGCAACGTCAGAGCGGTGCTCTCTAGCGCGAGCTACAGAGAAAAACCCGCAGAGTAATCTGCGGGTTTTTTACTCCTCACCTCCAATGTCAATTCGCCTTGCAATTCAGGTTACCAACCTAGCGAATTAGCATGTCATTAAGGTAGCACAGGCTAAATAGCGCTAATTTACAGACCGTAATATCTGTATGCAAACTAATTACTCTAAGTATTTGTAAGAAATATATTTAGTAAAATAGTGCTCTATTAATTGTCATTACATCTCTGACTTCATAGAGTTCAGATAGTTCCGAAATTCATCGCACGGAATTGGCTCTTTAAACCACACTGCTGGCCTGGTCAATCAGCCCTGGAGTTGAGGCAGCGTTACTCAACTAGTTGCGGTTATGAAAATAGATAGCCTGAAGCGGATAAGAGAGTTTCACTCTGATCTGCCAGATGTGGAGTTGGAACCAACGGCCAAGGCCTAGCGATTAAGCCTCGGAGTAATCCGAGGAATCCGCTAGGCCTTGTTAGTTCCCTAAATGTCACTGCCAGTCACTACCCTTACCCCATGGGCTTCTTCGCAGATTTCAAAGCAAAGCGGGCAGCAACAGCTGCCGCTAAAGCACACAGCGCAGCACTTGCCGACTGGGAAGATGATCGCGCAATCCTTACCAAACTCATCACCGTCTTTACTGCAGCATCCAAAGGTGAAGACTCAGTGCCTAACTCACTGATGCAAAAACCTGGTGAACACACACTCTGGTCTGCAACAGGCATCTTTCATGAAACAGGTCGCACACCATCTCAATACGTTGGTGGCTCCTCCGGGGTCAGCATCCCGGTAGGTGCTGGCATTCGCTTTCGCGTGGGTGCGATGCGCGGACAAGTAGTACCTGGTGAAGAGCAACAGATGGATAAGGATCAAGGCGTTGTCATGCTCACCACCGAGCGGCTCATCTTCACTGGCCCCAACCACACTCGGGAATGGGACTTCGACAAACTCCTAATGGCCTCCACCACAGATGATGAATCTGATTACTTCCTAAGCGTCTCAAACCGACAAAAGACATCAGGAGTGCGCTTTAGTGTGAGAACAGGGCGAGAATTCAATAGATTCCTAGGCGCTGCAACGGTCGTCAATGAGAAAGGCTATGGACCGCTATTAGATGAGTTGCATAAGCTGGAGAAAGAGGCGGATGCGGTGAAGCCGGTGTTGGGTGGGGTTGTTTCAATAACCGAATAGTTGAACCGTATGCGCGTCGATCCCACACCATGTCAGTGCTTCTTCCTATGCTTCAGCCCGGAGGCAATACGTGGCATATAAATCTAAAGGTTATAAAGAACCCACCAACCCTGTTGGCAATGTAGCTGAACTCTTTGCAGGCGTGGGTGGCTTTCGTATTGGCCTAGCGCGAGCAGGTTGGAAAACAACTTTCTCAAATCAATGGGAACCTGCAACAAAAGTACAGCACGCTTCCGATGTTTATGTTGCACAATTTGGCGAAGATGGCCATGCGAATACTGACATTGCAAAAGTAAAGTCTTTGCCAAAAAACATAGATCTCCTAGTTGGTGGTTTTCCCTGCCAAGACTATTCAGTAGCGAAAACTTTGAACTCTTCTAAGGGCCTGAAAGGTAAGAAGGGTGTTCTTTGGTGGGAAATTCTTCGGTTAGTCAATGGTCAAAAACCAAAATTCATTTTCTTAGAAAATGTTGATCGGCTATTGAAATCTCCATCAAATCAACGTGGTCGAGATTTTGCTGTGATGCTCAAAACCCTCGGGGATGAGGGTTACACAATTGAATGGCGGGTAGTAAATGCAGCTGAGTATGGATTTCCGCAACGCCGTATCCGAGTCTTCATTGTTGCAACCAGGAATAAATCGACCAAGAATTTGAACCCCCATGATCTGATTGCGAAAAAAGGCATCCTGGCTCGCGCACTCCCGATTGAGAAATTCATGGAAGATTTAGTTGAGATTGACCTTGTGCAGGATGCAGACGAAATTAGCTCACGTTTCAACAAGGGCAAGGAAAAGAGTCCATTCCTCAATGCAGGAGTCTTGATTGATGGAATTGCATACACTGTAAAAACCCAGGCAAAATTGTCCGGCAGCGTTGAGGTTCTAGGCGATGTATTGCAATCTGACTCCGAAGTCCCAGGTGAATATTGGGTTGAGGAAAAGAGGCTGAAAGAATGGAAATACTTAAAGGGCGCAAAAAGCATTGAGCGCACTCATAAAGCTAGTGGGGTGACATACAACTACGCCGAGGGGAAGATGGCTTTCCCGGACCTATTAACAAACCCCAGTCGAACTATTCTTACTGGTGAAGGTGGTACCACTCCTTCACGGTTCAAGCACATAATCAAAACAAAGAATGGTTATCGAAGACTCACACCGATTGAGCTTGAGAGATTAAATGGATTTCCTGACAACTGGAGCCTCAAAGCCTCTGACGGGAAAACGGTCTCGGATGCGAAGAGAGCCTTCTTTATGGGCAACGCACTAGTTATTGGCTTAATTGAAAAAGTCGGGAAAGTCATCGCGGCGGACATCAGCACTAAATAGTAGAAACCACATTCGCGATATATGACGCGTTTAACCAAAAACACTGTTTGGTCCGATAATCCCCTTGAGGAGTCAAGCCTTTATCACTCCCATCTTTTGCCTTCGGACGGACATGCGCGACGTGGCTTTCCTTCAGGCTCGGTAAGTCATGAGCGTTAATTGAAACCCTTCTTTGAGTATCCTTCCAAACTCGCTCGGCTTCTAACCTGTCTTCATAGGGCATATTCCAGTAGCCAACCTTTTCCAATTTTTCTACGCCATTAATGTCAATCTTGAATACGACAAAGAGGAATTTGCGTTCAACTTTTTCAAAGAATGAGGATTCCTCCCAGATTTCAGTTCCTATTTTAAGAAAGTCAAAGGCGGGGAATGACATCGACTCTTTGGGCTTGCCATTTACTTGTAGTCGAACTGTCTTCATTTCGATTCCAGCCTTTACCAATTCACTAACTGAAGTTCCATCATTTGCGAGAATTTTAGTTGCGATTTCCCTATGAAAGTTCTTATGATTCTTACTTCGCTTGTGGTGATTAAGTCTTAGCGACAAATCAGCAATGCTCATTCCCATATATGGCGCAAACTTCAAACTCGTAGCTTCTTCTATGGAAAGTTGAGCTGTGACACCCAAGTAAACATCTTGTTGTGAATCTGATATCAGTCTAGTTAAGTAGCCTTGCTTAAAGGAGAATGCCCTACCTGGAGCTCCTGTTGCCGAATATGGCTGAGACTTGAGCTTTTCTTTGGCACCTCCAGAACCTTTTCGACAGGCCCCTAGATAAAAAGTGTCTCCTTCAGATAATTCATGAGCTTTTCCTGCAAGAACTTTCATTTGGATTTTTTCCCAATCGGATTTAATCACTGGCAAATCAGCCTCGGGAATCTCATACATAAGAGGTTTCAACACAAATTTTCTATCAACTACCGGAATTTCACGACCGTAAAGATAAAATAGGATTAACATTCTCTTGCATTTGTTGTAAAGTGAATTAGACTCCCAAGATTCTTTTACTATGTGATTGTAATTAATCATGGTTAACACGAGTCGCTCTTTAGCAACATATTTTCCAGACTTGTGCTTTACGACGCCAGTTACTTTGAGCTCTACTCCCGCATCTGGGAAATCCGGACTATGGTCATTTGGAGGGTTATTTCGAAAGTAGTATTTTTCAATCAGAGTTCCAAGTTGTCCTCTGTCTTTTAAGTTTTCCAAGTCACGAGGTAAATCGACCAAATCAGACAGGGAGTTATCAGTTAATTTCAGAGCATGACTATAGATTGATTCTGCCGAGTCCTTTGAATAATCCATTTCCCGGCTCTTCATGACTCTAATCCTAATAACTCTTTACTACCGCCCGCTAAACGCCGCCAGGATATGAGGCGCTGCCTTCTTATATAACTCAGCAACTGACATGCCTAAGGATGCCTGGATGTTGTCTTCAAAGGTTTCACCAGTCATCTGGTTTTCCAGAATCTTCTTATAGGCAGCAAATCCATACTCGGCGATTACCCATTCATAGAGCAGTGAACCAAGTGGATATGAAGCCTCATGGGCTTCTGAAAATGTGCGCCTATCTTCAATCTTCTTCAAGGCTTTTTCAACGCTCTGCGTTGAAGTTAGCGTTGGGATGAGCTTTAGATGGCTGTAACTCTTTAACTCAGTGATGAAATAGCGGTATAGCTCTAGATACTCTTTCTTGGTATTAGCAGCCATAGCAAAGGAGATGGTGTTTGCCGAGCCTTCTCGGAAGGTGGTTGGGAAGTGCAGGGTGTAGAAATCTAGGCCATCTAAACTCTTATCGGCTCTTGCTTGGAATTTATCTTCAAATGTAGGTTTGAAGAAGTAATCCTGAACTACATGCCAATACTCATGCGGCATCACTTGAATTGCATACTTACGCATCGTTTTGGCAGATGCCTTGCTTGAGGCTAGAACACCGGCGTGACCTGCTAGGACTCCAGGAGGGCCCTCCTTAAACCACGCTGCCAGTCCGAGGTTATGTTCTTGATCCTTGCCTTGGCGCCAAGCTTGAAACCAAGGAAGATGCTCATCTAGAAATTCAGCCAAGATCGGTTGGGTGCGTAAGTATTTTTCATCTTTCTCGGTATACATGTAGATATTAACTACCTCTTTTTTAGCAAAGAGTGAGCCATAGAGTTTGGAGGCATACTCCACTTGGGCGGTGTAGAGCTGCTTAAGATCCTTTGGAAAGCTACTGCTGATGTGATAAACCAGCTCGACGTTATCGAGGTTTCCAGAATCTGCCCCTGCGCGGATTTGCGCATACGCCTTTAACTTAGTCTTCTCATAATTAGCTGCTTGTGAGCTCCAGCTGAGCTTCTTACCGCTTTGTAGGCAGATGTATTTCACGACAGAAGAGGTTGCTACTTGATTCAGTTTCTTGCATTCAGCACCTGGCTTAATCGAAGCAGCAGCTGAGGCGGAGGTGGGTGGAATGGCAATGCTAAGAACTAAAGCGATTACAAGCACTGGCTTCATGGGCAAAATGGTAGCAATGCGAACTTATCTTGCGTAGCTTCTTAATGACTGGTCGGCGAAATCTTATGCATGAACTCTAAACGTATGCCATCGACTGTTAATCCAGGTGCGTCAGCAACTAGGGCCTGCACATGAGCGGTTTGCCCATGGATATCGTGTGCACCTTGGCTCGCCCAGCCTTCAAAGAAATAGAAAATGCTCTCATCGTCTCGATCGACGTGAAGATCATAGAAAAGACAACCTTCTTCTTTGACTGTAATCTCCACCATTTCCAGCAAACGGGCCTGAAGTTCATCTCTTCGCTCTGGTTTGGCTTTAAACCGTACACACATAAATAGATTTTGACTCATTCTTCTCCCTTATCCCCTTCGATGTTACTGCAATGGGTGCCAGATGGCAGTCCACGCCTGCCTATTGTTTATCAGCAGGATGTACTCGCCTAGTTCTTGCCTACGTTTTACCCTTCATTGTCAGTCCCCACACCTAGGCTGAGGCTATGACTGAATCACCTGCCACCAAGTTCATTGCCGCAATTCTGATTGTTGTTGCTCCCTTTGCGATGGGCGCCTTCTTCTTAGCCTGGGGACCCTCTGGTCAGTATCAAGTGACTAATCCACAGGATGATGGATATGTGCAGCCGCGAGATGTGGGAGGAGTTGTAGCCGATACACGTAGATCCACTGTTTCAGTCTTCTGCGACCTACCGGGTGAGGAAGGCATTGGTTCGGCGTGGGCGGTTACTTTGAAAGAGGCTGCCTATAAAGATTACAAGCAGGTATACATCACCAATCATCATGTGGTGGCGGACTGTATTGGTAAAGAGAAGTACTTAAGTGTTGCCCGGGCATATAAGAAGCCGGTTGCTGCGCGCATTGTGACTTTAGATAAAGAAAATGATTTAGCAGTGATTGTCTCTGATTTGAAGGTGCCATCACTGAAGATTTCAGAGAACCCGCCATATCCAGGCTATTGGGTAATGACTTCCGGAAGTGCTGATGCCTATGAAGGTTCAGTTACTTTCGGTGCTGTCCTGAATACAAATGAGAGTGAGATTCTCTTTACCGCCAACGTTTCACAGGGCAATAGCGGAGGACCACTTGTTGATAACGAGGGCTTTGTGATTGGTACAGTCAGCTGGATTTCAAAAGTAGAGCAGTACAACGGGGCGAAGATGATTGATGCCATGTGCTCAAAGATTCTTAAATGTGATGGTGTGTATTACTGGGAGTGGTGAGTGGGCTGATTTGAGGTGAGTTTTCGAGCTTTACCTTGCAGTTTACTTCCCTTTTAAGTCAGCGTTGGACTCGCGCGCTTCCACCACCAGCAAGCTTTTCAACTTCGGAGCGACTAGCCATTGACGTATCACCCGGAGTTGTCATAGCTATTGCTCCATGTGCCGCCCCAAGATTCACCGACTCTTGCAAGGTTTGCTCGGATATCAATCCAAAAACCAAACCGGACGCGAAGCTATCGCCGCCGCCAACGCGATCCCAGATTTCTAGACTCTTCCATTTTCTCGACTGAACCAAGCCTGTTTCTCGCGACCACGCAATTGCTGACCAATCATTATCGCTGGCTGAATTCACAGAACGTAAGGTGGTTGCAATCACCTTAAAATTTGGAAAGTCATTTACTGCATCAAGAATCATTGTTTGAAATCCATCAATTTCTAGATTGGTAAAATTGGCGTCCATACCCTTTACCGAAAAACCAAGTGCCTCAATAAAGTCTTCCTCATTACCAATCATGACATCTACATACTTAGCGAGCCTTCGGTTTACTTCCTGGGCCTTAGCTTTTCCACCTATATCCTGCCAAAGGCTTGGCCGAAAATTCAGGTCGTAAGAAATAATCGTGCCATGCTTCCGAGCCGAAATCATCGCTTCTTCTACTACATCTGGCGTTGAATCCGAAAGAGCGGCAAAGATTCCACCCGTGTGAAACCAGCGAACACCTAATTCACCAAAAATATGTTCCCAGTCAACATCACCTTTTTTCAGCTGTGAGACCGCAGTGTGACCGCGATCTGAAACGCCGAGAGCTCCTCTGACACCAAAACCACGCTCGGTGAAATTCAAGCCATTTCTCACTTTACGGCCTACTCCGTCATATTTTTCCCACTTAACAAAGCGGGAGTCAACTCCGCCTTGAAGAATCAAATCCTCAATCAGAAGCCCAACGTCGTTCTGTGCCAGAGATGTAACTATTGCAGTTTTATACCCAAAAACTTTTCGGAGTCCGCGAATAACGTTGTATTCTCCCCCGCCTTCCCATGCGTCAAATCGTCTAGCAGTGCGAATGCGAGTGTTTCCAGGGTCGAGGCGGAGCATGACCTCACCCAGGGCGAGAGCAGCAAATTCACATTCCTCAGCAGATTTGATATCCAAGATGTTCTTCAAGTGTGGCCCCAAACTTAACTAGAGTGCGAATTCATCTGAGCAACTGCTTCACGAGTTAAAGAAGTAATTGCTGAAAAATCTCCAGCTACCAAGAGTTTTTCACTGACAATCCACGATCCACCTACAGCTAGAACTTGAGGTACCGCAAGATATGAATCGACATTTGTAAGATTAATTCCACCTGTCGGAATGAACTTCATATCATGGAAAGGAGCCACTACTGCCTTCAAATATTGCGCACCCCCCAGTGCCTCGGCAGGAAAGAATTTCAGCTCATTAAATCCTAAGTCGCGTGCTCTCTGAATTTCAGTGGGGGTGGAGACTCCAGGGAAATATGGCATAGCGGCTCGATCACATTCATCGACAACTGCAATACTCAGGCCCGGAGAAACCACAAATTGAGCTCCTGCAGATTGAGCCTTATCGGCATCTCCTGGAGATAACACTGTCCCTGCACCAACACAAAAATCTGGATCTTCTGACATTATCTGAATAATTCTGAGCGCATTAGGTGTCCGCAGAGTTACTTCTGCCGTGAAAATGCCACCTTGCTTTAGCGCCTCCCGAAGCGGCTCAGCTTGGCTGACATCATTGATAATGACGACCGGCATTAGCTTTTGTTTTGCAATAGCGAACATTGATCTACCAGGCTTATTCATGCTCAGATTAGCCATATTTAGACTCGAGGCAGCAAACTGAACTGTTCGCGCCCACTAGGTGCCAGAGTTACGCCAATTCCTGGTTGATTGTTAGAGATTAATTGTCCATCCTTAACATTTAGCGGATTGGTAAGGAATCCTTCCCAACCTAATCCCCCGTAAGCATCAACTTCGATGAGTGGCGCATTATCACAACTCAAAATTACGTTAAGCGCTGCAGCTAATCCAATGCCAGTTCCTGAAGAACAACCGATATGTGGAACCAACTTGAGATTCCAAGAACTAGACATGTCACCAATTCGCTTAAGCTCTGAAATGCCACCAACGCTTGCCGCATCTGGTTGGATGTAATCAAATGGAAGCTTGGCCATAAGGTCGATGTACTCGTAGCGAGTGAGCAAGCTTTCACCGCCAGCTAACGGTAAATCCACTCGATCGGCTAGCCATGAATGATCATTGATGTATTGTGAAAGACTGCGCGACATAATCGGCTCCTCCAGCCAAAAAACGTCAAGGTCTTGAAATTCCTTTGCAAGCGCTAGCGCACCTCTGCGGTCATAACACATATTCGCATCAACCATAAGATCAATTGAATTACCAACAGCTGTTCTCACTTGCGAGACTAAGCTGACGGCGCTCTTCAAATTCCCATCAATGCGCAATTTAATTGCTGTATATCCCAGTTCAGTCGCCTGAATTGCTTCTTTAATCGCCATATCAGGGTGCTTAAATGATGGCGCATAATACGCACGCACCGAATTTTGTGCTGTTCCAAGAAGGCGATGGACAGGCTGTGAAGTAATCTTGCCGAACAAATCCCATAATGCAATATCTATTCCACTGAGGGCGTAGGTTTCAATACCCCTTCTACCCCACATATGTGTTGATCGCATCATGTCATGCCAAAGTGCAGATATATCTTGCGGGTCACGGCCGATAATGAGTGGTCCTAATTGATCATTAATAAGCGGTCCAACTGTCGAGAAGTATTCAGATGAAAATCCAGCCTCACCTACTCCAATTAATCCTTCGTCGGTCTTCACCTCAACGACTATGCCACCTTTTGTGCTTACCGACATGGCGCCCCATTGAAGATTTTCCTCCAGTGGGAGGCCAACTGGGTAAGCTACAACGCTTTCGATCTTCATTCTCTACTTCTCCAATTCATCATTGATAATTCCTCAAGGCCTAGCGTGCTCTACAGATTCAATTCCGTAATCGAATGTAAAGGTTCGTAAAAATTACTCATTAGTTGTACATGCCTTCAGACTTCACTGGTACCGGAAAATCACTTTGGTTAGCTAGTACTGGAATCAATTCTCCCCAGTTGTAATCACCTGTGAATTTATCTGCGGTTGTGTAAGTACCATCCATGGTGTCCTTTAGGCTCTCTGGCCCATCGAAGCCAATGACTTTCCACCCCATATGATTCTTATTTCCCCCGTAGACAGGATCTGCATAAAAACCTTGCTTAACATGGAGGCAGATTGCCGGCCAGAAAGGAAGACCATCATCTGATACAAACTGAAAGAATGTTGTTGCAGGTTCTGTAGTTCCAAGATTTACAGCTCCAGGTTTTGGCTGACCAGATACCTTCACAAGAACTGCGTCTTGAGACTCGTTATCGAGAGCAACAAACTTCTTTGAATAAGTGCTCATGCTGACTTCGTCAACTACAAGCAACCCCTCTCGGTAAACTTTCTGCAAGTCACTGATACGAGCGCGCCATGAATGTGCGTGCTTGCCATCAATTTCCAAGAATCCACTGCCATCTGCCGATGCAAAAATATAACTAATGCCCGATAGGTAGCGATCGATAAAGACAACAGCTCTTGCTTCTTTGGCACCCGGGTCATGATCGGTAGGGATAATTCGCGCAGCAATAGCTTCGACTGTATCCCACTCGTGCGTTGTAAAAAAGAGCGGCTCATTTGAATCTGGATTGACAGGTTCGAGAATCGTCTTCCAGTCTGCTTTTGAACTCATTATTTTTCCTTTCTTTGGATTCTTACTTCGGTTGCTCTAGACGCATTTCGCGTCCCTTGAGGTAATAGTCAGCAATGTAATCTGAGCATCTCCAAGCATTAGCCATCATTGTTAGAGTTGGATTCACGCCTGTTGCAGTTGGGAATCCTGATCCGTCTAGAACAAAGAGATTCTCGACATCATGGGACTGGCACCATTCATTAAGTACTGACTTCGCAGGATCAAATCCCATGCGCGCAGTACCGTGTTGGTGACAAGTATTTCCCGTCATTTGATCAAGATAAACAGGGATTGTCTTTCGAGCTCCTGCCATCTCAAGAATTTCAACGTTTTTATCAACTTGCCACTTACCCATTGCGACGTCATTTGCATGCGCCTTGTGAGTAATGCGAGCTACTGGAAGACCCATGTAATCCTTAACGTTAGGATCGAGGTCAACACGATTAGACTCTTGTGGTAAGTCGTGCAGAATGAGACCAATCTTCATCGCATGGCTAAAGAAGGTTCTGTCAGAATCCTTGAGAGCTTGACCCCAAAGCGGACGACCAGGGAAGACCATGTTAATTGGGTGACATGTCTGCGAAGCTGCAGTGATGCTTCCACCAATATATCCACGGCTCTCGTCGGTCTCGTAGAAGTCCATTGTTCCGCCACTAATATAATTTCCGGCCCATCCATATACAGGATCATCGATATCTTTATCGAAAAATCCGATTGCGAACAGGTACTCGTGGAATGTTGCATTCTTTCCAACGAGACCGGATGAGTTGGCAATTCCTTCTGGGAATTTTGAAGACTTTGACATCAACATAAGGCGCGCAGATTCAATAGCTCCCAAAGTGAGAATTACAACCTTTGCATCTTGCTGAATCTCAGCACCATCTTCATCAACGTAGATAACGCCAGTAGCCTTACCATCTTTGCCAACTACGACTTCGCGGACGAAAGCTTCTGATCTAAGTTCGAAATTACCTGTCGCAATTGCCTCTGGAATAAAGGTCGTTGCAGTGTTTGAACGAGCACCACTTGGATCTCCATATTGATTCCAAAAACTAGTGCGGTTAAACGGATTGCGACCCTTGTGGCCATTAGTCACGCTTGCATGTGGGATTGGGAAAGCATTAATTCCCATCTTGTTACATGCATCGTAGAACTTCCTCCCCCATCGAGTTGGAGGCAAAGGCATGCTTGGATAAGGCTTGCTTCTGAAAGGTTCGGTCTTATCTGCACCAGCAATACCTGATACACCAAACTCCCATTCAACCTTTGTTAAATAGGGCTCTAGGTGATCGTAGCGAAATGGCCAATCCACCAAACTCGCTCCATCAACATCGCCATGTAAAGACCGGAGCATGAAGTCAGATTCACGCGGCCGCGGTACCCATCCTGCCCAGTGATTTGTTCCGCCACCGACGAGCTGAGGGGTCATTGAAAATGGATAAGGCTCTGCAACTTCAGTCTCGCTACGACGCACGGTACGAGGAGTTAGCTTTGAATCAGGCCACATGTAGTTTCTGTTAACAAACTTCAACTCATCGCCTGAATAGTGCTTATCGTTCTTGAGCCATGGACCGCGCTCAAGACCGACAACCTTCAAACCTGCTTCACTCAATACTTTTGCAGCTGTTCCACCATTTGCACCTAAGCCGACGATTACGACGTCTACTGGTGCTGGCTTGATTTTCGGTGTCATTCTGAAATCCTTTCTGACTTACTTCTCGAAGTACCCGATGATTGCTTTTGTGAAAGCTGGCAGATCTGGTGGTGTTCTAGATGTGATTACATTTCCATCTACAACAGCCGCTTGATCAGATACCCAAATTCCACCTGCATTAACAACGTCGTCTTCAATCGGCGCATAACCAGTTACTCGTCGACCTTTCACCGCGCCGGCAGAAGCCAAAATCCATCCACCATGGCAGATGGCGGCAGTCATCTTGCCTTGATCATAAATTCCCTTGACCAAATTGATCATGGGCTTGTGAAGGCGCATGTTGTCTGGTGCAAATCCACCAGGAACAATTACCCCATCAAAGTCGTTAGGTGAAACATCCGAAGCAGAAGCATCTGCATCCATTGGATATTCCTCTTTGCTCAGGTATGACGTCTTGGTACCGCTACCAATGACAGTCACCTTTGCTCCTGCTTCGGTCAACCGAAGATACGGGTACCAACCTTCTAGGATTTGGTACTCGTCTTCAATCATCAATGCAATTCTTTTGCCTTGAATGCTCATGTTTTGTTCCTTTCAACTGTTTTTGAGTGAGTTGTGAATTGGCTACTTATTAAACGAGCTGTGGAAGAATCTCGGTACTTAGGCGAACATCACCGTGATTTGCCTGAATGTTTCGAAGTGCTTCCCAATGCTGTCCATAACCATCAGGTTGGTTCTCAAGTGATGCCGGGATTGCACTTGTGGTATCTGCCAAGCAAATTACCTTGATATCTTGGTTAGCTCCATCAATTGCAGTTGTGAGCATACAATTTGCGGTAGATACACCTGCGATGATCAATGTGTCAGCGCCTGCACGCTTCATGTATTCGTTGAGTGCCGTTCCGTAGAATGATGAGAAACGGTGCTTCTTCATGATTGGCTCACCTGGAAGCGGAACGAGGTTTGAATCTAATTCATCTCCACCGTGACCCCAAGAACCTGGGAAGTTCATCAAATCAACGCCCCACTTCTTATCTGCATAGCCGGCATCTTTGCCATCTTCACGCAAGCCCCACATTGACCAGACCACTGGAATGCCAACTTTGCGGCAAGCATTTAAGACATTAAGTACTGGCTGAACAACATCTGCACCCTCTGGAGCGCCGCCAATGCTTGGGATGTACATAGCTCCACCTCTTGTTACGCACGCGTGCTGCATATCAAGAACGAGTAGAAGAGACTTTTTGGGATTGATTTTGTCAACGATCATGTTGGAACGGTTGATGTACTTGTCGATGTTCTTATATGTGAAATCTAGTGATGACATTTTTTCTCCTTATTGAGTAATTGATGATTAATTGCTTTTTTTAGTTTTTGACTTCTTTGCTTCTAACCTATTGATTTCTTTCACTAGGTCTTTTTCAGCCCATTTCAAGTGGGCATAGGCTTCCTTCTTGGCAAGTTTGTCATCTTGAGCGATGATGGCTTCCAGGATTCGAAGGTGACCTTGGTGAGCGAGAGTCTTGCGGTTTTCAAATGAAATTACTTTTTCGGAGTAAATCACGTGATGAGGGGCAATCTGCTTATAAATCTGAATAAATAGACGATTCCTTGTTGCTTCGGCAATCAAACTATGGAATTCAGAGTCGAGTTTCACAAATTCCTTCCCCGAGATTCCAGGAACTTCCGCTTGCTTCAAGATTGCTTTCAGCTCCTGGATATCCTTTGCTGTGCGACGATTTGCTGCCATAGCGGCACCATCGGGTTCAACTGCGTAACGAACATTGAATAGTTCAAGAGCTGTGACTTCTCCTGCAGAAAGCAATGACATGCTTTTCTGAGATTGCTCACTCACATCTAGAACAAAAGTTCCAACACCTTGTGTGCGCACAATGATGCCGAGGGTTTCCAATTTGCTGATCGCTTCTCGCATACTGCTGCGACCGACACCGAACTGTTCTGCTAAATCGCGTTCGGAAGGAAATTTACCCTCGGCACCAAAGTGGCCAGATCGAACCAAGCTTTCAAGTTGGACAGCGACAGCATCAGAGAGCTTCAATTGCTTGACGGGTATAACCCCTTTTTTCTCTGTTGTCATTTTTTCCTCCTTGAATTCGATTTTCTAGGTTAAGTTGTCTTACTTGCCATACTTACGTGGTGTGTCAAGTGCCCACTGCGCATAAGCCTGGTGCCATTTGTAGTTTGTCTTATCCACAACCTGTGTTGGGTTGTTAATAATTTGAGTAACTGACTGACCGAGTGCAACAGTTGAAAAAATAGTTTCAATCAGGTTTTGTCCCTGGTCGATTCCACCAATATCAACTGTGGCAGTTAGCTTTCCTTCAGCGATTGCTTTGAATCCAGAAATGAGACCGTCAGCGCCAATAGTCAAAATACCGGTCTTTCCATTCCAGTGCTTGAGGCCAGCTGCATCGATTGCTTGAGAAGCACCGAGTGCCATTTCCTCATTTTCGCCGTAGATGGCGTTCACATCAGGATACTTAGTCAAAAGGTCCTGTGCTGCAGTGAATCCCTTGTCGCGGACGTATCCGCCATCGGCTTCTCCGACAACTTTAATTCCAGGATTTTCTTTAAGGGCTTTGTCGAAACCAATTCTACGGCCGCGAGTCCAATCTGAGCCGGAAGGTCCCCATATTTGAAGGATCTTTCCTTTTCCACCCAAGGCATTTGCCAAGTATGTTCCTGCTAGGTAACCGGACTGCCAACGATTGTCGTAGCCGATATTTGCAACTGTCTCAAGCTCAGCTTCTGGGTACAGCTCTGCAGGCTGGTTGAATTGGAAAACCTGAAGTCCCTTTGAGTTTGCGGTTTTGTAGAGATCTTGTACGGTCGCGAAGTTGGCACCAGTACATACTGCAATGGCGTCAAATCGACGGCTGATCCAGGACTGAACGATTCCTAGAGTTCCCTGAACTGCATTGAAGTCACCAACTGGTGCTTGGCGTTCCCAAACCCACTTGACTCCAAAGCGCTTTTCAAACTCAGCCATCTTGCGCCAAGCAGCACTTTCAATCTGTGTAAAGTTTTCAGACAATACAGGCGGTGTAAAACCTACCTTTATTGTGCGTCCCTTAACCATAGCTTTGATTGCCTTATCTAGCGAAGCATTAGTAGTCCCACCTAATGCTACGGCAGGAGAAGCACCCAGTAGTTGTGCTGCTCCAATTCCGGCACCGACTAGTGCCGAGGTACGTAGTATCGAGCGACGAGAAAAATCTGTATCTCTCCCCATTCCAACGTTTTCATCCATTCCATACTCCCCAACTACTTAATCTCTCAGATTAATCCCAGTTGATTAATCTGATTTTTGTTTGGTAAAAAACCAAACAAAACCTATTTTCTGTTTTTTCAGGTCTTCTCTCGCCTGAGTCTTTTGCGGCTGAATTCACTTGATGCTCGATTAGCCAGTACGGCTCCAATAAGAACCGAACCAGTAACAATGGATTGCCAACTCGATTCAATTCCAATCAAATTGATAACATTTCGAGTTAAAGTCAGAGTTAGCGCACCAATTAGCGCACCAATCACCCTTCCTTTGCCACCTAGGAGTGAAGCTCCGCCAATAACAGCAGCTGCAATCGCACTTATCTCATAACCTTTGCCAATCAGCGGCGGGATCGTTGTCGTGCGACCAGCAATGTGTATTCCTGCAATCGCGGCGAGTAATCCGCTGATGGCATAGGCAGAAATCTTGATTGCATCGACATTGACTCCAGCATTTCGAGCCGAGATTGGTGAGCTCCCGACTGCGTATAATTTGAGCCCAAACTTAGTGCGCTTCAAAATAATTGCCATCACTATCGAAATCACAACAACAACAATCATCGGAATTGATATCGGACCAGCTATCTTCTTAAGTCCTCCGATGTAGTAATAGGCATCATTCATATAACCTAGAATTGGAACACCCTGGGTCCAAAGCAAAATAACCCCTTGTCCAATTCCTAGCGTGGCCAAAGTTGCAATGAAATCAGGTATCCCTAGCTTTGTGATTAGCAACCCATTGATTAACCCAATTCCCACACCAATGGCTAGCGACCACATAAAGGCGACACCCATAGGCATTCCATAAGATATGAACTTTCCGGCAACGCCTGCGGTTACTGCCATTGTCGAACCTACAGAAAGATCAAGTCCGCCTGCAATTAGTACGACTGTCATTCCAATAGCTAAAAAGCTTACGGTCATCATTGCGTTGATGATGTTTGTGACGTTCCCGCCTGTCGCAAAGCTTGGTTCTAGAACTGTCATTGCAATTATTGCCACGACAAGGAGTGCAACAATTCCAAATGAAGGATC
This sequence comes from Candidatus Planktophila versatilis, assembly GCF_002288265.1. Classification (NCBI taxonomy): domain Bacteria; kingdom Bacillati; phylum Actinomycetota; class Actinomycetes; order Candidatus Nanopelagicales; family Candidatus Nanopelagicaceae; genus Candidatus Planktophila; species Candidatus Planktophila versatilis. The sequence goes on along the minus strand of NZ_CP016778.1, from coordinate 402,015 downwards.
TTGCAAAATACGATTCTGTATGGACTTTGATGAATTACTTGCTGCAATATTGAGTGTCATGATGAAACCTTCTTGCCATCAAGGGGTTGAGCATTCACTTCTCGTGTTTGCGTCGAGAAAGTAAGCGCAAATTTGAAAACTCCTCGATCTATGACAACTCCAACCAGGATGCAAAGGCCTGTAACAATTTGGAATATCAGTGGATTTATTCCCATGAGCAGCAAACCTTGATTCAGTGTTGTTAGGAATAGAGCTCCTACGATTGCTCGCCATACACTGCCGCGTCCGCCAGCGAGTGAAATGCCACCAAGTACCGCACCTGCTATCGCTGTGAGTTCATAACCTCCGGCTAAGCCTGATTGCACTGAATTTAAGTGGGATGCTAAAAGGACGCCTCCAAAACCAGCCAAACCACCAGATATCAAGTAGGCACCAAATTTGGTCCGTTGGGTGTTGATTCCAGAAATCAGCGCCGGGACCTCTCCAATACCTGTAGCAAAAATTCGGCGTCCAAAAGGTGACTTGAGCAGAACCAACTCGGCCACCACAATAATTACCAGTGCAATCCAAATGGAACTAGTGAGACCCAAGAAACTCATATCAGAAATACGTTGAAAGTTAGTGTCTTCGGTTCCAATCAGTTGAATGTTATCTGTGAGAACAGTGAGCGCCCCTGCTGCTATATAGAGAGTTCCCAAAGTAACTATGAAGTCATTGACCCTAAAAATTGTGATGATTACGGCGTTGAGAAGGCCGAAAGCCAGGCCGGTCAAGACACCAACAATTACAGCCATCCAAAATGGCCATCCCCACATAGAAACCATCAATGATGTACCAGCACTTAATCCGAGTACAGATCCAATTGATAAATCAATCCCGCCAGCAATAATTACAAATGTTAATCCGACAATAATGATGAAAATTGGCACCGCTTCATTGATGTAGTATCTAATCGAATCAGGAATTAGGAATGACTCAGCTTTCAAAGAGAAGAAGATGACCATCAAAACAAATGCAGCGAGAATAACGACGCCTTCTATTGCAATAATCTTGGAGAACTTTGATTGACTTCTCATACTTTGACTCTTGAACTCTGATGCAGGATGTCCTGCTCGACTAATTCGTATCCACTGATTTGAATTTTTTCAGGTACAGATTCTATTTCGCCAACAATTGACCCTTCGCGGAGAATAATGATGCGATCGCTCAGTCGAATCAACTCATTTAACTCAGAGGCAATAACGATAACTGATTTTCCTCCAGCTGCTAATTCACGAATGAGCTTGTGGACTTCAACTTTTGAGGCGATATCGATTCCCTGTGTTGGTTCATCAAAGATCAAAATTCTTGGATTTGTATTCAAGCATCGAGATATAATTACTTTCTGCTGGTTTCCACCACTGAGATTACGAATCTTCTCGCGAGAGTTAGGTGTCTTAATTGAAAACTTAGAAATAAACTCTGACGCCAAATCCTTCTCTTTCTTTGCACTCAACCAGCCGCTCTTCAATACATTCACTAACTTAGAAATTGAAATACTCTTCTCGATGGAGAATTCAGAGAGGATGCCAAGAACCTTTCGATCTTCTGGAACCATGGCAATTCCAAGTTCGTAGGCTTTCTCTGGGTGCCCAATTTTTTCAATTTTCCCAAAAATGTTTATAGACCCACTATCGAGCTTGTCTATTCCCATAAGTGCTCTCATCAGCTCTGTGCGCCCAGCGCCTGCTAATCCAGCAATGCCCAGAATTTCACCATCCCAGAGGTCGAATGAAATATTTTTCAGAACTCCCTCTCGCTTGAAACCCTCTACTTCTAGAGTCTTAAAGCGATTCTCGCTGCCAGTCTTTCCTGCAGCTCTCCCAACTTTTGGTTGCTCTATGAGAGCAGCCGCTTGTGATCCAAACATGAGCGAAATCAAGTCGTTAAGATTTAGGCCTTCAATCGATGTTTGGGCAATGCTTTTACCATCACGCATAATTGTTGCGGTATCAGCAAGACCAAATACTTCATCTAAATGATGCGTAACCCAAATGAGTGCCACACCAAGACGCTGAAGGCTTCGCATGTGCCCAAAAAGCAATTCTTTTTCATGCCCTTCTAGACCGGATGTGGGCTCGTCAAGAATAAGAATTTTTGGTTGGACTACGAGAGCTTTTACAATTTCGATAGATCTCTTTTTCAACGCACCGAACTCACCCGCAGGGCGCCAAAGCTCGTCTTCGGTAATTCCAAACTCGGTGGCAACCCTGCGGACCTTTTTGGCCATTTCGCGGCGGTTCACCCACGGAGTCCAGCTTTTACGTTGTGTTATCAGGCTCTCTTGACCGAGGAAAATATTCTCAAGAACGCTCAAGTCAGGGATGATCGAGAGCTCCTGATGAATCATGGAAATACCCAGTTCTTGGGCGCTTCGTGGTGATTCAATTTCGACGCGCTGACCTTGAAAATAGATGATTCCCTCATCCGGGGCAGTTAGCCCAGAAAGAATCTTGAGCAGGGTCGACTTTCCGGCGCCGTTACCCCCCAGGAGCGCATGAATTTCGCCGCTTCGCACATCCAAGTCGACGTTATCCAAAGCTTGAACACCCTGATATCGCTTTGAAATCGAGGACATTTTTAGTATCGGAGAGCCCGCTTTTGAGGAGGAAACATCGGCAAAAGCACTTTCGCGCATCGTTTCTCCCCCAGTCCAAATAGTTCAGAAGTTCTTGTCATCAGGTCTTCAGACCACTAACCTAGGCGAAAATCCCTCTTTGTCAAGGGGGCTTGCCCGAGGCATAATGGAGGAAATCCGATCAAGAAAATAATGAATGCACCTGAATCCGTGGTGAATGAGTATCTGCGTGGCCTCGCGGCCTCCCACCCCGAGGTAATTGAGTTCAATTCCGAGGCGCGCATTGTCCAGAGAAAATTGCTCCCGACTCAACCGAAAGTTGGACTCATATCCGGTGGGGGTTCAGGCTGCGAGCCGATGCATAGTGGCTATGTAGGGTTCGGCGGTCTCGATGCAGCTTGCCCAGGAGAAATTTTCACATCCCCTGTGCCAGCACAAATCATGGCTGCCACCGAGAGGGCAGATAGTGGAAAGGGCGTCCTCTACATAATCAAGAACTTTGGTGGCGAGGTGATGAATTTCGGGCTCTCTGCCGAAATCATGAAGCGAAAAGGTATTGAAATATCCAAGGTCCTTGTAAATGATGATTGTTCATTTCCTATTTCGCAGTTTGATCGGCGTCGTGGGCTCGGTGCGACAATTCTTGTTGAAAAAATAGCCGGAGCCGCAGCGCAACGCGGATACAATTTAGCCCAAGTAACCTCAATAGCTAAAAAAGTAGTTGCAAACTCACGTTCTTTTGGAGTTGCCTTCAACTCATGCACGACCCCTAAAGTTGGTCATCCAAATTTTGAGATGCCAGAAGATGAATTTGATATCGGGGTTGGTATTGGAGGAGATCGCGGACACTCAAGGTCAAAAATGGTTTCTGCTAACAAGATTGCCGAGATTTTAATTGAGCAACCGGCGTTAGAGCTGGAACTAGCTTTTGGCAAGAAGATTATTCTTCTACTTAGTGGCTTAGGTTCAACACCATCTATTGAACTTTATACCTTGTCGGGAATTATCCAAGAGAAGCTTGAAAGCGTTGGAACGAAGGCAGTTCGCTCACTTGTTGGTAATTTTATCACTTCCTTAGATTCCTTTGGAGTCATTGCGACGTTCTTAGTTGCAGATGAAGAATTGCTTGAACTTTATGATTCACCGATAGACACGCCAGCGTTGAGATGGGGTAAATGACTATGGTTACAGAGGTATCGATACCAATTGCACAAAATTGGTTAAATGATTTCTGCGAAGCTGTAATTGAGCTAGAGGACTACCTTAACGAGTTAGATGCTGCAGTTGGTGATGGCGAACATGGTTCAAATATCTCCAACGGGGCCAGGGCGCTCCTAGAAGCTTTCAAAGGACCTCAATCTAAATCATTGGGTGAGTTTTTTGAATTCGCAGGGATGACGATTATAAATTCAGTCGGTGGTGCAAGTGGAGCACTCTACGGAACTCTGTTTCTTCGGCTCAGTGATGTTACGGCAAATAGAGCTACTGCAAATTTGAACACCATGTCGCAGGCATTTGAATCTGCACTCGAGGGGATTATGGAACTGGGTCGAGCGAAACCAGGTGATAAAACATTAGTAGACGCGCTAAATCCAGCGGTAAGTTCTCTCATTACTAGTGTTAAAAACTCAGAAGATCTATTAGGGGCATTTACTAAAGCACACCAAGCCGCTGAACTTGGATGCGCAAAGACGGCACAAATGGAAGCTAGAAAAGGTCGAGGAAGTTATCAAGGCGAAAGAAGTATCGGTCATATAGACCCAGGAGCAACGTCTATGACTGCTCTTTTTGAAACTCTCGCTAACTCAATAGATTTTTTTAGCAAGAATGGGGATTAGCTCGTCACCTGACACTTCGGACAAAAATGTGATGACCTATTACCAAAGGCAATTCTTCTAATCCCCCGACCACACCGTGGACATGGCTCACCTTCTTGGCCATAGGCAGCTAGGGATGTTTCAAAGAATCCACTCTCGCCATTGACGTTGATATAGAGCGCATCAAATGAGGTGAACCCAGTTCCTTACTTTCTACTTGAAATCTTTCTTCAAAGGATCAGAGACAGCTCCTATACAGTGCCACTCAATTTCTTTATATAGTTGCTTCACATCACCGTTAAGTATCGCCGCCAATAACTGGGTGTGATTAGGAGCTTGTTCGGTAAGGATTGGGTGTGGGCCGACTCGATAAAGCTCTAAACGAATCCGTGACATGACACTTTTCCATAAATGGAAAGTCTGCTGCGTCGCTGCAGTTTGCATCACTATCATGTGAAATTTCATATCAGCCTCATTTACTGAGTCAATATCTTTCTTTTTAGCACCTTTACGCATAATCTCAATTTGCTCATTGAGTGTCTCAATGACTTCTGGGGTGAATTTCTTCGCCGCGTGTTTCAAAGCAAATTTTTCCAAAACTACACGGGCTGGCAGTAACATCTCAAGATATTCTTCTTTGGTAATTTGAGTGACAAAGACTCCACGATTCGGAAAATGCTCAATTAGCCCTTCGCTCTCAAGATCGCGCATCGCCTCACGAACTGGGCCTGGGCTACATTCAAACTTCTTACCTACTTCATTCTGCTTTAGTTGCGTGCCAGGCTTTAACTTTCCTGAAACAATTGCCTCACGCAACATGTGCGCGACATGGGTGCGCTGGGATAGGTTGTTACCACTAGATAATTTGAAGAAATCGGTAGACACCTTTTTACTCTACCAGGTTGACTAAAGAAACGACTTATCGCCAATTTTTTCTGACCACCCTCCATCTAATTCAAGCCTGCTATCGGCACAGGGTTGGAATCTGACGACGCTCGGGATGCATTAATTGCCCAGCGCAAGTTGCCTAGCCAATACGCATCGCTAGCAACGTGTGTGATATCTATTCCGCTAATTGCCTGAGTGGCAGATCCCCCGCAACTGAATAAATAGCCCATGAAAATAACTCCTACTACGCCGGTATCTGTTGTGACTGCTACCAAAGTATGGACAGCGCTTACAGGTTCAAGTTCTGCCCTCCAGCCCCCTTTGTGCCTGGCTCCATGCGTAGCCGCGAGCCTGGCCTCGGGTATTTGGGCAGTTTTTCGTCAGAATTATGTAGGGCAAATCCAGCTAAATCTTATTGACAGATTATAGATAATCTGCGAATCTCCTTCCACCTATCGATCTGAGTCCCCTCTTGGATAGAAGAGGTGACACCGGTCTTGGTTTGGCTCGATGTCACATGTGTTGCTCTCGGGAATCTACTAACTTCAAAGTAAGGAAAGGGTAAAAATGAAAATGAAATTTCTTGCTCAAAATAAATTCGCTAAAACGGCAATCATCGGATTTGCAACTATAGGTTTGGTAGTAGGGCTCTCCCCTACGATCGCCCAAGCTGCTACCGATGCTCCAGCCGCAGTACAGCCAGATAAAGAGTATTTTAAAAAGCTTGGATGGGATATTGAAGCCAATTCAAGCCCAGATATGGCCTGTTCCGATACCTCCTTAAAAAGAGTGATGAGCCGTGGATTAAAACTTGGAATTTACCAAGACATTCCATTCTTTAATATCCAATCAGGCAAAGAGACTACTGGTGTCGATTGGGACATAAACATGGCAGTTGCGAAATACCTCGGTATTAAAAATGTTAAGTCCGTGGTACTCCAGTGGCCAGAAATGGTTCCAAGTCTTCTTTCAAAGAAGATTGACATTATTGGTGGAAATATCCACGGTAACCCAGATCGATACAAGAACTTTGCATTTACCGCTCCAGCATGGTGGTATGCAACTGTTGTTGTTGCACAAAAGGGAAATCCAAAGGGTATTAAAGCTTGGGCAGATCTGACCAAGCCTGGTATCAAATTGGGCGTTGTCGCTGGAACACAAGCCTCAGCATGGGCAAAGGATGCCAAGATTGCTGATGTGAGTCAGTTTACAACCGGAGCATTGCAATTTGCCGCACTTGCAGCTGGTCGCATTGACGCAGTAGTTGAGGCCGAACCACCAAGCGTCGTCTTCATCACTGAAAACCCTAAAGCGGAAGTACAAATACTTAAGGGAATGAAAGATGTTCCGTCCGCAGTGTGGGCAAACTACGCTCGTTACGGTACCCGTTTCCAAGACTGCACGCTCAATATGGCATATTCAAGAGCACTTGGTGAACTGATTATGCACGGTGTGATTGGTCGAATTCTCGAAAAGCATGGCTTCGCAGCATCTGAGAATATCTTCGAACCAGAGCACAATCCGTCGTTCTAAAGATAGTAACCAGCCACAGGCGCAAGCCTGTGGCTGGTTCTTTCAATCTCACGCATTCTGACGATATCTAGAGATGGGGAAATCTTGGAATTTTTTGATTTAATAAAACCTGAAATAGCTTTAGATGCGCTACCGACCATCCTGACAGGTTTGCTTATTACTCTCTTAGTGACATTACTTTGTGGAATTTTTAGTTTAACTCTTGGGGTACTAGTGGCATTTGGCCGGAAATCAAAGAGTAGAGCTCTTCGGCTCTCGCTCGGAGCCTATGTTCAGGTTTTTAGATCAACGCCTTTTCTGCTTCAGCTAGTTTATATCTACTTTGTTTTGCCTTTTTTCGGAATGGAGATTCCGCCTCTACCTGCTGGTATCCTCGCTTTAACCCTGCATTACACCGCTTACTTATGTGAAGTGTATAGAGGAGCTATCGAAGCTGTCCCCAAGGGGCAGACTGATGCTGCAAAGGCCTTAGGTATGCGCAATAGAGTAATTATGGTGCGTGTCATCATGCCGCAAGCAATTAGAACAATCATCCCCGCGCTTTGTAATTATATGGTCTCCTTAATGAAAGATACTTCTCTGCTTTCTGTCGTCACAGTTCAGGAGATGATGTTCAGAGGTCAGATTTACGCGGCTGAGACTTATGATTATTTCACCATTTATACAATGGTTTTTCTGCTTTATTTTGCCGTAGGTTTTCCTGGAGTCAAATTAGTTGACTACTTAGAGAAGAGAATGAAAAAGGGTTACGCCTCTAGAGGCGTTGTGACATCTTCTGAAGAAACTCTGATTGCCGGAGGAGAAAAGCGATGATCAAAATAGATAACCTCTGCAAAAGTTTCGGAAAAGATGAGGTCTTAAAGGATATTTGCTTGACAATTGATAAAGGTCAAGTTTTAGGCATTATCGGCCCATCTGGTAGTGGTAAATCAACCTTACTTCGCTGCATCAATAACTTGGAATTCCCCACCAGCGGCACGATTCGTATCAATGCAAAGTTAGCTTACCGAGATGAGTCTGGAAAGGGTTTCTCAGAGACCGAGATATCTGCTACTCGCAGCAAGGTCGGGATGGTCTTTCAACATTTCAACCTTTTTCCACATATGTCCGTTTTACAAAATGTTGTTGCAGGTCCAAAACATGTGCTGGGTCTGAATGAAAAAGAGTTCCGTGAGGAAGCTATAGCACTTCTAGAATCTGTTGGATTAGCAGAAAAGCGGGATCAATTTCCTGAACAGTTATCCGGTGGCCAACAGCAAAGGGTGGCGATTGCTCGTGCTCTTGCCATGAAACCTGATGTCATGTTATTTGACGAAGTGACAAGCGCGCTTGACCCTGAATTAGTGGGAGAAGTTTTAGGCGTACTTCGAAAGCTATCTGAAGCAGGAATGACGATGCTAATCGTTACCCACGAGATGGGCTTCGTTCGCCAAGTTGCAGATCGTGTGATTTTTATGGACGCAGGTAGGATTGTGGAAGAGAATAATCCAGCGGAATTCTTTGACAATCCTCAAAACGAGCGGACGAAGTCATTCTTGGCTTCAGTACTATCGCACACTGATTAAGGCATGTGGATCTAGGTAGACGTTAAATAAGTTTGTAAAGCACTTAAGGGCTCAGAATGGAGGTTGGTAAATGAATAAGATAGTTCGAGTTGAGGCATTTCCGATGCAATACCCGGAGCCAAACAATGACAACAAGATCAGATATGTAACGCTGACTCGCATTGAAACCTCTGACGGAATCGTCGGATGGGGAGAATGTATTTCGCAGTGGCCTGAAGCCGCACTGGCCGTAAAAACAATTATTGATGCAGGATTTGCCAAACTCTTAATGGGAGAAGATGGAACTCAAGTAGGTCGTCTCTGGCAAAAAATGCGAAATCATGCTTACTGGCATGGGCATGGAGGCATTGTCTCTTTTGCAATCTCAGCCCTAGATATAGCTCTCTGGGATATTGCGGGCAAAGCTGCCGGACTTCCGGTTTCAGCAATGCTTGGTGGAACGTTAATGGAGAGAGTTCCATCTTGTGCTTCAGTGATTCTGAATACTCTGGATTTAGGAGCCTTGCAAGAGGAGTTCACTAGCTATCGCGAACGTGGGTTCTCCGCCGTTAAGGGTGGTTGGGGGCAAGTTCCGGAAGCGGGATTTGGAACAAACCGAGTTCGAGATATGAAAGTTGCGCGTACTGTCCGCGAGGCAATTGGCCCAGATATGGGAATGGCGATAGATGTCTCTGCTCTTGCAAAATGGAGTGCAAGTCACGCTGCCACAATGGCGGAAGATTTACTAGAAGTAAATCTGACCTGGTTTGAAGATGCGCTACATCACGACGATCATGACGGCTATCGACAAATGAAGTCAAGAGTTCCCACTGCCCTTGCCACTGGAGAACGCTGCTGGACTTTGCATGACTATCAACGCTTAGTGCGTAGTAAGGCCATTGATATTATCTTGGTAGATCCAGGACGGGTTGAAGGAATTAGCGGAATGAAAGCTATCGTTGATGATGCCCTCACCCAAAGAGTGCGTTTTGTCCCTCATTCTTGGTCCAGTGCAATCAATACTGCCGCCTCACTTCACGTCTATGCGGCCTCCACAAATGGAGAGGTCTTTGAGCTAAAGCCAGCACCATCTCCTATGCAACATGAATTAGTTGAGAACCCCATTGAACAAAAAGATGGCTGGATTGCTGTACCCAACACTCCTGGTTTGGGTATAACCATCGATGAAAAAGCAGTAAAGAAGTATCTCTACCAAGGCTAACTCCACAAAGGGGATCAAAACATGACCATCGCAACAAACCGAAAGGTTCTCATCACTGGGGGCGCTTCCGGCTTCGGGCTTGATATCGCTCGGGAAATGATCTCTGCGGGTGCCAAAGTTGCCCTGGTTGATAACTCGGCTCCGAATCTAGCCTTAGCGGTAAAGGAGTTAGGCTCGAATGCAATCTCTATTGAAGCTGATGTCAGGAATCAGGCAGAGCTCATAGCTGCAGTCGAGCGTGCAAATAAGGAGTTCAAGGGATTGGACACCTTGGTGATTTCCGCTGGCGTTATACATATCAAGCCAATGAATGAAGTCAGTGAAGCAGATTGGGATCTCACCCTTGATGTAAACCTAAAGGGTGCATTCTTTGCCATTCAAGCCGCGTCTAAATACCTCATTGATAGCGGTCGAGGACGAATAGTTGCAATTTCTTCAGATGCTGGCAAACGAGGCTATGCTCAAGTTCAAGCCTACTGCGCCTCAAAATTTGGTCTTATTGGTTTGATTGAATCATCTGCAATCGAATTGGCGCCTTCTCAAGTCACGGTCAATTGCGTCTGTCCCGTGGGAGTTCCAACCACAGGAATGGGCCAACAAGTAGCAAATTGGAAATCTCAAGCTGGGAATTTAACTGTAGAGCAAGTTAAATCTGCGGCAGCTGCTGCCTTTCCATTGGGGCGCAATCCCACTGAAGCTGATGTCACAAAGACTATTACTTTCTTTATTTCAGATGAAGCAGCATTTCTTACCGGCTGCGCGCTAGATGTAGATGGTGGAGCTCATTTAGGTTATATGCCGGCAGTCGCTAAGAATTAGCACAAACTGGGGCTAAGACTCGCGACATTACTAAATAGCCTACTGATCTAACCAACAATTTTGCATTTTGCGAGTGCATCCTCGTTAATCTCAACTCCAAGACCAGGCGCTGTTGGCAAGATAATTTTGCCTTTTTCAAACTTAAATAAATAATCGCTATTTAGAATCCGTTTCAGGGGTGAGTACATCTCTTCTGGCGTGAGAGGAGGGAAAACAAGTGCAACTTCCATCATCCGACAACTTGGAATAGTTGCTGCAACTTGTAAAGATGCCGCTAAATCTGGGCCGTTGGTGCCATGCAGAATACATTCAGTACCGTGAGCCTGGGCCAGCGCTCCCACCAACCGTGTTGGCCAGATGCCACCAGCAATACAAACATCAGGCTGAATGATGTCCACTGCTCTAGTGGAGATGTATTCGAGAAAAATTGATAAATCAGATGTCCACTCACCACCGGTAATAGATATATCGACCTCCTCGGCCAAGCGCCGATAGGAATCTAGATCATCTTGAGCAAATGGCTCCTCCAGCCAAGTTACATCTAATTCTTGGAATCTCATTGCAGCATCAAGTGCCTCTTTATAACTCCAAACCCATCCGGGGTAATGAGCAGTGCGGTCAATCATCAATTCTATTTTGTCTCGGCCGCCCACCAATTCGCGAATTTTTCTGACTACTTCGACATCATCTAATGCATTTTCTCGCCAGCTGCGAAACTTAAACTTTTTATGGCCCATTCCGTAATACAGGGCAATTTGCTCTGCCTGTTGATCAGGTGAAAGGTGTGACTGATCATCTTTACCCGGCCACACACAGGTAAGGTAATAATCCATTGATTCTTTTGTCGAACCTAAAAGATTGCGCACGGGAACTCCCGCGACTTTGCCAGATATATCCCACAAGGCATTTTCCAAGCTAGCAGATCCTTTGAGCAGGCCGGCGCCAAGAATTTCAATGATATCTCGGGGATCTTTACCAATTAAAGCTGGTTTGATTTCTTTGATGAGCGATTGATTGTCAACATCACAAAATCCATACCCAGTAACTCCTTCGTCAGTAAAGACTTGGGTGATGCGAATGCGGGTGTAACGAAAATCATCTGAGTTAGATGGCTCCATCTCATAGATGGCACTTTTTATCTCAGTAATTTTCATCAGTGCTTTTCTTGCGCGATGGCAATTTTGCCAAGTGATGCACTTTGGTAGGCAAGCTCTAAGGCCTCCACTGTCAGTGCACCCAGCTCGCCCGGCGCGCGATTTGCCTCTAAGTTTCCTAGCGCGACATCAACTAGCGCATTTGCGGCGGCAAAGTTATCTACTGCTCCGGCATTTGGCGGTAGTTTCATATTTATCTCTGTTCCATCGACATACCAAAAATAAGCACATTCGCGATGGAGATCTATTAAGAATTGTCCTTGATCGCCAATGGCTCGTACCTGTAATTCGTCCTTGTTCTGCCATGCACCCATATGGCTAGATCCACCCGAGAGTGTGCCGATGGCGCCATTAGAGAACTTGTAGGAAATTGCATCATGGAGTTCAACGGGTGCATTCCGTGGCGAACTCATAAAGGCAAAGGCTTCAGAGACTCGTTGTGGTTGCAGGCGAAAAGCTAAGCCGAGGGCATGAGATAACTGTGCCTGACCATAACCGCCGCCGGAGTTCTTTGGATTGGTCCAGGTTTCTTGCTCAGGAACTTGTTCAGTAGAAGCTCCCGGATATGGTCCGAGGTTGGCCAACAACTCGCGAGTTTGGGTAGCCATTTGCATACTCATTTGTTCTAGTTCGCCGATGTTCTTACGTTGGAGCTGTTCATAGGCTTGCTGAACCATTGGCATGTAGTTCCAACTAAATCCAACGAGAAGTTCTCGCTTCACTTCCTTCGCAATTTTCACTAGATCCCAGCTCTGTGCTGCAGAAATTGTCATTGGTTTTTCGCATAGTACGTGGGCCCCAGAACGAAGGGCGGCCGCTGCATGCTCATGATGAAGGTTGGGCGGGGAAGCGACGATGATTACATCCAGCTCTTGATTTACTACATCCATGTAATCCTCGGAGGCGATGCCTACTGAAAATTCCTGCTTTAGGCTGGCGAGCAATTGGTCACCTTTTCGACACACTGCAACTATCTCAACATCATCTCGATCCCGCAAAGCGGGCAAATGAGCGACTGCTGCCCAGGAGCCAGCACCGATGACACCTGCGCGAATCTTGCTCATTATTTTGAATTCTTCACTTTAAGGTGCCACACCTCAGGCACATTGATCAAGCCGCCATTTTCACCAGCGGCATTTTTAATAACATGTACTAGTGAAGCATTCCACTTATGCTCAACATCGAAAGTAGCCATTTTAATTAAAACCGTCTCGATATCTGGCTCGCATTCGGCATAGCCCACAGCAAGGTTTCCCAATCTAAATAGTGAGTAATTTCTAAAGCCAGCGGCGGCAACAGCTTCCTCCATTTCTGGCCAAATATCATCGTGTCTTTGGTCGTATTCTGCTCCAGCATCGTCAAACAAATGAATAAGAAAACATAATCTTTCCATCATTTATGACTTATCACGGGAGGCATTATGCAGTTCTCCCCAGATGATTGCACCCATTAGGACACAACCTTTCACTGGGAGTTGCCAATAAGAAGGTACACCGATCAGAATAAGTCCATTAGTTAAAATTGCTAGAACGACTATCGCTAAAAAGGTTCCAAAGAGCCTTCCTTTGCCACCACTCAGACTTGTTCCTCCAAGAATTACAGCCGTGATCATGTCTAGTTCTGCTCCGATATTTGCACTTGGCTCAGCCTGACCTGTACGAGCTACCGTGACGTATCCGGCCAATGCGGCAGTGGTGCCAGAGAATGCATAAAAAACCAGAGTCCATCGATTAACAAAAATACCTGCTAGTCGAGCCGCTCTAGAGTTAGATCCGATGGCGTACACATACCTGCCAAAGTGTGTTCGTGGCATGAGGAATCCGACACTTAAAAAGAGAGTGATAAAGATCCAGACCGTTAAGGGAATGCCAAAAAGAGAATCTGTGCCAATTGCTAGGAAGGAAGAGTTAGAAACAACCACAGCATCTCCACCACTGATGATGTATGCCAAGCCCCTTACGATAGAGAGCATCGCTAGCGTTGCGATTAAGGGATTGATTCGGAGGTAGCCGATGACAAAACCATTGAGTAATCCAATGACGCAGCCAAGCATTAGGGCCAGTACTACACCAACTAGGTTGGATTGACCTTGATTAATCACAAAGGCAGCAAGCATTCCAGAAGCTGCCATCACTGATCCAACGGAAAGGTCAAAGCCACCAGAGATAATTACAATTGTTGCTCCAATAGAGCCGATGCCAATAATGACCATTGCTCGGCCGATATTGGAAAAATTGGTCGAATTTAAGAAATACGGAGATAGGCTTGCAAAAATAATCAGTTCTAGGATTAAGGCAACGAGGAGACCAAAGCCTGTTGGGCCCAAGAACTTCTTAATTGACCGAAAGATTTTTGCTGACTTCTCAAATTTATTGAGCGCTGCAGTGTTCATCCTCACAAGATCTCCTCGCCACTCAAAGCCGTTTGCATAATTGACATCAAATCAGAGGGTTTAGTATCGGCAGGTTTAATCTCGGCACTAATTTTGCCTTCCCTCATTGCCACAATGCGGTCACAAACAGATATGAGATCTGTAAATCGGTGACTAATAAAGACGACCGAAATTCCCTTTTTCTTGAGATTCTTCACTAGATCCAATAAAAGATGAATCTTTGTATTTGATAGCGCTGCTGTCGGTTCATCCATAAGTAGAAGCTTGGGAGCGAACTGGAGCGCCCTGGCCACCGACACAAGTTGCCGCTGTCCACCGGACATCGAACCCACTAGCTGATCTGGAGCGATATCAGCCCCTAGTTCTGCCAGAGCCGCTCTCGCTTCTTGCATCATGCCGTGACGATCTAGCAATCGAGCAATGCCTATGTTTTTCGTAGATTCTCTGCCAAGGAAAATGTTTGAAGCAACATCAAGATCATTACATAGGGCCAAATCTTGGTAGATAATTTCTATTCCTGCAGCTCGGGCATCTTGTGGATTTTTAAATGTCACCGGCTTGCCATTCAAGAAGATTTCTCCACCAGAAGGTGCATAAACACCGGCAATAATTTTCACAAGGGTAGATTTGCCCGCCCCGTTGTCCCCAATCAATCCTAAAGATTCATTGGGGTCAACGTGGAAGTCGATTGAACTTAGGACGCTAACACTCCCAAAACTTTTTGAGAGGTTAGCAGTCCTAAGTATCGGGTGTTCTGTCACTTGTATACGGTGCCAATCGTGTCATGGTCTAGGAATGAGTGTTCCATATGTATTTCCTGTGGAACAGCTTTTCCAGCCATAACATCTAGTGCAATGCTGACTAGGTAGTCACCATATTTTTCAGGGTAATAGGCCGCGCATCCTAAGAATCTATTCTCTGATGCAGGAGCCATTTTTACGACTGCAATGCCGACAGAGTCGCAACCTTGACCGACGACCATTCCATCTCTCTTGGTAGCAGCAAACGCTTTAGCCATACCATTTGCTCGCTCATCATCGATTGTCCCTGAGAGAATATGTTTAGCTTCTGGGTGTGCAGTTAACCAGTCTGTCGTCACTGTAATTGCTTGATCTGCTGTTCCAGCAGATAGTCGCATACGTTGTATCCGATCAGCAGGCAATGCACCGCAAACTTCTTGTACTCCATCAGCGAATCCGACGAGCCGCAAATCTGCTGCTTCACCCTCTTCTAGGTTCTCTCCCATGAAGACCCAAACATCCTTACAGTCCCAGGTTGCTTTTGCATACTCTCCGGCTGCTTTTCCTCCAACAACTCCAGAGGCATAGTTACTAGCACCGAAGAAAATTGCATTTGGATGCGAAACATCAATTGAGGCTGCTGGAATCTTGGCCTTGTCAAAAATAGCCATGATTGCTGCAGCCGCGCCGCCTTGCCAGTTTCCGGCAATGACAAAATCAGGCTTCTGACTTGCAAGAATCTCAGCACATGAAATTGCTTTCTCGGGCTTGAACTCTGCATCGCAGTAAATAAGTTTCAAACCAAGATCTTTAGCGAGCTTGGCAATACCCTTCGCGATCGGGATAGCAAATGGATTTGTTGCCCAACCATCCATGTGTGCAAGGGTAAAAGTCTTATCTGGCTTAACTAGGTTAACTACATAAGACTTAGCATCGCCTTCTGTAGGTGTGTACTTAGCTGTTGCAAAATCATATTTCCAGAGCTTAAGTTCCTCAGGTAGGAGCGCTCCTGGAATTCCACTTTTAAGAACCGGGGTATACGCTCCAGCCTCTTCTGTAGAACCTGCATTTTCATCTGACGAACCTGAACTGCAACCGGTTAGCGCTAATAGTGTTAGCACAACCCCGATGCCAATAATTGATCTATATTTTTTCACAGAGACGACCTTTCCCTTAGTGTGGAATCGTTACTCTAACCCTCAGCCCCGCGTATGAGTCAAGAGGTTTCCAACTTTTTTATCAACTATCTACTATTTTCAAAAGACTACGGGTATTTGGTCAGGATAGATGCAGGTTCGGATTGGGCATGTAGGGCAGCCACCGTAGCGCTACTCATGGCGCCTGGGCGCTTTAAAACGAAGGGGTGCGCTCTAAGGCTAGGTCCGCACCTGACACTTCGGACAAAAATGTGATGACCTATTACCAAAAGCAATCCTTCTAATCCCCCGACCACAGCGCGGACACGGCTCACCTTCTTGGCCGTAAGCAGCTAAGGATGTTTCAAAGAATCCGCTCTCACCATTGACGTTGATATACATGGCATCAAAAGAGGTGCCGCCTACTTCTACCGCCTCTGCCATCACTTGCACGGCCGCATCTACTAGTGAGCCAATCTTCTTCACACTTAAATCACATGCGGGGATCTCTGGGTGAATCTTTGCTCGCCATAAGGATTCATCGGCATAGATATTGCCGACCCCGCTCATAATCTCTTGGTTCAGGATCACACTCTTAATGGCTGCTTTGCGAGCTTTCATTCTGGCTATGACCGCGCTGCGATCAAAGGCGGCAGCAAAGGGATCTAGTGCGATGTGGCGGGCAGATTGTGGAATGCCATCGGTTAACTGCTCTACCGATAGCCAACCAAAGGTGCGCTGATCACTAAAGAGCAGCTCCTGCTTTTTGAAACCTTTACTTAACTCAAAGTGCGCCCGCACATGACCTGGCGCTGGGCGATCTTTACGTGCCACAAGAAACTGACCCGACATTCCTAAGTGGGCAACCAGTGCGAGCTCGCGATCGAGTTCAAACCATAAGAACTTTCCGCGGCGATTAATGCTCTTAATCTGTGCGCCAACAACAGCAGTAAGTGGTTGCAGCGATGCTGGCTTTAGTACTCGGGGATGTAGACCGGCAGCGCTTTTGAATCGGTAGCCAATCAGAAAATGAGCCAATCCCCTGCGTACTGTTTCAACCTCGGGTAGCTCTGGCATGTGGGCAATCCAATTACAGATTGGAGCGGGGTGCAATTTCTGGAGGGCTATTCGTCAGGTAA
Source organism: Candidatus Planktophila versatilis (assembly GCF_002288265.1). Classification (NCBI taxonomy): domain Bacteria; kingdom Bacillati; phylum Actinomycetota; class Actinomycetes; order Candidatus Nanopelagicales; family Candidatus Nanopelagicaceae; genus Candidatus Planktophila; species Candidatus Planktophila versatilis. Next base: position 385,014 of record NZ_CP016778.1, on the reverse strand, counting down.
GCCTGATAGCCTTCAATTGCGTTAAGGGAGTTGTTTCAAACACTGAGCTACAAGATAAAGACCTCATCAGAAATGGTGGGGTCTTTTTCCGTTCTTTGCTTGGAGTCTTGGTGAGAAGGGATAAAAGAAAGATTACTTCTCTAGTGGTCCCAAACGATAGGAACTGAGCTGGGCCGCAGGACGTGACTGATTGCCATGCTTTGATGAAAATGCGCCACTTCCATCAGTGCCACAAAGACCAACGATTGCACCAGATCCACCTGGGTGGGATTTAATCCAATTAGTTAAGTCATAGACAGAATCATCGATAACAGACCAGCAGTTGCTGGCAGAGTTATTGGCACGCACTTGTGCCATGGTGTAGCCGGTCTTTGTTGGTGCTGGTGCTGGAGTTGATGTTGCAGCTGCACTTGGTGTCGGTGTTGGTGTTGTAGCAGGAGCCGGAGTTACGGAAGGTGTTGGTTTTGGGCCACGCAATACTTCACCAGGTATCTCTTTTACTCCCACAGATAGAATGATGGAAGCTTTTCTTTTGGCGCTCACTAGAAAGCTATATTCACCGGCTTCTGCTACCGCCTGATATCTGGCAAGGTAGAGGTAATTAACTCCACTGTAGGGGAACTTTGTCCGCTCGGTGAACTTGAGCGTAAGCGATGTTCCTTTGGGACTAGTCATCACAAGAGTAGGTAGTTGAGTTGGGCGAAGAGTGTTCTCTGGTTTCTTATCAACAATGAGATATTCAACGCTTAGGCCATCTCCTTGGGCAAAAGCTGCCCGAAAGCCTTTCTTCTCTCCTGCCTTGCTAAAGGCTGCGCGAACTGCATATGAAATAGTTCCATCAACTAGGAGTGGGCCTTTTGCAGCAGTGGTATCTGTTTTAAGTAAATCAACTGGTTGATGCGCATAGGCGGGTGCACTTGCCATGAAGGCTAATACCAGCACTGTGATGAGCAGTTTGCGCATGGGAAAACGCTACCTGAAGATTCTTGGTTTTGCTCGTTCGAAGAGTGGGCCTTGAGTGAGTTAGAGGCCCAACTCCTTATTGATCAGAGTCGTGCCCGCTGCTAACGCTTGTAATTTGCCATTGGCCACATCTCTTGTAAGTGGGACCATTCCGCAATTTGTACACGCTAACAAATTCTCAGCATCCACATATTTAAGTGCCTCACGCAAGACCTTTGCCACATCTTCGGCACTTTCTACCGTGTTGCTGGCAACATCGATGGCACCGACCATAATCTCCTTGCCTCGCAATATCTCTATTAACTCCATCGGCACTTTCGAGTTTTGGCACTCCAGGCTCACTTGGTCAATTGAGCTCTGGGCCAACATGGGAAAGATCTTCTCGTATTGGCGCCACTCATCACCGAGGGTGTTCTTCCACTTGATATTGGCCTCTATGCCATAGCCATAACAAATATGCACTGCTGTTTTACTGCTCAGTCCAGCTGCTGCCCGCTCAAGTGCTGCCACACCCCAATTGTGAACATCGTCAAAGAAGACGTTGAAAGCTGGTTCATCAAATTGAATAATGTCGATTCCAGCGGCAACTAACTCCTTTGCCTCAGCATTTAGAATCTCAGCGAAGGCGAATGCCAACTTCTCCCGGCTTCCATAGTGTTGATCAAAGAGGGTGTCGATAATCGTCATCGGCCCAGGCAGGGTGAACTTCAGGGTCTTTTCGGTCAGCGTGCGCAGGAATTTTGCATCTTCAACAAAGACTGAGCGCTCCCGATGAATTTGATCTACTACGACGGGCACAAGTGCGTCATAGCGATCTCTAATACGCATAGTCTTCTTATTCTTAAAATCAATACCACTTTGATTTTCCACAAATGTAGTCACAAAGTGTTGGCGGCTCTGTTCGCCATCGCCAATGACATCGATGCCTGCGCGTAATTGGTTTGCCACAGCGATAGTCATCGCATCATTTTTAGCTTCCCGGAGCTCTTCACCCTCTAATCTCCAGGGCGCCCACAATTGCTCAGATTCAGCTAGCCAATGAGGCTTGGGTAAACTTCCAGCAATCGCGCTCTTGATTTTCATTGCGCGAGTATATGTTCAGCAGTGAATCTATGTTGATTCTGGCAGGACAACCCACTGGAGTGTAATTAAACTCCTGAAGCGCACTGACCTACCATTGCCCTCATGTCGAGAGCTGATGCATATAAGCGGATTATCTATATCCCTTTCGACCATCTGCACCGCAACTTTGGCGCCTTAAAAGAGGCCGACCCAGCCACTGATCTGATTGTCATGGTCGAAAGTGCCCGCATGACAACTGGGCGCAACTGGCATCAAGAGCGGCTCTTCTTTCTTATCTCTAGCGCTCGCCACTTTGCACAATCATTAGAGACCGAAGGTTTCACCGTCAAATACATCAAAGCGCCGACCACGATCGATGGCTTGAAAGAGATTGCAGAGAAATATGCAGCACTTGCCGTCATCTGCGCCGAGCCCAGCTCCTTTAGGCAGTATGAAGCGCTTCAAGGCTATGGCGCGGAATTTATTGACAATGATTTCTTCTTAACTCCTCGCCCGCTCTTTGCACAATGGGCTGATGAGCAAAAGTCATATTTGATGGAGAACTTCTATCGCAAGCAGCGCACCCGGCTAAATGTTCTGATGGATGGCAAAGAGCCTGAAGGTGGCGCCTGGAATTTTGATAAAGAGAATCGGCTGCCGCCACCTAAGAAATATGAGGGGCCGGATTATCTAGAACATAAGCGAGATGAGATTGATTTAGAAGTGGCTGCCGAGCTTTCTCACACGCCAACAACAACCTGGGCCACGACTCGCACAGGCGCCCTCAAAGTGCTCAAGAACTTTATTGACAATCACTTCGCCGAATTTGGCCCGCTAGAAGATGCCATGACTACTGATAACTGGGCGCTGCATCATTCACTTCTCTCTCCTTATCTCAACAATGGCCTCTTGCATCCAAGTGAAGTCATTCACGCTGCGATGAAGGCATTTAAGACAGGTTCCATTCCGATTGCATCAGCTGAAGGTTTCATCCGCCAACTCATTGGCTGGCGTGAGTATGTCAATGGCATGTATTGGTTTCTAGGCCCTGATTACCGCAACAACAATCAGTTAGCTGCCACCAGAAAGCTACTGCCACTCTTTTCTGACCCGTCTGCCACGCAGATGAATTGCATGAAAGAGATAGTGGGCGATATCCAAGATCGCGCCTGGGTGCATCACATTCCACGGCTGATGGTGCTCTCCAACTTAGCGCTAGTCACCGGCACAAACCCGCAGGAATTCCTTGATTGGATGCGCGAAGTATTTATCGATGCCACCGAATGGGTGATGGTGCCCAATGTGATTGGTATGGGAGTTCATGCAGATGGCGGAAAGATGATGACTAAGCCTTATGCCGCAGGCGGTGCTTATATCTCTCGTATGTCTAACTACTGCAAACCATGCGTCTATGACCCAAAGTTACGAGTCGGCGCTAAGGCATGTCCCTTTACGACTTTGTATTGGGATTTTCTCGACCGTCATAAAGAAACTTTTGCTAAAAACCATCGCATGAGCCAACAGGTGTATGGACTCAATCGCTTAAGTGATCTGCCAGAACTTAAGCTGCGCGCACAAGAAGTACTCAAAGGCTTAGAGCAAGGGACGATTTAGTTTTCTAAAATCCTGGAAAGAGCCTTGACCGGCCATGAGTTTCTGTTGCCGGCAACCCAGCGATAGCCAGTGCGACCAACGGGGCCAGAAATAGTAAGCAGTGTTGCGAGAACCGTGTTTCCTCGCACTTTAAGCAAGAAGGCAACTGCTTGCGCACCGCTATAACGCTTGCCTTCGGTGATCACAAAGACCTCACGCGAACATTGCTCTGTGCTCAATTGGAATTGAGCGAGGTCTGTACTGTGAAAATCTAGAGCGGTAATTACTAATTTCTTACCTACCCAAGAAATAGAGTTCTGGCATAACTGACACTGGCCATCATAGATAACTGTTATTTCATGAGCTCCCATGATGGCCCAGCGAAAAGGGCTTTAGTTATTCTTCACAAATTCAGAGGCGTGTGGAAAGCCAGCAGCCTCTAACTTCACAGCTAAATCTTCTTTGACGGCCTTTACGACCTTATGTGTTCCATCGCAATTCTTCTCTTCATCTCTGGTGTGACCGCACTGACAAGCTCCCATGATTTCCTTCTTCCCTAATTAGTCTTTCCTGATTCACTACTGGCCGATACTACAGCTACTTACCTGCTTTACATTTCTCGGAACAATACTTCACATTCTCCCAATCGCGAGCCCACTTCTTTCGCCATTCAAATTCCAGATTGCAACGAAGGCAGACTTTGGGGGCAAATCCGTTCTTGGTCTTTGCTTTCATATCTATAGCTACCGCTTTAACGCTTTAATTATTGACCACGCCCAATAGAACAATCCAAATTGCAGAGGTAGCCGTGCGAAAGCGATGAGTGGATAAGGCATCGGGCGATCACGCCAATCGATAGCCATCTTGATATTGGCAGGATAGACGGCGATAAAGAGAAAGAGTGCGGCATAGGCAGCAAGTAATCGAATAGATATTGTGCCGATTTTCATTGAGAGTGGCGCTAGGAGCGCCAGCCCGATTGCAATCTCGGCCGCGCCACTTAAGTATGTCCAGAGGCGTGGGCCACCAGGTAGGAATGCCGGAACGATGGCATCAAGTGATTTAGGAGCGATGAAGTGGGCAATACCAGCGATGAGCAGCATCGCTGCCAGGGCGCGGGTTGCCAGTGTCATGGGCAGAGCATAGTTCTGACCTGATGTCAGTGCCCAGATTTAGAGTCAGCTCATGTTCAACTGGTTTCGACATAAGGCGATGGATCGTGAGTTAACTGAAATCCTCGATCGACATCAACAGGTGCGCCGTGATGCCACCGATATTCGTGCATATCTCTTACGAGTTCTAGCTGATAATCGCAATGATTCTGAAAAATTCAGTGATGAAGCACTTGAGAAAGCAGCTGAGCTGATTGAACAAGTGGGTCCGGGCGCTTTTTATTGGATGACAGATATTGCAGCGCAGATGGTCTTGTTGTCAGAGGCCACACTGCGCGGCTTTGCTACCAACGTCAGCGTTGAGTTAGGTGCTACGGCAACTGCCGAAGAGATAGTGCAGAAGGTGGTGCGGCTGCCGTAGTTCACTTTCGACGGCAGAGTGAGCATGGTTTCTCGTGGAAAAGGGATTCTCAGGAAATATTAGTAAGCCATGTTGCCCTTTTTCCCAAGAAGTCGGGTAGGTGGCTGTAATAATTTCGGCATGCCTTCACTCGAGGGCGAGCCAACTCGGAGGTCATGTGAAGATGTTAGAAAGATTGATTGAAAAGATTATCTTTGCCAGTCGCTGGATGCTTGCTCCCCTGTATTTAGGACTCGCACTTGCCCTAGTACCAATCTTGTTCCGCTTCTTTGACGCCTTCTGGCACATGATGACTCACCTGACAGATCTCACAACCGGAGAAGTAACTCTTGAAGTACTTGAACTTCTCGACACAGTGCTACTGGCCAACTTGATCATCATCGTGCTCTTTGCTGGGTATGAAAACTTTGTTTCGAAGATGGCAATTGCGGAAGGCTCTGAAGATCGTCCACACTGGATGGGTCACGTTGATTTCAGCGGCCTCAAGATCAAGCTCATTGGTTCATTGGTTGCAATCTCAGTCATTGAACTTCTCAAAGACTTTATGCAAGAAGGTACTTTTGATGCCAAGCGTGAAGGATGGCGCATTGGTATTCATATGACATTCGTTGTCTCCGGAGTGCTCTTTGCGCTGATGGATATGATGGCTGATCGGCATAAGTCTCAGCGCTAGAGTTCACTTATGGCAACACAGTCCGGAGATCGCTCCGCTTTCTTTCCTGCAATAGAGAAGAAGTATGGACAGCCGATGTCTTATTGGTTTGCGCGCCTTAAAGATCTGGACGCTTATAAATATCCAGCCCAGATTGCCTACTTGCGGCAAGAGCATGGCTTTAGTCAGGCACACGCTAATGCAGTGGTCATGTCCCACCGCGGTTCGAGTACTTCAAAGCGGTTTACGACTCTGACAAGTTATCTTGAGCCGCACGATGCGGTGAAGAAGAAGACGGTGAAGGCAATCTTTAAAGCAATACAGAACCACTACCCCGAAATGAAAGTCGTCATTGCCTGGAATCACCCAATGCTGAAGTTGGGCGAAGATTACATTCTGGGTGTTTCAGTATTGAAAAACCATCTTTTAATTGGTCCGTGGGGTGATGGAATCATCGCTAAGTTCGCACCTAAGCTCACAGAATACAAAGTAAATAAGAAGACGATTCAGGTTCCCGTTGATTGGGATGTCGATGCCAAGTTATTGGTAGCTATTGCAAAGACTCGTGTTGCCCAGCTGTAAATGAGTTAGCTGTGCGCCACAGTCTTTGAGCGAATTTCACCAATGCCCTCAATACCAGTAATCACTTCTTGGCCTGCACGTAGGTACTTAGGTGGCTTAAAGCCAAATCCCACACCTTCTGGAGTTCCAGTGTTGATGATATCTCCTGGATGTAGCTCCATAAATTGGCTGACATACCAAACAATGTGGCTGATTCCGAAAATTAGATCGCTAGTGCGTGAATCTTGGCGCTTCTCGCCATCGATTGTGCAATACACGCGCACATCATCGGGTTCGAACTCATCGCCGGTAACAATGAAAGGACCCATCGGGTTATAGGTTGGAAAAGATTTACCCTTAACCCATTGTCCGGCCCGCTCAATTTGCCAGTGGCGTTCGCTGACATCTTGACCTATGGAGTATCCAAGAATGTAGTCGCGAGCTTCGCTTTCACTCTTTAAATACAGTGCGCGCTTTCCAATCACAATTGCAAGTTCTACTTCGTAATCAGTAGCTGTTGAATTCGGTGGAATAACGATGTCGTCATTGGGTCCTACTAAACAATCGGGTGCCTTCATGAATACAACCGGCTCTGGTGGTGGAGTCATTCCTGATTCAGCGGCATGGCGCGCATAGTTAAGTCCAATGCAAATGAGCTTGGTGGGGCGTGCTACGGGGCTGCCAATACGCAGGCCTGCAATATCAAATGGTTCAAGGAGGGAGAGATCTGCAGCGCGCACTTTTTTAAGCGCCCCGGCTTCAAGCTCATCTCGATTCCAATCTTTAATCAGAGAATCGACATAGACAGCCCTGTTATCGCTGATCATTACCGCTGGGCGCTCTGAACCAATTTTACCAAATCTTGCTATCTTCATACTTTTACTCTACATCAACACTTTCAAAAAACCTAGAAAATAAAATTAGCTAAATATCTTTCCAGGATTCAAAATGCCGTTGGGGTCAAGGGTGGCCTTAATCGCGCGCATCACCGCAACCGAAGCCGCACCCGCTTCTTCTACCAATGAATCAATCTTGCCGGCACCGATTCCATGTTCGCCCGTACACGTGCCCCCCATTGCAATAATCTGAGAAGTCATCTCGTGGGTGAGTTCACGTATCTGTTCTAACTCTTCTGGCTTTGTGGGATCGGTAATGATAAACGAGTGGAAATTACCATCTGCCACATGTCCCAGAATTGAGAAGGGGAAACCAGATTCCTTGAGTAACTTCTCTGATACCGCAACAGCTTGTGCCAGTTTTGACAGTGGAACAGCGGCGTCAGTACTGATGCCACGCTTTCCTGGGTGTGCTGCAATTCCTGCCCAATAGGCATTATGACGCGCTTGCCATAATTTTCTTCGTTCGCCCTCTTCGGTCGTCCACTTAAAGTCAGTTCCACCAAATTCACTGGTGATTTCTTGCACCAATTGTGCATCTTCTTCCACACCACGCGGAGAACCATGAAATTCAAAGAGCAATGTGGGCGCTTCCTGAAGAGATATTCCGTCGTGGTGATTTACATTCCTAATCGACTGCGCATCAAGAAATTCACAGCGCGCGATGGCAACACCTGATCGCACAATCGCAATCGCTGCTTGCACGCCATCTTCCAGGGAGGCAAAGCAAGAAACGGCAGAAGCCATCTTCTCTGGAATTCCAAAGAGACGTAAGGTAATTTCGGTAATGACCGCTAACGTTCCTTCGGAGCCAACAATCAGACGAGTAAGGTCATAGCCAGCGGAGAGCTTTCGGGTCTCGCGCCCCACTTCTAAAATCGTTCCATCTGCAAGTACTGCAGTGAGCTTTAAGACGTTTTCTCGCATGGAGCCATAACGCACTGTCGTTGTTCCAGCTGCTCCAGTTGATGCCATTCCACCGATAGTGGCATCGGCGCCAGGATCTACCGAGAAGAACAAGCCTTCGGAAGATAACTTCTTATTAAGCGCCATACGCTTGACGCCCGCTTGTACTTTGACGGTCAAGTCATCCGGAGAAATGGCAAGAATCTGATCCATCTCACTTAGATCCAGTGAAATTCCGCCAAAGAGTGGCAGGACGTGTCCCTCTAAGGAAGAGCCAACACCGAATGCGACAACCGGAATTTTCTCTTGATTGCAATAAGCAAGGACCTTTGAAACTTCTTCAGTGGATTTAACGGTGACGACCGCCGATGGTTGCACTGGCGGGAATGCTGATTCATCGCGCCCATGTGCATCAAGCACAGATTGATTTTGTGAGATTCGCCCACTCACCAGCAATGAGAGAGCAGCAACTTGTTCGGCGTTAAGGTCAACGCGCGCTGTTATCGCCAATGCCATCTCATCTCCGTAGATGTTAGTGCCTTACTGTAGCCCCGAAGGGATTCGAACCCTCGTAGCTGACTTGAGAAGCCAGAGTCCTAGGCCGCTAGACGACGGGGCCGTGCCAAAAAATAACTAGGACAAACATATTTAGTTGTATTAGCTGGGGTACCAGGACTCGAACCTAGACTTACTGAACCAGAATCAGCAGGGCTGCCAATTACCCCATACCCCAATATTGATTTTTCTCCTTGTGGCAAGGTGAGAAGTTTACCCCACCATCACGGCAGAAATTACAGAGCCAGAGCTGCAGAAATACGAGTCAGGCAGGCCTCTTTACCAAGTAACTCCATCGATTCAAATAAAGGTGGGGAGATGGTGCTACCTGTTGTTGCAATACGAAGTGCGGTAAATGCAATACGTGGCTTGAGTCCCAACTCCTCGATCAGCGAGGTGCGCAGAGCACCTTCAATCGATTCGTGGTTCCAATCAGCCAAGGCTTCTAGCTCTTTCTTTGAGCGCTTAAGAATATCTTTGGCTGCATCATCGCTAATCTTTGCCACCGCATCTGGGTCGACTGCAAACTCTTTCACAAAAAGAAAACGTAGCAGCGCTGGCGCCTCATCAAGCTTAACGATGCGCTCTTGAATTAGAGGTAGCGCCTGCTTTACTAGCTCGATTTCTTCAGCACTTCCGGCAATCACGTTGGCTTTTATCAAGAAGGGCAGGGTCCAGGTGGTGAACTCTTCGAGTGAGAGCGCTCGGATTTTATCGCCGTTAATCGCCTCCAGCTTTTTCATATCAAAGCGAGCAGGTGATGAATGCACCTTTTCCACAGTAAAAAGCTCGGTGAGTTCTTTCATAGTGATATTTTCGCGATCATCGCCAGGTGACCAACCAAGCAGTGCTAGGTAATTACAGATTGCTTCTGGCAAATAACCTTGTTCGCGATACCAGGCGATAGATACTTCACCATTTCGCTTAGAGAGCTTGGCGTTATCTTGGCCCATCACAAAGGGAAGGTGGGCAAAGACTGGGTAATCTTCTAACTTAACGCCCATCGCTTGATAGACGCGAATCTGGCGCGGGGTTGATGAAAGTAAATCTTCTCCGCGCAGTACATGTGTAACACCCATGAGGATGTCATCGATAGCAACGGCGAGTGTATAAAGAGGTGAACCATCTGCGCGCACCAAGACAAAGTCCGGCACAAACTTATGATCGAAGGTGACATCTCCGCGAATCTCATCAGTAAAGGTGGTGCTGCCATCAGGCATCCGCATACGCACTACCGCTTCTCGGCCCTGCGCCTTAAAGGCGGCAATCTGCTCGGCAGTTAAGTCGCGGCAGTGTCCGTTATAGCCCGGTGCCACATTTGCTTTGCGCTGTCCTTCACGCACCGCTTCTAATTCATCTGGTGAGCAGTAGCAGTGATAGGCATCGCCTTGGGTAAGAAACTTCTGCGCCCACTCGGCATAGATATCAAGTCGCTGTGATTGCAGGTAAGGGCCATTAACTCCACCTACTTCTGGACCTTCATCCCATTGCAAGCCAAGCCATTTAAGTGTGTCGATGGCTGCCTGAATATATTCATCGGTAACGCGAGTGGTGTCGGTATCTTCAATTCGGAATAAGAATGTGCCGCCGGTGTGACGGGCATATGCCCAATCAAAGAGTGCGGTGCGAATATTTCCAACGTGCAAATCACCCGTTGGCGATGGCGCAAAGCGAACTTTGACTGCTCTCTTTGTACTCATGGGCGCGCACTCACTTTATTTGTTAACTCGCCCAGGCCTTCAATAGAAACTGTGACGGTAGATTTCTCAGGTAGCGGACCAATTCCAGCAGGTGTTCCAGTAATGATCACATCTCCAGGTAGCAAGGTCATCACTTGGGTAACAAAGTGGACGATATCTTCAATACCGAACATCATCTGTGAAATTGATGCATCTTGCTTGATTTCACCATTAACAGTCAGTGAGATGCGCTGGGTACCAGGCACAAACTCAGTTTCAATCCATGGACCTAAAGGACAGAATGTGTCGAATGATTTAGCACGAGTCCATTGGCCATCGCGCTTTTGTAGCTCACGCGTAGTTACATCATTTGCCAAGGTGTAGCCAAAGATCACATCTTTCACGCGCTCCTTCGGAACCTCTTTACACACTCGACCAATAACAATTGCCAGCTCTGCTTCGTAATCAATCGTTGGCGCCATCGCCGGCCAGACGATGGTGTCGCCGGGGCCAATGACTGATGTATTTGGTTTTAAGAAGATGATGGGTTCTGTCGGAACTTCACTGCCCATTTCAGCGGCGTGGTCGGCATAGTTCTTTCCCACGCAGACAATCTTTGAGCGCGGGATGACCGGGGCCAACAGTCGCACCTTTGCCAGCTCCACTCTTGCTGCCGTTTTTTGAATACCGTGATAAATCGGATCTCCGGAAATGATTGTTATCTGATCATCATCTTCCAGGATTCCAAAGAGTGGGTCGTTTCCTAGTCCAGCATCAGGTTGAGGAGTAAATCGAACGACGCGCATTGGACAATCTTATCTTTTCCTAGCGCCAGATGCCTAAAGCGAGATAACTTCTCCGCTCACTGCAACGAAAAATACGGTCGCACTTGGTGTGAAGTCTTTAATTGCCTTCACATTTTCAGGCCTTGATCCAGTTGCCACCACGCTTTCAATTCCAGAAATTCCAGATGCGAGGGCAACTGTGAGCACAGCTTCAAAGGCATCGAGGTTCAGTGATGGTGATGTGACATTGACTGCCACATAGGTGCGCCCGGTTGAATCACGCAGCGCTGCCGCTTGTTCTGCTCCACTGCGAGCAAGAGTTGATGTGGCAAGGGTGACCAGCTTTGCATCTTCTGGATTATTCATGCTCATCAACCTCCTTATCCAGCCGCTCAATAATAACTGAGCTAATTCGGCGACGGCGACCTAAGGGGCGCTCAGAGGTAATGGAGTAACCATGTAAGTTGATGGTCGAACCAGCGATCGGAACGCGGCCAAGTTTTTCAGCCATATATCCACCCACCGTATCTACATCTTCAAACTCGTCGCGGTCCATCTCAATTTTAAGTTCATCGGCTAAATCTTCAATATGCATCGAAGCCTTGGCGCGCGCTTTTGTCTCTGATATCCAATTAAACTCTTCAATGCCATCGTCATATTCATCGGCAATCTCGCCCACGATTTCCTCAATAATATCTTCAATCGTAATAATGCCTGCGGTGCCACCGTATTCATCGACCACGATTGCTAAGTGAATCTGATCGCGCTGCATCTCTTTTAAGAGCTCTGCCGCCTCTTTATTTTCTGGAACAAAGACAGCAGGGCGCATATGCTGCTCTACTTTTTCGGTGGTCTCTGCCTCATGGTGATCTAAGGCGCGCTTAGCTAAATCTTTCACATAGGCAATACCAATCACGTTATCGATGTTTTCACCGGTGACTGGAATACGTGAATACCCAGAGCGCAGCGCCAATGAAAGTGCTTGCCGCAGTGATTTATCTCGTTCTATCCAGACCATATCTGTGCGGTGGACCATCAGTTCGCGCACCAAGGTGTCACCTAGTTCAAATACATTTTGTAGCATCTCGTGTTCATCAGATTCCACCAGGCCTTGAACGTGGGCGTGATCCATCAGTTCTCGGAACTCGTTCTCGTTGGTAAATAGGCCCCACTTAAATCCTTTATCGGGAGTAATGAGATTACCGAGTGCAATCACACTCTTAGCAATCGGGGTGTAGATAAATGCCAGGGCAAGGCTGATGCTCTTTCGAACTTGGTTCACTTCTGTGACCACTCCTTCACAATCTTCTCTTGCAGGGCAAACATTACTTTCTCTTCATCAGGATCTGCGTGGTCATAACCAAGGATATGAAGCAGGCCATGGGTAGCAAGGATATAGATTTCTGCTTCAGTGCTGTGACCGGCATCTTTTGCTTGCTTAGCTGCAACAGCTGGTGCAATAACAATGTCACCAAGAGTCACAATCTCACCATCATGTTCTGGAAGATCCATGGGAAAAGAGAGCACATCGGTCGGTCCAGATTCATCCATCCATTTGATGTTGAGCTCTTCCATCTCGGTGACATCAACGAAGGTGAGAGAGATGGCGCAATCCGGATGAAGTTCCATATAGGTGATACCAAAATCAAGCAGTGAATGCATCTGCTTTTCTGGCACCAAAGCCCCAGAACGATTTGTTAACTCAACGCTCATGACAGGACTTAGTTGCTACGAAGTGAACGAGGAGCCGATTTGGTTGCATCGTAAGCATCATATGCCTTCACAATGTCACCAATAAGTCGGTGTCGAACTACGTCATCTGCGGTGAGCTCCATAAAGGAGATGTCATCAACGCCATTTAAGATGTCGCGAATAATGGCAAGACCGGAACGCTGACCGTTGGGAAGATCGGTCTGAGTGACATCGCCGGTAATAACCATCTTTGAGCCAAAGCCAAGGCGAGTTAAGAACATCTTCATCTGTTCTGGCGTTGTGTTCTGTGCTTCATCAAGAATAATAAATGAGTCATTTAACGTGCGACCACGCATAAAGGCAAGCGGTGCTACCTCAATCACGCCTGATTGCATCAGGCGCGGAATTGAATCAATATCAATCATGTCGTGCAGCGCATCAAAGAGAGGCCGCAGGTATGGATCAATTTTTTCATTGAGCGTTCCAGGCAAGAAGCCGAGCTTCTCTCCCGCCTCAACAGCCGGACGTGACAAAATGATGCGGTTAACCTTCTTCGCTTGCAGCGCAGCAACAGCCTTTGCCATTGCAAGGTATGTCTTTCCGGTTCCAGCTGGGCCAATTCCAAAGGTGATGGTGTTCTCTTCAATCGCATCGACATAGAGCTTTTGATTGGCAGTCTTAGGTCTAATGGTGCGACCGCGATTAGAGACAATATTTAGTGAAAGTACTTCGCCCGGACTCTGCTCTGGGATCGCTTCTAACATGGCAATGCTGCGCGAGACCGCATCCACATTTAACGTTTGACCAGAGCGAATAACGACCATCATCTCGGTAATGAGCTTTTCCATCGCAATGCAATCAATATGAGGACCACGCAAGGTAATTTCATTGCCGCGCACGGTGACATTGACTGAAGGAAATGCGGCTTCGATTGCCAACATATTTGCATCGCTTATTCCGAGCAGTGAAACCATCGAGATGGCGGGAGGTACCGTGATCAACAGGCGTTCCATATAACTGAAAATCTATCGTTAATAGGGTGAATTCACCACACGGAAAGCGATGTGTTGATGGCAGAAAGTGCGGCTAACCCGGCATGGGCCGAGCGCAGAATTGGGCGCCCCATGAGCGCAACCTTTGCACCAGCTGCTGCAAAAGCATCGATTTCATCATCTGTTAACCCACCTTCGGGTCCAATAATGATGGCAATCTTCTTCGCCCCTGGAACTATCACTTGGGAAAGTTTCATCGTGGCGCTTTCATGAAAAACAACTGCCAGATCAACCTTGGCAATCTCATCGATGATGTTGGCAGTCGTTGCCACCCCAACAACAGCAGGAATCCTAAATCGACGCGATTGTTTACTTGCCTCCCTGGCAGTGTTCTGTAACTTCTCAATTTTGTCTTCAGATTTTCCGATACTTCGCGCTGCTTTCCACATCACAATGCGATCGGCGCCCCCTTCGGTGCAGAGTTCAATTGCTTCCTTTATGCGATCACCCTTAGGGATCGCTTGAATGATGGTGAAGGTAGATTCAAGTGGCTCCTGGAATCCGGATTCAAGGACAGTAACTGTCAGATGTTTCTTATGTACTTCCAGAATCTCAACGTGGGACCATCTGCCTTTGCCATCACTTAAGTTGAAGTAACCACCGCTTTGCATACGCAGCACGCGAATAGCGTGGTTGGCATCCTCATTCGCAAATTCATACTTGGTGCCCACTGTGGTGGGCAGATCATCAACAAAGAAAAGAGTGAGCACTTAGCGACCGAATGAATCTCTAAATTTAGTAAAGAGACCCTCTTTATGTCCCTTAATCTTCACATCGCCCGCTTTTTCACCACGTGATTGCGCAAATTCCTTGAGTAACTTCTCTTGTTCTCTAGATAACTTATGCGGGGTTGCGATATCAACATGGACAATCAAGTCCCCACGTGTGGTGGTGCGAAGGCGAGTCATACCCTTGCCTTTGATTGGAAGTGTGGCCCCGCTCTGCGTGCCGCCCTTAATCTGTAGGTCGACCGGACCTTCTAGAGTTTCAACTTTCACGGTGGTGCCAATGGCAGCTGCGGTAAAGGAAACTTCAATCGCGATATGTAAGTTATCGCCATCACGAAGTAAGAAGTCGTGGTCAGTCTCCACAATTTCGACATAGAGATCACCTGCTGGTCCCCCGCCGGCGCCTACTTCTCCGCGTCCTGCCATTTGAATTCTATTTCCGGTCTCAACACCAGCCGGAATCTTCACATTAATTGTCTGGCGAGCACGTACTCGACCATCGCCGGCACATTCTCGACAAGGATCGGTAATCACCGAACCGTAGGCAGAACAGTTATTGCATGGACGAGATGTCATCACTTGACCAAGGAATGACTTCTGCACAAACTGTGTTTCACCGCGACCTTTACAGACCGGACACATTGATGGCGCGCTGTTATTAGCTGTTCCCTGCCCGGTGCACTTTTGACATACAACTGCTGACTCCAAGGTAATTTCACGCTCCACCCCAAAGCACGCTTCAAAGAGATCTACTTCAATGCGAATTAAGGCATCTTGTCCTTGGCGCATACGTGGACGTGGTCCGCGATTTCCACCGCCACCAAAGAAGGCATCCATGATGTCGCTAAATCCACCACCACCAAATCCGCCACCAAAACCACCTTGTGCGCCCATGTCATATTGCTGACGCTTTTGTGGATCACTTAAGGTGTCATAGGCAGCAGTCACTTCTTTAAATTTATTCTGAACTTCTGGATCAGGATTAACATCCGGGTGTAGTTCGCGGGCAATTTTTCGATAGGCCTTCTTAATATCATCTTGTGATGCACCGTGATCAAGACCAAGCAAGCCGTAGTAATCAGCCATTACCTTGAACCCTCAGTGATATATCGACCGATATAGCGAGCAACAGCTGAGACTGCCGAAATTGATCCTGCATAATCCATACGAGTGGGGCCAATGATTCCTAGCGCCCCCATTGGTGATTCGCCTTGGCCATAGCCCACGGTGACAAGCGAAGTTGTCTGCAAGTTTGCTTCGTGCTGTTCACTTCCAATAGTTACGTGCACGGTGGGATGAGCATCACTAAGCAGGCGCAGCAAAACTACCTGCTCTTCTAGCGCTTCTAGAATAGGAGAAAGGGTGGAACCTAAATCATCACCCGAACGGGCAAGGTTAGCCGTTCCTGAGATAGCCATCATGTCGCGGCCGTGAGAATCACCAAGAATTGGGTATTGCACAACTGCTACCTGCTTGGTGATATCTGCAAGTAACTTCGCACTGCGCTTTACAACGTCATCTAGATCGTGTGCACCACCAAGAAATGTTTCAATGGCGCGACGTTCGGCGGTGGATAGTGGCTTAATCGTTGATAACTTATCGACGAAGAGTCGGTATCCAAGATCTGTTGGTATGCGCCCGGCACTGGTGTGAGGCTGGGTTATAAAGCCTTCTTCTTCCAGTACTGCCATCTCATTACGAATAGTTGCCGGGCTAATACCAAGAGCGCGTTTATCAGCAATCGCCTTTGAGCCCACCGGTTCTTGGGTCTCTACATATTCATCAACGATTGCTCGAAGAATCTCTAGGCGTCTATCGGTAGTCATGAGGTCTTAATCTTAACCGGTGCGCCTTAGCGGAGCATTTCATGTGTCAGGCGGTCGGCAATCAAGCGACCCGTCGGGGTCAGCGCCAGCGCATCGTGCTTTTCAATCACATGCCCACTCTTGATGTACTCCATCGTGCGCTCGTATTGCGCCACAGTCAGTGCCGCCTTCTTCACACCTTCTGGCATGCGAAGTGCGAGCATGATGTATTCAGATTTCCTCTGATCATCAGTTAACAGTTCAGAATCTTTAATCGGTGAATCACCGGCAAAGACCTTCTCTTTATAGGCATTGGGGTGCTTCACATTCCAGAATCGTTTACTGTCAATATGAGAATGTGCACCTGGGCCAAGTCCCCACCAGTTACTTGATTTCCAGTACGCAATATTGTGTCGACATTGATGGCCAGGCTTTGACCAATTTGAAAGTTCATACCACTTCAAACCTTTTTGTAAGCACTGTTGATCAATGAGTAAATACATATCAGCCATCAAATCATCATCGGGCATGGTGTATTCACCGCGTTTAATCTGGGCAGCTAACTTTGTGCCTTCTTCCACAATGAGTGCGTAAGCACTGATGTGGTCGATATCAAGTGAGAGCGCTTCTTTGATAGTTGCCGCCCAATCAGCCAATGACTCTCCGGGGCTGCCATAAATCAGATCGACTGAAACGGAAGAAAATCCTGCTACGCGCGCCATATCAACAGCCTTGCGAACATTCTCCGGATTGTGGGTGCGATCTAGAACTTTTAACACTTCTGGATTAGATGATTGCATACCGAAGGAGATGCGATTAAAACCCGCTGCAATCAGCTGATCCAACTTTTCTTGCGTCACCGAATCTGGATTTGCCTCAAGGGTAATCTCACAATCTTCGGTGAGGCCATTACGCTCTTTAATTGCGGTAATAACCCGGCCCAAATCTTTTGGCGGTAGTAGCGATGGTGTTCCGCCACCAAAGAAGATTGTCGGCACTTCATCTAGTGGGGCTGCTGCCAATTCTTTGAGCACGGCATCGATGTAATCACCGGAGACTATTTCTAGCGTTGCCCCATCTTGGAGCTCTGATGGCGTGTAGGTATTGAAGTCGCAATACCCGCAGCGTCTAACGCAGTAGGGAATATGAACGTAGAACGAGAGCATCACTTTAGGATTCGAGCTTGCGCGCTGCTTTAATCTTGGCGATATCAGCATCGGTGGCAAGGGCTGCAACGAAGGCTTCTTGTGGAACTTCAACGCGTCCCACCATCTTCATCCGCTTCTTACCTTCCTTCTGCTTCTCCAGAAGTTTGCGCTTACGTGAAATATCTCCACCATAACACTTTGCCAGAACATCTTTACGGATTGCACGAATAGATTCACGGGCAATAATGCGAGAGCCAATCGCTGCCTGAATAGGAACTTCAAATTGTTGACGTGGGATAAGTTCACGTAATTTGCCGGTCATCATCACGCCATAGGAGTAGGCCTTATCGCGGTGAACAATGGCGCTAAAGGCATCAACTGCTTCACCTTGCAGCAAGATATCGACTTTGACCAAATTACCTTCTTCATCACCGAGCTCTTCATAATCAAGGGAGGCATAGCCGCGGGTGCGACTCTTTAGTTGATCAAAGAAGTCAAAGACAATTTCAGCAAGCGGCAAGGTGTAACGGATTTCCACGCGATCTTCGGAGATGTAATCCATCCCAAGCAAGACGCCACGGCGCTCTTGGCAGAGCTCCATGATGGCGCCAATAAATTCGGCCGGTGCCAGAATCGTTGACTTCACAATTGGCTCTTTCACGCTATTGATCTTGCCATCAGGAAATTCAGAAGGATTGGTCACAACAAACTCTTTGCCATCTTCCATCGTCACGCGATAGACCACGTTTGGCGCCGTTGAAATAAGATTCAGTTTTGCTTCACGCTCTAAACGTTCGCGCACGATTTCCATATGTAATAGGCCAAGGAAGCCGCAACGAAAACCAAAGCCGAGCGCGGCTGAGCTCTCTGGTTCATAGACCAGGGCAGCATCGTTGAGCTGTAATTTCTCTAACGCATCTCGCAGCACTGGAAAATCTGCGCCATCAAGTGGGAAGAGACCAGAGAAGACCATTGGTTTCGGATCTTTATAGCCACCGAGTGGATCTTTCGTTGGCCGCACAAAATTAGTAATGGTGTCACCCACACGTGATTGGCGCACATCTTTTACGCCAGTAATTAAATATCCCACCTCGCCCACACCCAGACCCTTAGATGGCAACGGTTCTGGTGAAATCACGCCTACCTCAAGTGCCTCATGTTTAACACCGGTAGAAAACATTTGAATCTGCTCGCGCGGCTTAATGTGTCCATCGACAACGCGAACATAGGTAACAACACCGCGATATGAGTCATAGACAGAATCAAAGATCAGTGCGCGCGCAGGTGCATCAGGATCTCCCACAGGTGCTGGAATTTGAGCGATGATTTGATCAAGAAGATCGGCAACGCCATCGCCCGTCTTTCCGGAAACACGCAATACATCTTCTACTTTGCAGCCAATCAGGCCAGCAAGTTCTGCCGCAAACTTCTCTGGTTGGGCGTTCGGTAGATCAATTTTGTTGAGCACCGGAATAATGGTGAGGTTGTTCTCCATCGCCAAATACAGATTTGCCAGCGTTTGCGCTTCGATGCCTTGGGCGCAATCAACGAGCAGCACCGCACCTTCACAGGCAGCAAGAGAACGAGAAACTTCATAGGTGAAGTCCACGTGACCTGGGGTGTCGATCATGTTCAGGATGTATTCCTGGCCATCAAGTGCGCTGCGCCAGGGCAAGCGAACTGCTTGAGATTTAATGGTGATGCCGCGTTCGCGTTCGATATCCATGCGGTCTAGATACTGGGCGCGCATATTGCGTGCTTCCACTACCTCAGTAATTTGGAGCATGCGATCGGCCAACGTTGATTTACCGTGATCGATATGGGCAATGATGCAGAAATTTCGAATCTGCGCTGGATTAGTTGCTGCTGGTTGCGGCGCCTTCGCAATGGATATTGCAGGCACTTATGCGACCTTTATCTTTCTATCGTGAATTGATAGATATGAATTAACGTGCGCCGGCTTTAGCAGCAGCCTTAGCCATTGAAGACTTCTTATTTGCAGCAGCGTTCTTATGAAGAACACCCTTTGCAACTGCAATATCAAGAGCCTTTGAAGCTGCGCGTAGTTCAGCAGTTGTTGTTGCGGCATCACCCTTGGCAACTGCGTCGCGGAACTTGCGAACAGCAGTCTTGATAGATGATGAGACAGACTTGTTGCGAAGGTATGCCTTCTCGTTTGTTTTAATACGCTTGATCTGCGACTTGATATTTGCCACGTTGATAGCTCCGTCTGTGTGTTTTTAGCCAAACCTTGTGATTTGTGCAGAGGGGTAGGTTATCAGCGCAGGGGTATCAGCCCAAAATCGAGAAAATGGCCCTCAAATTAGCGCGCTGCGCGAGCGGCGGCGATGGTCGCCAGCGCTTTTTCTAGGGCAAATATCGGATCCGATGCTGCCCCCTTCACATCGGCATCTGCCTTAGCAATTGCTTCAACGGCTGTTGCTATTCCACGAGGTGTCCAGGATTGCAACTGACGACGGGCTTTATCAATCTGCCAGGGCGCCATTCCTAGTTGACCAGCTAATTCAAATGATTTGCTTCCTTTATTTGTTCCAGAAACTTTAGCCAAACTACGCAGCGATGATGCGATGGCGGATGTGACCATCACTGGATCTGTTCCGGTTTCAAGTGCACTACGCAGAGTGACAAGTGCCACCGGCAGATTGCCATCAATAGTGGCATCGGCAACATCAAATCCCGTTGTTTCAATTCTGCCCTGATGAAATTTATCAACGATTGCCTCATCGATAGCACCTGCTGGTGCATCAAGTGAGATTTGCGAAACGGCTGATTGCAACTCGCGCAGTTCATTACCCAGTGCGCCCACTAAAGCTTTGATGGCACCTGGTGTTGCCTTGCGCCCAGCATCAAGAAAAAGATCTTTCACAAAGCTCTCTTTATCAGCCTCTTTCTTCATCGCCTCACACGCAATGAGTTCTGGCTTCACTTTTTTGATTGCATCCAGCAGCGCCTTGCCTTTGACGCCACCTTTATGCACAAAGACCACCGTCATAGTGGGATCGGGAGAATCTAGATAGCGACTGACTTCATCTTTTGATTCATCGGGCAAATCTTGCAAATCTTTAATAATCAGCGCGCGGCGTTCGGAAAATAGCGATGGCGCAAGACCATCTGCAATATCGCCCACAATGGCATCGGCGGCACTCACTGTTGTGATTTCGGCGTTCTCATCTTTAAGTTGGGCTAGAAGTTTGGCCAGTGCGCGATCAGCGAGAGCTCCTTCCGGACCGAGCAGGAGATAGAAAGCGTTCATCATCTGCCTCCTAGCTCCATGAGAAGAATCTAAACCAGCGCTTGCTGCGTTGTAGTGAAAATTGATGGTTCGTTGCTTTGATTGCCACTGCCCCATCAATATCCGTACGCAATACCTTAGCGCCTAACTGCGTCAAGGCCGAGATGGTGGCAGGTGCCGGATGTCCATAGGTATTAGTTGCGCCCACGCTGATGACTGCAACCTGTGGTGAGAGTTCTCGCATTAAATCTAAATCCTGGAATCTAGAGCCATGATGGGCCACTTTATAGATATCTACTTCCCCAATCCGTGAAACCAATTGGCTCTGCACCGGCGGTTCGATATCACCGGCGGCGAAGAGTGTGAAATTTGGTGAAGTAAAGAGCACTGCAATACTGGAGTTATTTGGCGTGTATTCACCCGCGCGATCAGGCCACTTCACCTCTATCTTCACATCTTCAATTGTGGCTCGGGTGCCAGCAAATACATCCCCATACCAAGTTGTTCCAATCTTTCTATTCTTTCCCGCACCCGCTAATCCCCCCACATGATCCGCGTGGATATGCGTCAATATCAAGAGTGGAATTTCCCTAACTCCCAGCTGGCGAAGGCACCTATCTATTAACTGCGGATCAGGGCCCACATCAATGACAATCGCACGGTGGTGCTTCAAATTAATCACCATCG
The DNA here is from genome assembly GCF_002288265.1 of Candidatus Planktophila versatilis. Lineage (NCBI taxonomy): Bacteria > Bacillati > Actinomycetota > Actinomycetes > Candidatus Nanopelagicales > Candidatus Nanopelagicaceae > Candidatus Planktophila > Candidatus Planktophila versatilis. Next base: position 363,464 of record NZ_CP016778.1, on the reverse strand, counting down.
CATCACCCTGGCCAATATCGCAGTTGGCAATCTGCCAATCCCCTGCTGGAAATCGCTGCGCCCAGGAAAAGGTAATAACAACAATCAGTAGCGCGATTGCGACCTTCGCTCGACCGAGATAGATAGCAAGAATGAGAACGGCCACAATGAGGAATCCATAAAGTCCGGTCTTTAAGGTAAAGACTGGAAAAGCAGCGCTCCACTGTGCAACCCAGACAATCCAGATCGCAAGTGGCTTCACGCACAAAATAAGAAGATGCGAAAGCCACGGCGCAAAAGGTGAAACAAGTGCTGCAATAAAACCAACAATGGTGATGGGAGCAACGGCGGGTGCAGCGAAGACATTAGCAATGATGCTCATGGGGCCGATGTATCCAGATAAAGCCACAATGACTGGAGCACAAAAAGCCATCGCTGCAATGGGGGGTGCTAAGAACTTCGGTTTTATCTTTGGTGCAAGAAGTAATAACCCAGCAGTTGCTAAAACAGAGAGAGCAAAACCCGCATCGCGTGCCTGAAAGGGATCTAAAATCACTACAGCTGCGATCGCAAAGCCCAACGCCGGTAGCGGATCTCGCCCTTGTCTGGTGCCAAAGGCAACAAGTAAGACCGCCGCCATGGCAGCGGCGCGCAGAACAGAAGGTGATGGGCGCACCAGTGCGATAAATGCAGCCAGCGCTATCGCCGTTGCAATCAGGCGATAATTAACTTTGCGGAAAACAAATTGCATTCCCCACAAGACGAAGGCTGAAACGATAGCGAAGTTGGCGCCACTGACAGCCACCAGATGGGTGAGTCCAGATCTGCGCATCTGGTTCTTAAACTCAACGCTCTGCTTACTGGTATCGCCAATGACCATCCCGGGAATGAGCGCGCCGGCATCTTGGCCGCCAGTTGCACTACGCAGACCCAAACGAATATGTGCCAGACCCCTCGCCCAGCGCGAGGGTTGAGTGAGTACTTCAACGCGTTGCTTAACAATCAGTAGAGCTGCAACTCGTCCCTCTTTACTCTCCAACACTTTAGCCTGCACCCGAATCTTCTGACCCGGCAACAAAGTTTCCGCGCTTTTATTGGAAACAATCACGCGAACCGGGATGCGCATTGAATATCTGTCATCAACTCGAAGCGCTTGGCCCATAAATGAATAAGTGATAGGTGCAAAGGAGCTACCAAATACTTTTGGGACCACTCGATTAGGGTCTGTCGTTACCTGTAGTTCAACAGATGTAATCGCGCCCCGAAATTGGTTAATCGCACTGGAATCAAGGGCGGCAATTCTTATCGACATAATCGTTGCGCCAAGCACAATGGCAATCAGCAGAACTGCCAAACGCCGCTTGTTGAATAAAACAACTGCGGCAATGACAGCAATAGCTGCCACTACCCAGGTTGGACTCCAACTCTGCGCCAGCGCCCCCACCCACACCGCGCCCCCTAGTGCAAGGGCGCGGCTATCAATTAGACGCGCAGCTTCTCTTTGAACTTTGCGAATGTTCCCGCTCCAATTCCGGAAACCTTCATCACATCTTCAATTGCTGTAAATGGACCATTGATCTTTCGATAGGCCACGATGCGATTTGCAAGCACTGGCCCTATTCCATCGAGTGCTTCAAACTCTTTCACCGTCGCCCGATTAATCATCACCGGTCCGTTCTTGCGCACTACTCGCTTTGCCACACCACCTGAAGATGTTGTTGCGGCAAATACATAAATCTGCTCACCATCTTTAAGGATGCGAGCTTGATTGATATCTGAAGTGTCAGCGCCCTTCTTCAGCCCTCCAGCAGCCTTGATTGCCTCCACAACGCGTGAGTTAATCGGCAGTGAATACACACCGGGAGTTATCACCGCCCCGGCAACATCGACGATGATTTCCTGAGTAATTTCTTGCACTTCAAGTGCAACAGGTGCGGCAACTACTTCTTGCGAAGCTCCGCGGGCAACAAAGAGGCCAGAGATAAGTAGAACCAGCAGTGCAACGACTGCTAGCGCTCTTTTTTGTGTTGATGAATAGTGGAGATCACTCCACCAGTTATGTGCCTTCTCAAGATATTGATTTTCCATCCGCAAATGGTGGTCTAGTTCCAAGTAGGAAAATGGTGAATCGGGTGTAGCTGTTGATTACAGAACGATGTTGACCAATTTCGGTGCGCGAGCAATCACTTTCTTAGGCGTGGCACCCGCTAGCGCCGCCACAACTGAAGGCAAGGCAAGCGCGGCAGCCTCAAAATCAGCATCAGCAATTGTTGGTGAAACCTTCATCCGATCAACAATCTTGCCGTTGATTTGAATAACTGCCTCTACTTCATCATCGACCAATAGCGCTGGGTCAACTACTGGCCATCCGGCAGTTGCTATTGCTGGCTTATGGCCTAGTCGCTCCCACATTTCCTCTGCCGTAAAGGGAGCCACGAGTGAGAGCATGATGGCAATTGCCTCTGTTGCCTCGCGCACCGCAGGATCTGCCGGTCCACATCCGGAATCAATTGCCTTACGCGTTGCATTCACTAGCTCCATCACACGAGCAACAGCTACGTTAAATCTAAATGATTCAACTGCAAAGGCCGCATCGTTGAGCGCTTTATGTGTTGCTTTACGAAGACTAATTTCACCGGTTGTGAAATCAACTCCGGGAGCTGAGGTGACATCTCCTGATAAACGCCAGGCACGGCTTAAGAACTTAACCGAGCCTGATGGTGAGACATCAGACCAATCAACATCATCTTCTGGTGGACCAGAAAAGACCATTGATAAGCGGATGGCATCGACGCCATGGTTTTCTAGTTCATCAGATAAGCGCACGAGGTTGCCGCGCGATTTCGACATCGCAGAGCCATCCATGACCACCATTCCTTGGTTCAGTAGGCGTGTGAAGGGCTCAGTAAAAGAGAGCATCTTCATATCAAAAAGTACTTTGGTGAAAAAGCGGGAGTAGAGCAGGTGCAAGATGGCGTGGGTGACACCGCCGACATATTGATCCACCGGTAGCCAGGTTTCGATATCTGCGCGGTTAAATGGTTCAGTTGCATTAGTAGATGATGGATAACGCAGGTAATACCAAGAGGAATCCACGAAAGTATCCATGGTGTCGGTGTCGCGCATGGCAGGACCCGCACACTTAGGACACTTGGTATTGACCCACTCAGTTGCCGCAGCAAGTGGTGATTGACCCTTTGGCTTTAAATCTAACCCTTTTGCATCAGGCAAGAGCAATGGAAGCTCTGAATCTGGCACAGCTACTTCGCCACACTTTTCGCAGTGCACGATCGGAATAGGTGTGCCCCAATAGCGCTGGCGCGAAACAAGCCAATCGCGCAAGCGATAATTACGCGCACTCTTACCAAGACCATCAGCTTCTAACTGCTTATTAATTGCGGCAATTGCATCTGTCTTGGAAAGACCATTAAGTGCGCCTGAGTTAACAATTTTTCCATCACCAGTTGTGGCAATTCCGGTCTCACTTGGATCTTCTTCACCAGTATCAACGACAACCCGCACGGGTAACTTCATTGCTTTTGCAAAATCAAGGTCACGCTGATCGTGAGCCGGAACCGCCATGATGGCGCCGGTGCCGTAATCAGCTAAAACATAATCTGATGCCCAGATTGGCAGTTTTTCTCCATTTACTGGGTTGATTGCAAAGCGCTTGAGATCAACACCAGATTTAGGTCTGTCGGTGGCTAGGCGATCAATGTCGGATGCGGCCTTGATCTTCTCTAAGTAAGAGGTGAACTCTTTTTCTACCGGTGTGCCACTAGCAAGTTCGGCGGCTAACGCTGAATCTGCAGCAACGACCATAAAGGTTGCGCCATATAACGTATCGGGGCGGGTGGTGTAGATAGTTACTGGTTCGGTGCGGCCTTCAATAACGAATTGCACATTGGCACCCTGTGAGCGGCCAATCCAATTGCGCTGCATCATCAGAACTTTCTCAGGCCATTTGCCTTCTAACTCAGACATGTCATCGAGTAAGCGATCGGCATAGTCAGTAATCTTGAAATACCACTGATTCAATTTCTTCTTGGTTACTGCGGTATCACAACGCTCGCAGAGCCCTGCTACTACCTGCTCATTGGCAAGAACCGTCTGACATCCAGGACACCAGTTAACGGCAGAGTCTTTGCGATAGGCCAAGCCACGTTCATGTAATTTGGTAAAGAGCCATTGGTTCCACTTGTAGTACTCAGGGTCACAGGTATTAAAGACGCGATCCCAATCAAAAGAACAGGCATAGCGACGCATAGAGGCTTTCTGCGTTGCGATGTTTTCATAAGTCCAAATACGTGGATCTTCATTACGTTTGATTGCCGCATTTTCTGCCGGAAGTCCAAATGCATCCCAACCAATCGGGTGCATGACGTTAAATCCTTTTTGAATCCAGTAACGAGCAATTACATCGCCAAGTGCGTATGCCTCGGCATGGCCCATATGGAGATCACCTGATGGATAAGGAAACATATCCAAGACATATTTCTTAGGACGCGTATCTTCTTTTCGACCAGATTTAAATGATTGGAGTGTGTCCCAGATGGGAAGCCACTTCTCTTGCACGTATGCAAAATCGTAGGCCGCGTGTTCGCGTTCAGTACTCACGTGGAGATAAGGGGAATCGAACCCCTAACCTCTTCCATGCCATGGAAGCGCGCTACCAATTGCGCCATATCCCCGTTGTCGTTCAGGAGTGCGAACTTTACCGCACTGAATCCGGGATAACTCCGCCGGATTCTTCACCCATAACAGGCTCTGGAATAGATCCAGCGTTATGTTCAACCAAAAGCCAACCTTTTGGTGATTCTTCCAGAATCGACCATTGCGCATTGGAGAGTCCGCCGATGCGTGACCAGAATGGAATGGGAAGGTCAAGATAGGTGCCAATGATTGTGCGCGCTGTTCCACCATGTGTTGCAACAACAAGTCTTTGATTATCTTTGCCAGCGAGTGCTGCGTTAATCGCTGCCACACCACGTGCTCCTACTTCACTGCGACGTTCGCCAATTCCACCGGCTGGGTTATCTCCGCCCATCGACCATTGCCGTAAATTATCAAGATCTACCTTGCGTATTTCATCACCGGTCAGTCCTTCCCAATTTCCGCAATTGGTTTCGCGCAAACGTGCATCAGTTAATACTTCAAGTCCGGTGAGTTTTACTAGTTCGTGCGCGGTGCTCTGTGCTCGCACTAAATCACTGGCGATAATCATGGTCGGGGCAATAGCTGCCAACATCGGCGCTGCATGCTGTGCTTGAAACTGACCCACTGCATTTAAGGCAATATCAGTATGTCCCTGAAACTTATTTGCAACGTTCCAATCGGTTTGGCCATGACGCCAGAGAATTATCTGGTTACCCACGTGCAACCTCTTCTTTGACCACTTCTAACTCAATCTTGGGGCAGTCATTCCACAACCGATCGAGCATGTAGTAGCGACGAAGCTCACTGGACTGAATGTGCACAACGAGATCTGAGTAATCAAGCAAAATCCATTCCGCGGTGCCCTCACGCCGTAGTGGCTTATCACCAGCAAGACGTAACTTCTCTTCCACCTCATCGGCGATCGAATCAACCATCTTGGTATTGGTGGCAGTGACAATCAGAAAGACTTCACTTAATACTGATTGCTCCGAAAGATCGAGGGCGACAAGTTCGGTTCCGAATTTATCGGCAGCAGCGCGAGCGGCAATTTGGGTGCGTTCAACGCAGGCTTTACTTGCTGGCATAGAGATTGTGCTCCTTTATATATGCAGCAACTGCTGCGGGTACTTCATCAGAATGGTGTTCGCGGATCTGGGTTGCCGACACGGCAATGGCATCGACATCAAGGTTAGGCGTGCCAGGAAAATTTGGGCGATCAATCACAACGAACTCAACCATTTTTTTGAGCTCAGTAGCGCGATGCCAGTGATCGATATTGGTATAGGCATCGGTGCCCACGACGACAAAGATGGAATCTGTTGGGTAGGTCTGGGCAACTGCTTCCACGGTATCAATGGTGTAGCTCGGGCCCTCGCGCAATACTTCAATCGGATTAACTTCCACCTTGCTTTTAATTTCTGGTGCTAAAGAATTAACTGCTAACTGACACATCTGCCGGCGCTCAGCCCCGGTTGCCTTCGGTTCATGTTCGCGAAGTCGCGGTTGTCCGGCTGGCACAACGAGCAGGCGATCAACAATATTGCGCCCAATTAATTGTTCAATGACGTGAACGTGCCCGTTATGAATCGGGTCAAAGGTGCCGCCGTATAGCCCTACTCGCAAGGGCGTTACTTATCTAAGCGAAGAGTGATGTAGAGAAGGAAGCCGAAAATCCCAAATGCAACAAGTCCAAATGCGTAAGGAGGCATTGGAAGTACCCGGGTCGCTTCTTCACTAAGTCTTAACATGGGATGAAGATTACTACTTACCTGCAAGAAGTTCTAAAAAGCGCGCTTCATCGATGATCTTGACGCCTAACTCTTGCGCTTTTGCCAGCTTAGAACCTGGGTCGGCGCCGACTAATACATAGTCAGTCTTTGCAGATACTGACGACGATGGCTTTCCACCATGTGCGGTGATTGTCTCGGCAATGGAATCGCGCGTGAAATTCGCTAGCCCGCCGGTTACGACAATGGTGAGTCCGCCCAAGGTTTGCGGGCGATCCGCGCCCTTGGCGTTGACCATCGCCACCCCAGCCTTTGTCCATTGGGTAATGATGTTGCGATGCCAATCAATTTCAAACCACTCAATAACCGATTGCGCAATGACCTCACCCACGCCATCGATGTCGGCAAGTTCTGTCACCGAAGCCTTCGCAATGGCATCCATGCTTCCAAAATTCGTGGCTAAGGCTTGCGCCGCGGTGGGCCCAACATGGCGAATCGAAAGTGCCACAAGTGTGCGCCAGAGCGGTCTGCTCTTTGCTTCTTCTAACGCTGCCAATAGCTTTTCTAAATTCTTTCCGGCTGTGCCATCTTTTTTAAGAAAGAACTGAGATTTCATCAGCGACTTCTCACTCAAGTTAAAGATGTCGGCTTCATCAGTAATAATCGAATCAGTCAGCAGTGCAACAGCTGCTTCATAGCCCAGCACATCGATATCTAGTGCTGCGCGCGAGCCGATGTAGTAAATACGTTCGCGTAATTGCGCGGGGCAACTTCTAGTATTTGGGCATCTAATATCCACATCGCCTTCAGTAATCGCGCGCAGTTCAGAGGCGCACTCAGGACAGTGAGTCGGCATCACAAATGCTTTCTCACTCCCCGTGCGCTTATCTCGAACTGGACCCAAGACTTCTGGGATGACATCGCCCGCTTTGCGAATGATGACAACATCGCCAATTAAAACGCCCTTGCGTTCGATTTCTTCTTGATTGTGCAGAGTTGCATTAGTGACCGTAGATCCGGCGACTTTGACTGGCTCCATAAATGCGAATGGAGTTACGCGCCCAGTGCGACCCACACTGACTCTGATATCCAGTAACTTGGTAGTTACTTCTTCCGGTGGATATTTATAGGCAATCGCCCACTTTGGAGCGCGGGATGTGAAACCTAGTTTTTCTTGCTCTGCCAACGAATCTACTTTGATCACAACGCCATCAATCTCGTGCTCTACATCGTGGCGGTGCAGGTTGTAGTTTTCAATAAATGCCAGAACTTCTGCTCGACTCTTACACACCTTAAAGCGAGCAGATGTGGGAAGACCTAGGGCTTTGAGCTTTGCATAAGCATCAGATTGTGAATCAAATGAAATCCCTTCACGTGCACCAATACCGTGCACCACAACATCTAGCGCACGAGATGCTGTAATTCTTGGATCTTTCTGGCGCAGTGAACCGGCAGCGCAGTTACGAGGGTTAGCAAAGAGTGGCTTACCTGCTTCTTCTAGTTCTTCATTGAGTTGGTTAAAGGCGGCAACCGGTAAGAAAACTTCACCGCGCACCTCTATCAGTACTGGAATGTTGTTGCCGGACAAAGTATGTGGCAGGCCCTTAATCGTTTTCACATTCAAAGTGACATCTTCACCGGTAGTTCCGTTACCACGCGTAAGTGCGCGGGTGAGCTGTCCGTTTTCATAGAGCAAATTAATTGCCAGGCCATCTACTTTAAGTTCACATAAGAAAGCACCGACTGCAGATTCTTTTTCAACCCGTTCAAACCAGGTATCTAACTCAGCGTCATCAAAAACATTATCTAAACTCATCATCTTTTCGATGTGATCGTGTTGATCAAATGTGGTGGAAAATCCCCCGCCCACACCCAGCGATGGGGAATCTGGTTCAAGTAATTCTGGGTGCTTTGCTTCCAGTGCTGCTAGCTCTTTGAGCAGGGCATCGAATTGGGCATCGGTAATGGTGGGCGCATCTAGTACGTAATATTTAAATTGGTGATCACGGATCTCTTGCGTTAATTCAGTGATGCGATGTCGCGCCTGTGTGCTCATGCGGTCTCGCAGATTGTGGCCGACCCCACGACGCGATCGCCATCGTAGATAACCATTGCTTGCCCTGTAGCTAGTCCAAGAAGAGGTTCATCTAGTTCTGCAACCAGGTGCGCTCCATCTAAGTAATAGGTGCAATCAAGTGCTGCGCCATGTGCGCGCACCTGAACAAAGCCGCGTGTGGGCGCAGCTCCTACCGCTGGACCACAGAAGATAGGTCTCTCACCTCGCATTGAACTCACAGCCAAATCTTCGCGCGCACCGACGACAACCGTATTTGTCACAGGCTCAATCTTTAAGACAAAGCGTGGAGAACCATCAGGGGCGGCAACCGAGAGACCCAGACCTTTACGTTGTCCGATGGTGTAGGTGTAGGCACCGTTATGTTCACCGATTTTCATTCCATCTTGATCAACAATCGGCCCCACTTCACTACCGAGTCGATCACGTAACCAACCTGCGTTATCTCCCGATGGCACAAAGCAAATATCGTGGCTATCTGGTTTCTGCGCTACGGCTAACCCGCGCTTTTCGGCTTCAATCCGGATATCAACTTTTTCAGTATCACCCAATGGAAAAATAGCACCATCAATTTGTTCGCGATTAAGTACTGCCAGAACGTAGGACTGATCCTTCAAAGGATCTACGGCGCGATGTAGCGTGCGCCCAGCATCGCTCTCGCGCGTGCGCGCATAGTGGCCAGTAACAACACCATCAAAGCCCATCGCTTTTGCGCGATCTAGCACGGCGGCAAACTTAATCTTTTCATTACAGCGCAGACAAGGGTTAGGTGTGCGCCCTGCGGCATATTCACTCATGAAGTTTTCAACTACTTCATCATGGAATTCATCGGCCATATCCCAAATATAAAAAGGAATGCCGATGACATCGGCAGCCCTGCGCGCATCATGTGAATCTTCAATCGTGCAGCAACCGCGCGCACCGCTTCGATATTTCTGCGGGTTAGAAGAAAGAGCTAAGTGCACACCGATAACTTCATGTCCGGCCTCTACTGCGCGAGCTGCCGCAACTGCAGAATCAACGCCTCCGCTCATGGCGGCAATAATCTTCATTTCTTACCTACCGCGTTTGCCGCAAGTCCACGTTCAATGACAGTGGGCAAGACCGAGAGCGCATAATCAACATCTGCTTGGGTATTAGTGGCACCAAATGAGAAACGCAGCGAAGATTGCGAGAGGACATCGGTAAGGCCCATCGCCATTAATACATGGCTAGGTCTATGAACACCTGCGGTGCAGGCAGCGCCGGTGGAACAGGAGACTTTCTCTGAATCCATCAGCAACAACAGTGAATCACTCTGTGTTCCAGGAAAAGTAATATTTGAAATTCCAGGTAAGCGCGGTGCACCTTGGCCATTAATTACAGCATCAGGGCGAGCACGTAAGACACCTTCTTCAAAGTCAGTACGTAATTTTGCTACCGCCGATGCATCATAAACACCTGCCGCAATTGCGGCAGCAAGTGCCACAATCGATGGCGCATTTAGGGTTCCACTTCGAATATCGCGCTCTTGTCCCCCACCATGAAGAAGTGCTGGAATCTCAACTGCCCGGCGCAAGATCAGCGCACCAATTCCGAGTGGGCCACCAACTTTGTGGCCACTAATTGTCATGGCATAGAGGCCGAGTTCCTTATAAGAAAGAGGCACCTTAGAAAAACTCTGCACGGCATCGGTATGCACCGGAATACTTCCGGCCACATTTACTACTTCAGCTATCGGTTGCATAACCCCGGTCTCGTTATTGCTATGCATCACAGAGATCAGTGCAATCTCTAATCCGCGCGCGGCAACAAGTGCGCGCAAGAATTCAAGATCAATAATGCCATCGGTTGTCACTGGAATCTGAATCAGTTCGGCGCCTTCATGTTCAACGAGCCAGAGCGCCGGATCTAGAACGGCATGATGTTCGATGCTGGAGATAACAATGACTTTCTTCGGAGAATTCCAGAAGAGACCTTTAATTGCTGCGTTATTTGCCTCTGTGCCAGAACCGGTAAAGATCACTTCACTGGGTTGGCAGTGCACAGCACGTGCAATCTGCTCGCGCGCATCTTCCACATCTTTGCGAGTAGAACGACCTTGCGTATGAAGTGATGAAGGATTACCTAATTTGCGAAGCGCGGTATTCATGGCGCCAATTGCCGATTCACACATCGGCGTAGTGGCCGCGTGATCGAGATAGACGCTCATGGGAGCATTCTAGTTCGTCTGGCCTACTTATCCTTTTCGAGCAACCACGCCTTCGGTGGCCTTAGGTAGCACGTTAAACAAGTCTCCGACTACACCAAAATCTGCGATATCAAAGATGGGCGCTTCTGGATCTTTATTGACCACCACGATTGTCTTAGAAGTCTGCATTCCGGCGCGGTGTTGAATTGCGCCAGAAATTCCGCAGGCAACATAGAGCTGCGGGCTTACTGTCTTTCCGGTCTGTCCCACCTGATGTGAATGTGGATACCAACCAGCATCGGTTGCAGCGCGTGATGCACCTACTGCTGCGCCCAATGAATCTGCAAATGATTCAACGGCCGTGAAGTTGCCATCTGTTCCACGTCCACCTGAGACAACAATGTTGGCTTCGGTTAACTCTGGTCGACCACCCTTTACCGGAGGTTGAGTAGATGAAACCGTTGCTTTCTTTGCATCGGCGCTAATTGTGGCAGTTGCATTTGTAATAGCAGGTGCGCACGATGTGAAATCGGCATCGATGCTATTGGGGCGAACCGTAATAATTGGTGTGCCATGTGAAACTTGTGAATGCACCGTGGTTGATCCACCAAAGACTGATTGTGTGGCACTGCCATCACTTGCAATATCAATGGCATCGGTAATAATCCCAGAATCACAGAGCACTGCCACGCGCCCAGCCATCTCTTTACCGAATGCATGCGATGCAATGAGAACTGCAGCTGGAGACTTCTCTTTAATAAGATTTGCTAGTGCATCGGCAGATGCTGCAACACCATGGGATGTGAAATCATCAGATTCAATCACGATAATCTCACTAATCGGTCCTTGATTCACAGTTGCTGCAAGTGCCGCACCTTTCCCGGCGCCAGCTAGAACTATTGCTGTGACAGTGCCAATACGGGCCGCAGCTGTTGCAATCTCTGCTGTTGTCTTACTTGCTTTTTCACCTGAGAAATCAGCAAGAATAAATACTGTGCTCATATCAACTTCTTCTCTGCCAAGAAGCTAACCAGCGCATCACCGGCGCCACCTTCATCATTAACCTTCACACCCGCTGCGCGAGCCGGACGTGGTGTGGCATCTATAACTTGTGACCAACCACTTTGGGCGCTGACTCCCACTGCTGCTAAATCTTTATGTTCAATCGTCTTCTTCTTCGCCGCCATGATTCCTTTAAAGGATGGATAACGCGGTTCATTAATCTTCTCAACCACGCTAATTACTACTGGAAAAGCGGCACTGATTTCATCAACGCCAGCCTCTGTCACGCGCGTGATGGAAACTTTTCCGCCCGGATCAACAACTACCTTTGAGGCAAATGTCAGTTGCGCCCAACCAAGGCGAGCGCTGATCATCGCCGGCACCACGCTCATGCGAGCATCAGTTGATTCGGTGCCACAGATGACAATGTCATATCCGCCATCACCAATTACTTGAGCTAATACGCGCGAGGTTGAGAGCGCATCGGCTGCTGCCAACGCAGCATCTGTTACCAAGATTGCATCGTTTGCCCCCATGGAAAGGCCTTTGCGAAGTGCATCCGTTGCCCGCTCTGGTCCCATAGAAATCAAGGTCACGGTGTGCGCACCACCTTCTTCATTGCCACCATGTGCTTCAACAATACGAAGTGCTTCTTCCACTGCATACTCATCAAGGTCATTAAGGACTGCATCAACGCTCTCGCGGTCGAGTACGCCGTTGACCATCTTCTTCTCGGCCCAGGAATCAGGCACCTGTTTGATGCAGACGGCAATCTTCATGGGGCAGATGTTACCGGTCAGTAGTCGCTTTCGGAAGGGTGAATGAGCGCAAAACTCTCAACCAACGGTTCACCTTCTATTCAGAGACATGTAACCCGTAGGGGAAAATCTAGATGTGTGAGCCTCACATGATTCTTACATGATTGAGATCAATAGCACGCGCACACTGCGTATTGCAGTGGTGACTGAGGCATTTTTGCCACAGGTCAATGGCGTCACCAACTCAGTCCTGCGCTTACTCGAATATTGCAAAGTGCAAGGTCACGAAGTTCTGATCATCGCACCGGAGAGTGAAGGCGCACCTACTTCCTATCTAGATTACAAGATTAAACATGTGCCAAGCATTGCGATGAAAAAGCTTATTCCAATGGGCGTTCCACGCAAATATCTGGAGCCATACCTTGAAGGTTTCGCTCCCGATGTCATTCACCTGGCATCCCCTATCTTCTTAGGACATTACGTTGCCCGCTTTGCCAAGAAGAACGGAATTCCAACGGTCTCGGTCTATCAAACAGATATCGCGGGCTTTGCTCGTCACTACGGTTTAACAATCGCCCACAACACTTTGAAGAAGTGGGTAGCGCGTATTCATCAAACAACAGATCTCACCCTGGCACCATCAAAGTGGGCTCGGCGCGATCTTGAATCAACTGGCGTGAAGAACGTTGAGATTTGGAAGCGTGGTGTGGATCTAGTGAAATTTGATCCTACTCGCCGCGATGAATCTCTGCGCGAAAATATTCGCGGAAAAGATAGCGGCAAGTTAATTGTTGGCTACGTCGGCCGCCTTGCCAATGAAAAACGTATCGATGATCTTGCCATCCTTGATCGCCAACCTGATATTCAGCTTGTTATTGTTGGTGGCGGCCCAGCCGAAGCGAGGCTGAAGCGCGAGCTACCTAATGCACGTTTTGTTGGATATCAATCTGGTACTGAACTTGGTCGCTACGTTGCCTCATTTGATATTTTCGTTCACACCGGCAAGCATGAAACTTTCTGCCAAGCAATCCAAGAGGCACTTGCAGCAGGTGTTCCAGTGATTGGCCCTGATACTGGTGGTCCGGTTGACTTAATCGATCATGGCATTACTGGCCTGCTTATTGATACCGCTGATTCATACGCGCTACTAGAAGCGGTATCAACGCTTCGTAGTCACAGCGCTTTTGATCTGATGCAGGTAGCTGCCCGTCGTTCAGTGGAGCATCGCACCTGGGATTACATCAATGCCCAATTAATTGATTACTACCGCCAGACGATTGCCCAAGTTGCGAGAAAGGGTGAACTAGTCGCATGAGAATCATTCATATTGCTAACTTCTACGGACCTAAATCAGGTGGCATCAAGACCACACTGCATAACCTTGGTAGCGGCTACACAGCCGAAGGCCACGAATTTATCTATGTCGTTCCGGGAAAGAAGTTTGGACGTGAAGAAACAACTCACGGTGCCTGCATCTCACTTCCTTCATGGCAGATTCCCTTTAGCGGTGGCTATCGCGTTATTCGCTCCACCTATCGCGTCAAAACAATTCTTAACTCACTTAAGCCAGATCGCATTGAAGTCTCTGATCGCTTCACGCTCTCCTGCCTTGGTAAGTGGGCCGCTGATCGCAACATTCCGGCAATCGTATTTAGTCACGAAACTTTGCGTGGTCTGGTCAAGAATTACTTGGGCGTACCCATGAAGAGATTTGTCAGCTGGCATAACACTCGGCTGGCTTCACGTTTTGATTTTGTGGTTACCACTACAAACTTTGCGGCAGCTGAATTTGATGAGATTGGAACCACGAACGTCGTTCGGGTTCCACTCGGTGTGGATCTCCAGACTTTCTCGCCGTCACTACGCAATGAAGAACTTCGCACCAAGATGATTAAGGGTGGGGATGTTCTGCTAGTTCACTGTGGTCGTCTCTCCCCGGAGAAGAAACCAGAGCGTTCACTAGAAACCTTGCGCGAGCTCCTAGATCGTGGAATTAACGCCCGCCTTGTCTATATCGGTAGCGGTCCACTACATAAGAAGTTATATGACTCATCGCGCGATATCCCGGTGACCTTCTGGGGTTATGTGGCAAATAAGAACTTACTTGCCCAAATGATTGCATCCGCAGATATCTCACTTGCACCAGGTCCGATTGAAACCTTCTGCCTGGCAGCACTCGAATCACTGGCAAGTGGAACACCCGTAGTTGCATCAGAGACAAGTGCGGTCGGTGAATTTCTTGTAGATCACAATGGCGACTTTGTCGGACTGACCGCTGCAAATAACGGACGCGCATTTGCCGATGCTGTTCAAATCTTGCTCGATGAAATTACTGAAGATGCCACGCTCTCAGATCGCTGTCGCACCCAAGCTGAACAGTTCCCATGGTCAGAGACAATTATGCGTTTAGGTCGACTGGGTGACGCCCCGGCATTTACACCAGTTGCACATCGCCCAACAAATAAAAGTGCGGCCTAAGATGGAAAAGCCAATCACCTTCGCAATTGTGGGAGATAGCGCAGGATCGGGTGTGGGTGACTCTGATTCATTCGGTAATTACTACGGTTGGGGCTATCACCTAGTCAAAGCGTTTAACGAACCATTGGCATACCTCAATGTTTCTCGTCCCGGTGCGCGCTCGAAAGAAGTTCGCTTTGAGCAACTTCCAAAAGTTTTGATTCACGAGCCAGAACTTGTCGGCGTTATCGTCGGTGGCAATGACCTATTGCGCAATGGTTTCTCGCCTAAAGTATTTGAAGAAAACCTCACCGCTACCCTCAAAGACATTGTGGAAAGCGGAGCGCAGGTTATGCTCCTTGAACTCCATGATCCAACCGAGATTGTTCCGATGCCATACCTGGTTGCTCGTGTGTGTCGTCGTCGAGTATCTGCTGTCAATCATGTGACTCGTAAGTTAGCTCGCAAATACAGCGCCATCTTGCTCGAGACTCGCTCACTGAAAGGAATATACGAGCGCGATAAGTGGCATGTGGATCGGATGCACCCAAGTAAGCATGGGCATCAGTTCATCGCCCAAGAATTTGCACATCTACTTCGCCAACGTGGTTTTCATATTGACGAGATTGTTATTGATCCAATCAACAATCGAAATCGGAAAGATTCCATTAAATGGATGCTAAAAAATGGCACACCCTGGTTTCTTAAGCGCAGCGTAGATTTACTGCCAGCGCTATTGATTCTTTCAATTACAGAGCTCATTCATATGGTGCGAAACAAAAGTGCGGCAGAGCCAGCAGATGTGTACTTCCCAGACTTTAACAAGAAGCAAGATGTCGCAATACCTATGCTCGAAGATGAGCGAGTTTCCTAGAACTTCTCGCTACCGGCAGGTAAGCGCGGACTTCCGCCGCACTCTTCTACTATATTAAGTGTGTGCTCGCCATCATTGCTCCCGGTCAAGGTTCGCAAACTCCGGGAATGCTCACATCGTGGCTAGAAGATAAAGATGCGAAAGAGCTTTTACAGCAGTGGTCTGATGCCATTGATTTAGATCTGATTCACCTTGGTACAACAGCCGATGCCGAAGAAATCAAAGAAACTGCCAATGCACAACCACTAATTGTTGCTGCAGGCTTGCTTGCCGCTCGCGCACTTAGCGCAGATGGAAAATTCGCTTGCGTAGCAGGCCACTCTGTTGGCGAAATAACGGCCGCAGTTGTTGCGGGTGTGATTACTCCACTTGATGCAATGAAATTAGTACGCGCTCGTGGCATTGAAATGGCGAAGGCCGCCAGTGTCACTCCTGCCGGAATGGCTGCAGTACTCGGCGGAGAGCGCGAGGTTGTGCTGCGCGCAATCACGGATTTAGGACTAGTTGCGGCAAATGACAATGGCGGTGGACAAATAGTTGCAGCCGGTGATCTCGATGCTCTTGCGCAATTGGCACCTGATGGTGCTCGCGTTCGACCACTGGCAGTTGCTGGCGCATTTCACACCTCTTATATGCAGCCAGCGGTAGCACCAATGCGAGAACTTGCAGCAACGATGAAGGTCAGTGACCCGGCCGTTGCACTGCTTTCTAATAAAGATGGTGGCGTTGTGAGCAGCGGCCGCGAAACACTGGATCGCATCGTCAATCAGATTGCTAATCCGGTGCGCTGGGATTTGTGTATGCAATCACTCGTAGCCCAAGGTGTTACTGGCGTGATTGAGCTTGCTCCGGCCGGCACGCTGGTAGGCCTCATCAAGCGCGCAACTCCGAGTATTGCGCAGTTCGCTCTGAAATCTGCGGCAGACTTAGAATCAGCACATGAATTCATTGCTCAACACGGAGGCAAGTAATGTCTAAGGTGATTGCTTCAAAGTCAGGCAGTGAGAGCAGAATACTTTCCGTTGGCTCCTATCGACCAAAGCGGTTGGTGCCTAACTCTGAAATTGTTGACCGCATTGAATCAAGTGATGAATGGATTCAGCAGCGCACAGGTATTGAATCCCGCCGCTTTGCAGATGATTCAGAATCTGTGCTTGATATGGCAACATGGGCTGTGGAAGATGCACTGGCTAAAGCAAAATTAAGTATTAGCGATATTGATACTCTCATCGTTGCCACTGTCACTTTTCCTTTTCAAATGCCCTCTGCCGCAACAGCCATCTTGCAACGACTCGGCCATCCCACAGCAGCTGCCTTTGATATCAATGCCGCGTGTGCTGGCTTTTCCTACGGCATCTCCATGGCGCACGATTTTATCAAGGCCGGAACTTCCAAGACTGTGCTGGTAGTGGGCGCGGAGAAAATTTCAGATTTCACAGATCCTGATGATCGGGCAACGGCATTTATCTTTGCCGATGGTGCCGGCGCTGTTGTCATTGGTCAATCACGCGAAGCTGGCATTGGCCCAGTTGAGTGGGGTTCTGATGCTGATAACCGTGATGCAATCCAGATGAATCCTTCCTGGATTGATGTGCGCGATGTCGAAACACAATTAACAAAGGCTGGAAGTAAGTGGCCGAATATTTCCCAAGAAGGTCAGAAAGTTTATCGATGGGCAGTTTTTTCCATGAGCAAAGCGGCGGTGAAAGCTATGGAGGCGGCCGGACTTACCGTGAATGACATTGCTGCATTTATTCCGCATCAAGCAAATATGCGCATCATTGAAACGATGGCGAAAGAGATGGGCATGCCCGATTCAGTTGTCATTGCAGATGATGTTCGCGTCAATGGAAATACATCAGCGGCCTCTATTCCACTTGCGATGGACATTCTCCTTGATCAACACCCAGAGCTACATGGAAAACTGGCGTTGCTCATTGGCTATGGCGCAGGTCTCGTTTATGCGGGCCAAGTCGTTGAATTACCCCCAAAACCATAATTTTTTCCCAAATATTTACCGATTTACTGGGAAGTAGAGCCCTTTTTCATAGACAATTGCTCACCTGTCCCCGATACGTAGGTTCACTTAAGTAAAGGAAAAATAATGGCGCTTTCACCAGCAGATGTACTTGCAGGAATTAAAGAGATCGTTGAAGAAGTAGCGGGTATTCCAGCTGCATCAATCGAACTTAACAAGAGCTTCACAGATGACCTAGAAGTTGACTCACTGAGCATGGTTGAAGTTGTCGTTGCCTGCGAAGAGCGCTTCGGTGTGAAGATTCCTGATGAGAAGGTAACTGAGCTTGCAACAGTGGGCGACGCAGTTAACTTCATCGTTAACGCTGCAGCGTAAGTAGCTTAGGTAAAGAATTTATAGCTCTATGTCACAACGTCGCGTAGTCGTCACCGGCCTTGGAGTAACAACTCCAATCGGTGGCGATGTTGCCACAACCTGGAAGGCGCTTTTAGCCGGCCAGAGTGGTGTTCGACTTCTCACTGAAGATTGGCGAGAACTCCTACCTGTGCACTTTGCGGCGCGCGTTGTGACCGAACCGGCAGATCAGATGGAGCGCGTTGAAATGCGTCGCCTTGATCGATCCGAACAATTTGCTCTGATCGCATCCCGGGAAGCCTGGAAAGATGCTGGCTCACCGGATGACATCGATAAGGAACGTCTTGGTGTTGTGATTGCCTCAGGCATTGGTGGCGTCATCACCCTCCTTGATCAATTTGATATCTTCAAAGAAAAAGGTGCGCGCGCGGTGAGCCCACACACTGTTCCGATGTTGATGCCCAATGGGCCGGCGGCAAATGTTGGTCTTGAACTTCAAGCAAAGGCTGGCGTACACACTCCTGTGAGTGCGTGCGCATCAGGTGCCGAAGCAATTGGGTACGCCTTCGAAATGATTAAAAGTAATCGCGCCGACATTATTGTCGCTGGTGGCGTTGAAGCTGCTATTCATCAACTACCCATGGCTGCCTTTGGGCAGATGAAAGCGCTCTCCACACGTAATGACAATCCAGCTGCAGCATCTCGCCCCTATGACATTGATCGAGATGGCTTTGTACTCGGTGAAGGCGGCGGCGTACTTATTCTTGAGGAATACGAATGCGCTAAAGCACGCGGGGCAAAGATTTATTGCGAGATTGCCGGACAAGGGCTGACATCCGATGGTTATCACATTGCCGCACCTGATCCTGATGGTGGCGGAGTACAGCGCGCAATTAAATTTGCGCTAGCTAACTCTGGGCTTTCTACAAAAGATATTGTTCACTTAAACGCTCACGCAACATCTACTCCGGCAGGAGATGTGGCCGAAGCAAATGCTCTTCGCAAAGCGTTAGGTGCCGATGCTGACCACGTTGCAGTTTCTGCAACAAAATCAATGACTGGCCACTTACTGGGTGGCGCTGGCGCAATTGAATCTGTATTTATCGTCAAAGCACTGCAAGAACGCCTTGCTCCCCCAACAATTAATATCGAGAACTTAGATCCAGCTGTGACAGTCGATGTTGTGCGCGACACGCCTCGCGCCCTTCCGGCCGGAGATATCGCAGCGCTCAATGATTCTTTCGGTTTTGGCGGCCACAACGTGGTGCTTGCATTCAAATCGCTCTAATCTAGAACCATGACACCCCCAGTCACTTCGCTAGATCCTGAGGCTCGCATTGCCAGACTTACTGATGACGGCGCATTTGAATTTCTGCTACCGCGCACAGATTGCGGAATGGTTGCAGCGACCGGGTTAGTAAAAGGAAATAAAGTTGTTGTCTTTGCCTCCGATCCCACCATTAAAGGTGGCGCACTGGGCATTGAAGGTTCGCAAGTTATTGTGCAGGCATATCGCGCAGCGATGGGCGCCCAAGTTCCCGTTATCGGAATCTGGCATTCAGGTGGAGCCCGGCTTAGTGACGGCGTTGCATCCTTAAATGCATTCGGTGAAGTTTTTCAATCGATGGTCACAGCAAGTGGTCGCATCCCGCAGTTATCTCTAGTCGTTGGCCCCACAGCAGGTGGCGGTGCTTATGGTCCAGCGCTGACAGATGTTGTTGTCCTGGCGCCAGAAGGTCGCATCTTCGTTACCGGTCCCGATGTCGTTAAATCTGTTACCGGCGATGTTGTGGATATGGCGCTACTCGGTGGCCCGGAGGCACACAGCAAGAACTCTGGCGTTGCTCACGTTATTGCCCCTACAGAAGATATTGCCTTTAGTGAGATTCAAGATTTAGTCTCACTCTTTTCTAATCAAGGTCTGATGTCGCCAACTGTGGCAGATGTGCCACTTGCTCACTTAGTACCTGAATCAAAAAAGCGCGTCTATGAAGTTCATCCGCTGGTTGATGCGATTTTAGACACTGATGGCGAAAAGCTAGAGCTACTTGATATGTGGGCACAGAACATGACAACTGTTCTTGGCAGGCTAGGTGGACGCACAGTGGGTGTGATTGCAAATAACCCACAAGTAATTGGTGGCGTGCTTGATTCGGCAGCAGGAGAGAAAGCGGCCCGTTTTGTGCGCACCTGTGATGCCTTCGGTATTCCGCTGATTGTGATTGCAGATGTCACTGGCTTCTTGCCTGGTATCGGTCAAGAGTGGGAAGGTGCCGTACGACGTGGCGCCAAGTTGCTGCATGCATTTGCTGAATCAGTTGTTCCACGAGTCACTGTCATTACCCGCAAGGCCTATGGCGGAGCTTTCGTTGCCATGAATTCAAAGTCACTGGGTGCCACTCGAGTATTTGCTTGGCCGCAGGCTGAAGTTTCGGTGATGGGCGCAGTTGCTGCTGTGCGCGTGCTGCACCGCAGATTATTGGCAGATCTACCGGAAGCACAACGCGAAGGTATGGAACTTGAACTTGCCGCCGAACACGAGAAGGTATCTGGCGGTGTTGCCCGCGCCATTGAAATAGGGGCGGTCGATGAAATGATTGAGCCTGATAAGACACGCAGTGCGATTGCTAAAGTTTTAGGTGAAAGTGAATATCGCCGTGGATCTCACGGCAACATTCCGCTCTAAGGGCTACTTCTTAACGTCGAAGGTAACTGAGACGGTAGATGTCACAGTCTTTTCAATACTTGATGTGTCATATGCCCCAGTATCTTGGGTCATCGTTGAATCCGGCGTTGTCACCTGAAATACACCAGAGCGCACAGCTTGCACCGCACCAACTTTTCCACCAACCGCTTTGGTAATTGCTTGCGCGCGGATCTTGGCATCTTTCATCGCTTCTTCTAATAGCTGAGGGCGCAATGCCGGGAGAGTAGAGAGGTAGTACTGCGGTCCGTAATTATTGACCGCTACTCCGGCTTGCAGAATTGTGCCAATGCCTTGAGCTAACTTAGCGATGAGATCAACATCTTTCGAGCGAACAACAACATCACGGGAGGCGCGGTAGTTAAGAATCTTTCCGGTGTTATTTCCATTTGCATACTCTTCATTGGCATAGGTTGAGACTGAGCCAAGTGTGAGTGCGCTGGCCGGAACTCCACCATCTGTGAGGTATTTGCTGACCGCTGCGACATCATTACCCACCTTGGTCACTGCCTCAGAAACAGTTGGACGAGTAAGTGAAACATTGAGTGTCCAGACAGCATTATCGGCGGTAGCAGATGTCTTAGCAGAGCCAGTGACTGTGATGCCATTTGCACTGCGTGCTGCAAAACCGGCACCGACTTTAACAAGTCCCCCGCCGACGGCAATTGCAAGAATGAGCGCAATTGCAATATAGAGAATTGATCGGCGACGTTCGATGGAAGTCATGGGTGCTTGTGAAGTCATAAATTAATTATATAGCTCTGAGTCTGTGAACTTCCTGTAGATCTACCCCGCGCATTGGCTCGAGTGCTAAATCCCATGCACTTCCGAGTGCTGCCTCTAAATTCTCACGAATTTCTACATCATCAAAGCTGGCAAGAGACTTACGGATAACATTTTCACAAATAAGTATCGAACCAGTTCCATCGGTGAAGGCGCGATGAATACCTAGCTCTGGGGTGAAGCGAAAGAACTCAGCGCCTTGGCTACAAAATTCTTGCACTTCAAAACGCAGGTAATGCCAGTTCTTGAGCGCTGTTGCAATTTTTGCCGCAGTTCCAAGTGGAGCGCGATATTCAATGATGGTGCGCAAGGTGCCGGTTGCTAGTGGTTGATCACGCCATGAGTATTCGTGTGTGATGCCAAGAATTGCATTCAACCCCCACTCAATATGTTGGCGCAGGGGTGATGGCGCCGAGTGGATGGTAATCAATCCGGCATAGCGTTTGTCGTGCATATGAAAAACTCCTACCAAGGCTGCCTTGTGCGACCTTCCCCGATCCACAAACGCTTACTCTTTGGTAGTTGAGTACCTCATTTATACAACTTTTGACTGACTTTGTGAATCCCCAGCCATTTTTTGAGCGTGATCTGGGTTGGTATGAGCTGTTTACGGAATAGGAATACCCATGTATTGCCGGTACGCTTTTCCCTAGTCGGACGCTTTAATCAGTACCCGTTGTTAGATTTACTTCTTTACTCGGTATGGCTGAACGCAAGACGAAGACTGGTGGTCGAGGAATTCTCGAACACCTACACATATCGAAGGAATAGTAAAAAATATGGCAACAGGTACAGTTAAGTGGTTCAACTCTGAAAAGGGTTTCGGTTTCATTGCAGTTGATGGTGGCGGACAAGATGTTTTCGTTCACTACTCAGCAATCCAAGGAAACGGTTACAAGTCCCTTGAAGAGGGTCAGTCAGTGTCATTCGAGGTTGTCCAGGGTCCTAAGGGTCCTCAGGCAGATGCAGTGAACGCTAACTAAATTCACTTATAAGTAAGGCCCGTGCGAGAAATCGTACGGGCCTTATTTTTTTCCCAAAAATAATTACTTCTTAGGCTCCGGTGGTATCTCGCCAACTTTAGCTTTCATTGCAGCAACAGCTTTTGCGGGAGATAAATCATTACCGTTCTTCCAGGCATCTAAATACTTCCACGGTAGAACTTCTCCACGACGCACCCACCACGTATCTGGCGGTGTTGGCCAGGAAATTCCAAAGTGAAGATGTGGCGATGTTCCGCGCGCACTTCCGGTAGCTCCAATTGCTCCGAGGATGCGACCTGCGGTAACTGCAACGCCGGGCTGAATGCTAAGCGGAATGGATCGCAGATGTGAACCGTAGTAACGAACACCATCTTCACCAATAATTGACACAGATAAACCACCTCGTGTGATTCCTAGATTAGGTGGACTCCGCCAGGTATCTACCCGATTAACTTCATCAACAACGCCGTTAATAGGTGCCACGAATTTGCAGCCCGCCTTTGCCAAAATATCTGTCGCGGCATAGTCATGATGTGCTCGTGCATAGTTCACTTCGCAATTTGCTACCGGAAAAACATATACAGGCGCCGCATGTGCTGAAGGCGTAGCGCTAAGAAGTAAGAGCACAACAAGAGTTTTCTTAAGCATGTGGGCAAGAGTAACTAAGCGGTACTTATTTCTTGAGTGCGGCGCGGTCTAATCTGGCTGTGACTATCATGTGAGGAACTGTTAGCGCCCAGATTGTGACCAAGGTCAACCATAAGAATTTGTCACTGAGATCTTGTTGTGAAAAGCCAGCCAAGATAACGACGAAGATTAATGTTCCAACAAGTGCTGGCAGCCCTGGAATAACGGCGGCCACAAAGGCCTGACCAGGGCGTCCCCGCAAGTATGCACTCTCTGAATTAGGTAAGAGTGAGGTAAGACGAGCGGTATGGCGCATTGCATGCCAACAGCCGAAGTAGACGGCAAACGCCACAAGAGGTGGTGCAAAGGAGGCGAGGGCGGCCAAGAGCAGAATGTCGAGTGCATCTCGATAACGCTTACGTTGGAGCAGTGCCAGAAGGCAAAGAGTTGTAACTACGGCAACTGCCATCAGAATTTCAGTAGTGAACCCACTATGCCAATTAATCAGCGCAGGATTAACTTTTTCAAGTGCATCGGTACTGCGGCTGTTTACCAGCGGGATGGCAACCGGAAGCAGCCCAGCAGCAGGTGCATAGAACCAAGCCGGAATTCGGGAACTGCCATCTAGTGAATCTTTCTCACTTAAGAATGCTGCATCTCCGATTCCAAAGTGGGTGGCACTCATGATGACAACAAAGATGAATCCCCAGACGTTCCATCGCAGGATTGCATAGATAGCGAGTAGGGCGATGGCGACGTAGAGCATGATAAATAACGCCATCCGAATAGGAGCTGCCTTAGGAAGTGTGACCAGATGATCTAGGGCGCCATGTGGAATACCAATAGCTAAGGCGATCGTTGCCAGAACTAACTGCCAGCCCAGGGAGTTTGTTCCAAGCCACTGCGAGAAGAGCAGTGAGAGCACGGTAGCAATGGCAATCACCGCGCTGGAGAGAGTGCGGACCCGGCTAAAGAGCCGTAATTTAGTCTCACTCATAGCGAACACAGTAGCAATTTTTCACAGAGTTATATGCAAAAATGCAGGCATGAAACAGTGGTCTTATATGGCGATGCTCATATTTACCTTCTGCGGCTCGGCCTGGCTAGAGATCTATTTGAAGACCGGCGTCTTGCGTCGCATCAAGCGAGTAGCAATTAGCGTTTTGCCCATCAGTATTTTTTTTCTTGCTTGGGATGCCTATGCAATCGCACAAGGCCACTGGTTCTTCGATCGGGAACAAATGTTAGGGATTTATGGACCGTTTAGTATTCCGCTAGAGGAATATATTTTCTTTATGGTGATTCCGATGGCAGCTATCTTTACGATTGAGGGCGTCACCACCGTTAAACCACACTGGCGTAAAGATGAGTTCGGCGAATGATTTACTCTGATATCGCAATTACCGCATTTGCCATAGCGGTTATGGCAGACCTCTTTCTCTTTAAAACTTCCATGCTCACGCGACCAGCATTCTGGACCTCTTATGCAATCATCTTGCCATTCCAGTTTCTGACAAATTGGTGGCTCACCTCAAGAAATATCGTGATGTATAGCCCTGATGCGATTGTGGGACTTCGATTCTTCTCCGCTCCAGCAGAGGATGTTCTCTTCGGATTCGCACTTGTTTTGAGTGTGATGGCCCTCTGGGAGTTCTGGGGCCGCCGAGGAATGCAGCGCCACTGAGGTACTGCAACTGACCAAGCAGAACTAACTGGCTACTTACATACCGATGAGGATTTTAGGCAATTTCCTATCTGGGTTAGCTAATAACTTGATTGCATCACCAAACTGGGCAAAGTCAAAGACTTGATCAATAATTTTTGATGACTGAATAACACCCTTAGCAATCAGTTCAAGTGCCTCGTTATACAAACCAGGCCCATTGAGTACTCCATAAATAGAGATCTCACGTAATACGAGATCGGCAATATCGAAACCTTCCATAGGTTTATCTGGAACTCCAAGGAGCACAACCTCGCCACCCGCAGATACAGCCTTAAATGTGGATTGGATGGAACGATTTGTGCCTGCAGCCTCAACGACAACATTGACTGAAATGCTTTCCATTTGATGTGGCATGACAGGTTCAAATCCCAGCGAACGCACACGCTCTGCACTTACTTCATTGAGAACTGCTACTTGCACCTTCCAGCCTCTATGTGCAAGAACTTGCGCAGCAATTATTCCAATAGTGCCATCTCCCACTACTAGTGCGCGACCCCCAGAGGCTTGAATTCTAGATACGCCATTAATGGCAGTGACTGCCGGCTCGGTAAGAGTTGCATCACGAAGTGAAACTCCTTGTGGAATCGGATAAACATTTCCCATAGGGACTTTTACATACTCTGCCAATGCACCGGGTCCCCCGCGTCGTACTCCAATCTCAACGCGCTCCTGACACCACGTCGCACGATTTTTGCAACCTTCACAATTTCCGCACCCTACGATTGGATCCATAATCACTTGCGTACCAACAGGTAAAGCTGGATTCATGGATTGAACAATTGTTCCGCTCATCTCATGCCCAATTTGCATTGGGAAAGAAGCATTATTTGTTGAAAAATATGGATGCTTTCCGTTTAGTAGCTCCAGGTCAGTACCGCAAAGTCCGACAAAGCCAACACGAAGAAGCACCTCAGCTTGAGTGATTTCGGGAGTAGGGACTTCTAAAATCTCCCACTTTTGAGGAGCAGTGATGAAAAGTGCTTTCATCGCAACTTTAGGATGTTGCATGCTTAAAGAGCCACAGGCGCAAAGTCTCACGCTGTGAGTCCAAGAAGACGGCGAACAAAATGATAAATCCTCGAATTGGCTCTACCCAGAATGGGTCGATAGTAGTGAGGTTGAGAGCATTTGCGATGATTGATAACAAAAGCACTCCTCCTAAGACATCGAAGTAAGACCCACGTCCTCCGGAAAGACTTACCCCACCAATAACTGTTGCAGCAAATACTTCAAAAATCACACCCTGACCAACATTTGCTGGCGCTGACCCAAGTTCTCCGATGATGAGCAATCCGGCAACGCCGGCAGTTCCTCCGGCAACCATAAACATGCGACGCTTTACCGCACCTGGATCAATACCTGCAGCTCGTGCAGCTACTGCATTGCTTCCCACTGCATAAAGACGACGTCCGCTACTGGTAAAGCGAGAGATCATTATCGCAAGTCCAAAGGCGCAGGCAGTAAGAATTACTGAGTTAGGAACTCCAAATGATTTCTCTCCTCCTAAAAACAACAGGGCCGGGTCGATTCCGTTCAAAGTTCTGGCCTGATTTAACACATAGGTAAGTCCACCCAAAACAATAAGACTTCCGAGAGTTACAAGGAAACTATCCATCTTAAGTCGAGTTACCAATGAGCCATTTACCCAGCCAATTCCAATACCCACGGCAATGCCGATAAATGCTGCAAGAATTGGATTTACATTCCAACCACTACCGACATCTCCTTCGCCTAAAGATATCCAGGCAACCAGATAACCAACAAAACCCATATTCACACCGAGCGAGAGATCTTGATCTCCGCCGATAATTACCGTTGCGGCGGCAATAGATAAAAGGCCAAGGACTGTGCCATGAAGCAGCACATTAGAAAGGTTATTGAACTGGAAGAAGGTATCAATTGTCAGGGCTATCACAATAACTGTTACAGCTAACACAATCCAAATTAGATGGTCAACCAATCTGTTGATCCATTTTACTCTTTTCATGCGTTGATCCCTTCGATTGCTCGGATAAGTGTTTCGCCATCTAAATCTTCAGTTTCAAACTCACTAACTTTATTGCCCTTATATAGAACGATGACTCGGTCAGTTACCTGTAACAAAGTCTCTACTTCATCTGAGATGAGTAGCACTCCTGCGCCACGCTCACAAGCCTCTGCAACGATGGTCGTAATGCTCGCCTTGGCTGCAATATCAACACCTTGCGTCGGCTCCTCAAGAAGTAACAAAGAAGGACCGGATTGCAACATTTTGGCAAGTGCAACCTTTTGCTGGTTGCCTCCACTTAATGTGCCAACAATTTGACCGGGACCTGTACAAACAATGCTGTAAGTTTTAATTGCATCCTTAGATACTTTTCTAGCCTTACTTGGGAATTGCAGGCCCCATTTATTCTGCAACCTATCAAGTACTGTCATCGTGAGATTATCTGCAACGTTGAATTTTTCGAATACGCTTTCTCCTCGACGATCCTGCGATAGATATCCCACTCCCCGTGAAATCGCTTCTTTGGGGCGCTTTGCAACGCTACTTGCGCCACCGTATTCAGCGCTACCCGATGTCGCTCCTTGCAAGCCGAAAAGTGTCTGAACTAATTCATGCTTTCCGCATCCCTCTAACCCGGTTAACCCAACAACTTCACCAGTTCGAATCGTGAGAGAGATTTGGCTAAAAGCATTTTCCTTACTTAAATCTTTAACATCAAGCACAACTGCGCTCTTACCGAGATCCGAATCTGATGAGTGACTATCTGATTTGCGAGCTCTCTTCGTGAGCGCAGAGCTAGCCCCCATCTCCCTAATCAAATCATCGGATGAAATTTCAGAAGTTTGAAAAGTCCCTCGCGATAAGCCATCGCGCAGCACTGTCACTCTCTCTGTAATAGCAAAAACTTCTTGAAGGTGGTGTGAAATATAAATAATTGAAACGCCGGAGTCAGATAAATTCTCTATTAATTTGAAGAGTCTATCAATTTCAGGTTTTGCTAAGGCTGCGGTTGGTTCATCAAGAATTATCAGTTTTGCAGATCGAGATAGCGCCTGCGCGATTGCAATCATCTGTCGGGATGCAACACCAAGAGTTGCAATAGGAACTCTCGGGTCAATATCTAGACCAACTAATTTCAGAGAAGTTTCAGCCATCTCCCAGACTTTTGTCCAATTAACCAAGCCGTGCTTACCCATGGGCAGGCGGCCAACAAATAAATTTTCTCCTACCGAAAGCGTGCGGAATGAACTCATTTGTTGCGGAACAATTGCGATGCCCGCTTTAAGTGCGAATTCAGGATTGCCTGGTTCAAGTTTTACGCCATCAAAAATTACATGACCGTGGTCTAGCGTTACGAGTCCGGTGATGCCACCTACTAGCGTGGACTTTCCGGCACCGTTGCGACCAACAAGCCCGTGTACCTCTCCCTTAAGCACATTCATAGATACGTTCTGCAAAACCGTAGTCTTGCCATAGATCTTGGTAGCTTCAATAGCTTCCAAGCACATTTCATTCTTCAAGACGAATCCTTTTCCAAGAGATTAATTATTAAAAGACTACGCCAATCATCCATATAAAAGTGTTAATTCTCCCCGGAGAGATCATTGCTGATCTCTCCGGGGAGAATTTTTAACTCAACTACTTAGCATTACCCCACAAAGCGGTGTTGTCGACATTTGCCGGTGTAACCGGAATTGTCTTCAACGCCAATGTTGGGCCAGCTGGGCCGTTCTTGATCTTTCCAGAGATTGGTCCTGAAGCACCTTCAGCAGCAAAAGCGCCTTCAGTGATTGATCCACCTTCAAGTACAACCTTGACAAGATTTGTTACTGACCCGAAATCAGGCAAGGCCTGGCTTGAGGTTGCATCAAAATACCCATCGCGGAATACCTTCATTGTGGCTGAGCATCCATCTACTCCGGTAAGGAATACATGCTTTGCATTTCCACGCTTGAAGAGCTTGTTAACGGATTTCAGTGCTGTTGTCACTACAACTGAACCGACACAGTCGGAGTGCATGTAGATACCATCAAGTTTTTTAGTTGATGCAACGTCACGTGTGGCTTTAGAGAATTCAGCCTCAGTCCATTTAGTTGGCTTCTTGATGAGAGTTATCTTTGGATACTTCTTAATAACATCATCAAATCCGTTTCCACGGTCTTGGGCGGTGATGCTTGACATGTCGCCTTGAATCTCAAGGACGATACCCTTTGCTGATCCATACTTCTTAGTAAGAAGTTTGACCATTGCCTTACCGGAGTCTTGGCCAGCTAGGTAATTATCTGCCAACACAGTTGCTGCAACTTTGCAGCCATCTGGCAATCTGTCGATTGCAAAGACAGGAATACCAGCTGCTTCAGCCTTAGCTATAGGTGCGCAAATTGCTGCTGCATCTGCTGGAACCAGAATAATCGCGCTAACTTTTTGCTCAATGAGTGCTTCAATCTGTGTTGCCTGATCTTTGGCGACACCATTTGCGTTCTTAGCAACGAGTGTCCAGCCTTGCTTTGCCACCCAGGTCTTAACGCCAGCTGCAATAACTTGCTGCCCGGCATCTGCAAGAGATGGTGAACTCATTCCGATTACAACTTCAGCGCCTTGTGCGCTAGTGCTATTTAAACCCATTCCAAGCAGTGAGGCCACTGCGAGCATTGAGGCTTTCTTCTTCAAACTCTTCATCTTTCCCCCTTGATTCTAGAATCGTTTCCAAAAGAAACTTCAGCTATTCAAATCCCTATCGCCAATAAGGTCAACCCTTTTTCTCAAGAATTCACCACAATCTTCTATCCGCTCTCATCTGCCCACGCTCATCATCTAGGGGTGGCGCTAGGTCAGGTCCTCCCGAGACAAACCCAGCCGAGTCATCTGAGTGGAGAAAACCTCACGCCTTCATCCCTCCAACTCGCTTTGAAACAGATGAGATTGCATGACCTATCTAAAGAGTTATTAAGCGCCTGAGTCCAAGGGGCGAACTAGTTCCAATCGAACATAGCATTAGCACATGAAATCTTTGCCGAAAGCCGATCTTGATTTGGTTGCAAAGTATTTCCAAGAAAATGACATTAATCTTGAGAAAGCCTCCTTTCTGATTTCTGGCATGACGGGATTTGTCGGATCGTGGTTAGTTGAATCATTAATGCATCTCAATAAAGAGTTCGGTTTAAAGATTGAAATCACTGGGATCACTCGTAATGCATCTAAAGTCAACGCTTGGATTGATCTGACGTCAAAGAAAAATGTGAAGATCATTGAGTCAGATATAAGGGTGTGCAAAGAAATCGCAGGTACCTTTACTCACATTGTTCATGCCGCTACTCCGACGACTACCGCCACTCGGGCTGGTGACCTAGGAAATGTTTTTGAGTCAAGTGTTACAGGTGCTCAAAATTTACTTGAGATTGCGAAAAAACAAGATGTCCCGCCGATTTTTTTGCATACAAGTTCCGGTGCTATCTATGAAAAATCACCTAGCTCCTTGGAGAACATTCCCCTCAATTGGCCAAGGCGAGATCTTGACCCTTCTGATGAAGTTGATAGCGAGTATGCGAGAGCAAAAATTGAAACCGAGAAATTGATTGAAGCTGCCACCATTGAAGGGGCAGTGAAAGGAATTAACGCCAGGTTATTCTCCTTTATGGGCCCGAGAGTGCCACTTCAGGAGCATTACTCCATAGGTAATTTTATGCATTCGGGGATGTATGAAGATGAAATTAACCTCGCAGTAAACCCAGCTACCGTGAGATCTTACGAATACGCCGCTGACATGGCTAGCGCTTTGATCTACGTCTTGGGGTTGGGTCAAGCTGGTTCGATTCATATTGGTTCAGATAAGGGCCGTGAACTCAGTCATTGGGCAGAGCTTGTCGGTAAAGTTTTTTCAAAGCCTGTGAAAAATCTCAGCGCAGATTTAGCGAAAAAACCCATCACTATCCCCTATGTTCCAGAGCATGATCAGCGAATTCCAAGGGGTTTAGGGGAATCATTACTCATTGAAGAACAAGTGGTCATCTGGCGAGATTGGTTGAGAGAAAAGTATTGAACTCAATGCGGGTAATTTTGCATAGTTGCTCCACCCTTAACGTTTATTTTGCCGATTGATGTAGAACGAGTTCTGAGAGGCTAAGAAAAATAAAGGGAACGATGAACTCATAAATGAGTCAGTCCGCATAATCGCACCCATCACCGATTTTCCTTGGAATATTAAAACTTTTCCTCTAGGGTAAAGATATGAGAATTTTGATTATCGGTGGTGGCGGCATGGTCGGGCAGAAATTAGCCCACAACTTAGCGCGCTCAGGCAAGCTCGGTAATCGAGAGATAGCTGAACTTACACTGGCAGATGCCTTTGCGGCTCCAGCGTTATCGACCACGGCAAAATTTCCAATAAAACCAGTAGTTGCAGATATTACAAACCCCGTAATTGCACAATCTCTCATTACAAATAAGCCAGATGTCATTTTTCATCTCGCTGCTGTTGTGTCAGGTGAGGCAGAGGCTAATTTCGAAAAGGGTTACAGCGTCAATGTAGAGGGAATTAAGAACATCCTTGAGGCAATTCGTCTTACTGGTAACGGTTACATGCCGCGATTAGTCTTCACCTCATCTGTCGCCGTTTATGGCGGGCCTTACCCAGAGATCATCCATGATGATTTTCATCTGCAGCCTCGTACTAGTTATGGCACTCAGAAAGCAATTTCAGAGCTGCTTGTCAACGACTATAGCCGACGGGGTTTTGTCGACGGCGTAAGTCTGCGACTTCCCACAATCTGCGTTCGCCCAGGAAAACCTAATAAGGCTGCCTCTGGATTCTTCTCAAATATTCTCCGCGAGCCACTTGTTGGAATAGAGGCCATACTTCCTGCTTCAAAGAGTGCTACTAACTATTTCGCTTCACCTCGTTCGGCAGTTGGTTTTCTTGTCCATGCAGCGAATTTAGATACATCGGTTCTCGGTGATAACAGAGCAATGATGATGCCTGGGGTTTGGGGCACGGTCGGTGATGAAATTGATGCACTTCGCAGGGTGGCGGGAGATGAGATTGTTGCACTCATCAAAGATGAGCCTGATCCTGTGATCGAAAAAATGCTCTCTAACTGGAACTTCCCCGACATTACAAGTGCAAGAGCTAGAGCACTTGGCTTTAAAGCTGAAAATACACTTGATGAGATTATTCAGGTCCATATTGATGACGAACTAGATGGAAAGATTCCGGGGCGAAGCAAATGAAGCAGATTGCAGTCGTAACAGGAGCAGGCCGTGGCGTGGGTCGT